>NZ_QEIO01000049.1 GCF_003336425.1 Marinitenerispora sediminis | reverse complement strand
GTCCCGGCCGCGCATGCTGGTGCCCGATCCCGGCCGGGACGCCGGGCCGGAGGAGCGGGCGGCCCGGGGAGTCGGCGGTGCCGAGCCGGTCGGCCGTGCTGTACCACCTGATGCACCTCGCGGTCACGCTCACCGAGACGGTGGGGGTGGGCGACGTCGTGGAGCAGGCCGTCGACCAGCTGATGCCGGCGCTGGGCGCCGAGGCCCTCGCGCTGATGACGGCGGAGGAGGGCCGGCTGCGGATCCACGGCTACCGCGGCTACTCGGCGGAGCTCATGGCCCGGTTCGACAACGTGCCGCTGAGTTCGACCACGCCGGCGGCCAATGTTCTGAACACCGGTGTGCCGTCCTTCTTCACGAGCTTCGCCGATCTCAGGCGCGCCTATCCGGCCGCCGTGTACCAGGACGGGATGGCGTCCTGGGCGTTCCTGCCCCTCATGGCGTCCGGCCGCGCGGTGGGGTCGCTGGTCCTGGCCTACGCGCGGCCCCGGAACTTCGCCGCGGGGGAGCGCGCCGTCCTCATGTCGCTGGCCGGGCTGGTCGCCCAGTCGCTGGACCGGGCGCGCCTCTTCGAGTCCAAGCGGGACCTCGCGCACCGCCTGCAGGCGGGGCTGCTCCCGCATGTCCTGCCGGACCTGCCGGGGCTGCGGGTGGCCGCCCGCTACCTGCCCGCCGGACGCGGCATGGGGATCGGCGGGGACTTCTACGACCTCATCCGGATCGGTCCGGCGGCCGCGGCGGCGGCCATCGGCGACGTCCAGGGGCACGACGTGGAGGCGGCGGCGCTCATGGGCCAGGTCCGCACGGCCGTGCACGCGCACGCCACCGCCGGCGCGTCGCCCAGCGAGGTGCTCACGTGCACGAACCGGCTGCTCACCGACCTCGACAGCGACCTGTTCGCCAGTTGCGTGTACGCGCGCATCGACCTGGCCGGGCACCGCGTCCGCCTCGCCAGCGCGGGCCATCCTCCGCCGCTGCTGCGCCGGCCCGACGGCCGTGCCGAGGCGGTGCGGGTGCCGCCGGGGCTGCTGCTGGGGATCGAGCCCGACGTGGAGTACCCGGCTGTCGACGTCGACCTTCCGCCCGGTGCGGTGCTCGCCCTCTACACCGACGGGCTGGTGGAGAGGCCCGGGGTGGACATCGAGCGCTCCACCGAGGTCCTCGCCGGCGAGTTGGCGCGCGCCGATCCGGGCGATCTGGACGCGGTGGCGAGTGCTCTCGTGCGCACCGCTCCGACCCGCGGCGACGACGTCGCGCTGCTCCTGGTGAGCCCGCAGGCCGCGGAGGGCGGCGCGCGGGCGGCTCCGTGCGGCTGGGGGGCGTCCTAGACTGCCCTGATGCTCGCGGAATCCTCCATCACTGTGAACGGCCGCCGGTTCGGGTACCTGGACTCCGGCGGCGGCGGTCCGGTGGTGCTGGCGCTGCACGGCCATTTCGGCCGGGGCCGGATCTTCGCGGACCTGGCGGTGGCGCTGCGGGGCCGCCACCGGCTGGTCGCGCTCGACCAGCGCGGGCACGGGCGCTCCGACAAGGGCGGGGACCTGCGGCCGGAGGCCTACGTGGCGGACGCCGCGGCGTTCGTGCGGGCGCTCGGCCTCGCGCCGGCCGCGGTGGTGGGGCACTCGATGGGCGGCGCGGTCGGCTACCTGCTCGCGGCCCGGCATCCGGAGCTGGTGCGGGCGCTGGTCGTCGTGGACATGGGCGCGGTCACCCGGGAGCCGGAGGTCGCGCACCCGGTCCTCGACGTCGGCGGGTGGCCGCGCCGCGCCGCCTCGCGCGCGGAGCTGGCGGCCGGCATCGCGGCCATGGGGATCCCCGACCCGGGCTACTTCATGGACAGCGCGGTGGAGTTCGCCGACGGCTGGGGGCTGCTGTTCGACTACGGGGACATGATGGCGTCGCAGCGGGCGCTGCTCGGCGACTACTGGCCGGAGTGGACAGCGGGGCGGCAGCCCGCGCTGCTGCTGCGCGGTGGCGCGAGCACGATCCTGTCGGCGTCGATGGCGCGGCGGATGGCGGAGCGCCGGCCCGGGACCGAGCTGGTGGAGTTCCCGGGGTGCGGGCACTGGCTGTACGCCGACGACCCGGGCGGGTTCGCCCGGGTCGTCGGCGGTTTCCTCGACCGGTGCGCGCGGGGGCGGTCAGTCGCGGGGGGAGGCGGTGGGCGCCGGCGGCGCGGCCACGTCGCCGGCCCGGCCGGCCGCCGGGGTGCGCCGGTCCAGCAGGCTGGAGGCGAGCGCGAGTCCCACCCCGACGACGGCGAGGGCGGCACCCAGCAGGTTCGGGGCGGTGTAGCCGTACCCGGCGGCGATCACGAGGCCGCCGAGCCAGGCGCCGACCGCGTTGGCGAAGTTGAGGGCGGCGTGGTTGAGCGCCGCGGCCAGGGAGGGCGCGTCCTTGGCGGCGTCCATGAGGCGGGTCTGCAGCGCGGGGATGAGTGTGCTCGCGATGAAGCCGAGCAGGAACACCGCGGCGACCGCGGCGGCGCGGTACTCGGCCACGGCGTGCAGCACGAGCAGCATCACGGCGATGCCGGTCATGCTGGCGAAGATGCTGGGCATCACGGCGCGGTCGGCCATCCGGCCGCCGACCAGGTTGCCGAGGGTCATGCCGACGCCGTAGACGGCGAGGATGAGGGTGACGGCTCGCTCGCCGAAGCCGGCGACGTCGGTCATCATCGGTGAGATGTAGCTGTAGGAGGCGAACATGCCGCCGAACCCGATGGCGCCCACGAGCAGGGTGAGCCAGACCTGGCCGCGGCCGAGCGCGCCCAGTTCGGCGCGCAGCGAGGCGCCGGCCCGCGGCGGCTGCGCCGGGACCAGGCGGGCCACGGCGGCCAGGGTGAGCAGGCCCAGGGCGGTGACGATCCAGAAGGCGGCGCGCCAGCCGAACTGCTGGCCGAGCAGGGTGGCGAGCGGGACGCCGATGATGTTGGCGACGGTGAGCCCCGCGATGACCATGGAGATGGCCTGCGCGCGCTTGGTGACGGGTACCAGGGAGGCGGCCACGACCGAGCCGATGCCGAAGAACGTGCCGTGCGGCAGCGCGGTGAGCACCCGCGCGGCGATCAGGACCTCGAAGGTGGGCGCGAGCGCGGCGACGAGGTTGCCGAGGGTGTAGAGCGCCATGAGGGCGAGCAGCAGCCGCTTGCGGTCGACGCGGGCGCCGAGGGCGGTGAGGAGCGGGGCTCCGACGACCACGCCGGCGGCGTAGGCGGAGATCATGTACCCGCCGACGGGGATGGAGACGCCGAACGCCTCGGCGACGTCGGGCAGCAGGCCCATCGCCATGAATTCGGTGCATCCGAAGCCGAACGTTCCGATGGCCAGGGCGAGCAGGGCGATGGGCACGGGGCGGCTCCCAGCGCGGTCAGGAGTGGAAGGGCGTACGCACGGTGCCGGGGTGTCCCGGGCACCTTCCAGCCAACACCGCGATCCGCCGGATTTCATTCCTTTTCCAGGGGTTTCGCCCTGTGAGAGAGCTCTCGTTTCCGTTGGCGCGCCGGGCCGCGCGCCGGCGCGGGCGCGTCCGGGCCCCCGCGGCGGGTGCGCGGGGCGGGGCTCATCGGCGGCGGCCGCCTGCCGCGCGGTCCCGGATCGGCCCCTGGGTGGCGGGGTTCAGGTCCGGTCGGGCAGCCCGGGGAGGCCGTCGATGCTCTCGGCGTTGCGGGTCCGCCAGTAGGTCTCGAAGTACTCCGGGTCCCGGCGCTCGTGCGACCGGTCCAGGATGTCGCGGTCCTGGCGCAGGTCCATCAGCGGCACCGAGTACCCGCAGGAGTCGGCGATCCGCCGCACGTCCACGACGATCACCGAGCGCTGGCCCAGCGTCCGCTCCTTGGGGAAGCGCCGGCGCAGTTCGGCGAACTCCGGATCGGTGGGCCGCACCACCCTGCCGTGCCCGTGCAGCCGCACGATCTTCGGCGGGCCGGCGAAGGCGCAGAACATGAGGACGATGCGACCGTTCTCCGCCAGGTGGGCGATGGTCTCGGCGCCGGAGCCGGTGTAGTCGAGGTAGCCGACCCGGTGCGCGTCGAGCACCGCGAACGTGCCGGCCATGCCCTTGGGGGAGACGTTGACGTGGCCCTCGGCGTCCAGCGGGGCGGTGCCGACGAAGAAGACGGGCTGGGAGAGCAGGAATTCGGCGAGGCGGTCGTCAATGGAGGGGTAGACCTTGGCCATGTCCGCCATTGTCTCAGCGCGGGCCCGACCGGCCCAGAACCCGGGGGGAGCCGGCTACGTCAGGCTGCCCCCTCCGGCGGGCGGGGCTCGGCCCCGGACCCGGGGCCGGCCGCCCCGCGCCCGCTGACCGGGCCGGCCAGGAAGCGAGACGAGGGGGCGCTACCCCGCCTCGGGACCGAACCGGCGCCGGTACGCCGAGGGGACCAGCCCCGTCTCGCGGCGCATCAGGGTGCGCAGGTTGGCGGCGGTGCCAAGCCCGCTGTTCCGTGCGACCATCTCCAAGCGTGATTCCCCCCGCTCGATCAGCCGGCATGCCAGGGCGACGCGTTCCCGGGTGAGCCAGGCTTTCGGCGTCGTGCCCAGCTGGGTCCGGAAGCGGCGGTGCAGCGTCGCCGGGCTGACCGAGGCGCGCCCCGCCAGGTCCGACACCGTCAGGGGTGTGTCCAGCCGCTCCTGTGCCCAGACCAGGACCGGTGCGAGGGACTCGTCCGGGATGTCGGGGACCGGACGCTCGATGAACTGGCGCTGCCCGCCGTCCCGGTGTGCCGCGAAGACCAGCCGCCGGCTGACGGAGTTGGCGATCTCCGCACCGTGGTCCCGGCGGACGATGTGCAGTCCGAGGTCGAGCGCCGCGGCGCTGCCGGCGGCGGTGAGAATGTCACCGTCGTCGACGAACAGCACCTCCTCTTCCAGCCGCACGGCGGGGAACCGGGCCCGGAAGGCGTCCGCCCACTGCCAGTGCGCGGTGGCCCGCCGCCCGTCGAGGACCCCGGCCTCGGCGAGCGTGAAGGCGCCGCTGCAGAACCCGACCAGCCTGGCCCCGCGCGCGTGCGCCCGCCGGACGGCGTCGAGGACGGCCGGGCGGCGGCGCACGTCGACATCGGGCCGGTTGGGAACGATCAGGGTGTCCGCCGAGTCGGCCGCCTCCAGACCGACGACTCCCGTGAGGGTGAAGAAGCCGTCCCGCATCAGCGTGCGCGGCTCGGGGGAGCACAGCCAGAAGTCGTACAGTTCGCGGCCGATCTCCGGTCTGCGCAGGCCGAAGACCTCGGTCGCGCAGCCGAGCTCGAAGGGGTTGGAGTTCTCGTCCACGATCACGACGACCCGGTGCGGGCCCGCCGGAGCGACCCCGTGAGAGGAATCTTGCGACATATGCAATTCCTAGCACTCCCCCAAGCCGTGCCCGACCAGCGAGGATTCCCTCATGAGCAACGACCCGATCCTCCTCAGCACAGCCCTGGCCTCCTTCGACGCCCTGTGGAGCCCGCACATCGTCAACCGCGTCAACGACTACGACGTACGCGTCGCCAAGGTGCAGGGCGAGCACATCTGGCACGCCCACGACAACACCGACGAGTTCTTCCTGGTGCTCGACGGGGAGCTGTACATCTCACTGCGCGAGCCGGAGGGGGAGCGCACAGTCCGGCTCCCCCGGGGCGCGGTCTTCACCGTCCCCCGGGGCACGGAGCACAAGCCGCACACCGCCACCGGCGCCGCCATCCTCATGTTCGAGCTCACGGGCACACCGTCGGTCGGTGACCGCCACGACGAGATCCCCGACCACGTCGACGCGACCACCGGGCACACGCTCGGATCCTGAGCGCCTGCGGCCCGCCCGTTCCCAACGCCCCCGACCGGGTGCGTGGGGGCGGGAGGACCCCGGTGCGGGCCTCGCGGCAGCGCCGCACGGCGCGCTCGGGAACGCGCGGCCACGCGCTTCGGGGCACCGATGAGCGGTGGCGCAGGTCCCGGCCGGGCACTCCGGCCGCCTGTGGTGCGGCCGGACCGAGGCCCGGCCGCGCGCCGCCGGGTGGCATCCGGGGCGGCGGGTGGACGTCGAGGGCTGGGCCGCCCTCCTCCCGGAGCGCGGCGGGTCCGTCCCGCATCCGGCGGCCCGCGCGTTCCTACGCGAGTTCGGCGGCCGGGAGTCACCGCACGCGGGGCCCGGCCGCAACGTGGCGCGGTCGGGTTTCCGGTTCGATCCGGTCCTCGCCGCCTACGACCACGAGATCTTCACGTGCCTCTCGCGCGGGATCACCGGCCGGCTGTACCCGCTCGGCGCCGTGGAGGGGCAACCGCTACCTCGCGATGGACGAGGCCGGGGTGGTGTACTCGCTCATGGACAGCATCGTGGTGCTCAGCCGCACCGCCGACGAGGCGGTCGACAACCTGTGCGAGGGGTTCCCGGCGTATCCGGCGTCGTGGTCCTGACCTGCGCTCGGCGGCACGGCGGCGGTGGGTCTCCACGACACGCGGGGGCACGGGGGCACGGCGTTGGGCTCAGCGGCCGGCCGCCGTGCGCGGCGGCCGGCCGGGGACCGCGGGTTCAGCCCGCCGGCCGGTCCCGCCAGGCGCCGGCCGCCGCCGCGGCCTTCGCGTAGTCGGCGAAGTCCGCCGGCTCGCGTCCGAGCACCTGCCGCACGCCGTCGGACACCGAGGCGTTGCGTCCGCGCCGGATGCCGTCGAGCAGGGCGGTGACGACGTCGGCGGCTTCCGCGGGCCAGCCCTGGCGGCCGAGGTCGGCGCGGAAGTCCCCGGCCTCGACGTGCGTGAAGCGCGCGGCGGGGCCGCCGGCGCGGGCGATCTCGGCGAGCGCGTCCGCCAACGTCAGCAGCCGGGGGCCGGTGATCTCGTACACGCGTCCGTCGTGGCCGTCCTCGGTCAGGACCGCCGCGGCGACCGCCGCGATGTCCTCGGCGTCGACGAACGGCACGGCGCCGTCGCCGGTGGGCAGCCGGAGTCCGCCCGCCAGGACGCCTTCGCGGAAGAAGTCCTCGCTGAAGTTCTGCGCGAACCAGTCCGGGCGCAGCATCGTCCAGCCCGCGCCGGAGTCGCGTACCGCCTGCTCGATGGCGCGGTAATGCGCGTGCTCCGGCTCCTCGACCTGGCGGAAGGACAGCAGGGCGAGGCGTTGGACCCCCTGGGCGGCCGCACGTTCGGCGAACGCGCGGACGGTCTCGGGGGCGTCCGCGGTGCCCGGTTCCACCACGTAGGCGGAGCGGACGTCGCGCAGGGCGGCGTCCCAGGTGGAGGTGTCGTGCCAGTCGAAGCGCTGGCCGGTGGAGCGGGAGAGGGCCCGCACGGGGTGGCCGCGCTCGCTCAGGTGGGCAGCCACCCGGCGGCCGGTCTTGCCGGTGCCGCCCAGGACGAGGATGGGTCGTTGTGTCATGGCCCCAGCCAACCGCGATTCCGGCGGGCCGGCCATGGCCGTGTCTCTCGCCCGCATACGCGCGCGTCCACGGTGGCGGCCCGCGGGGTGACGGGGGCGCGGAAGGTGCGGCGGGGCTCCGGCCTCGGCGTCGCCCGGACCCGATGCGGCGGTACCGGCCGGGTTCCGCGCCGTCGAGCGGGCGGCCTCCCGCAGCCGCTGCGCCGGGGCGGCCCGGTCCGTGCTCCGGGACGCGGCCGCCGGCGTGACGCAGCTCCTACCGCATGTGAGCGAGGCCGGGGGCGGTGCCCGCACGGCCCGCTCAGCGGAAGTCGGCGGCGTGGTCGCGCGCCCATTCCGCGAATGTGCGCGCCGGGCGGCCGGTGACCGCTTGGACGGTGTCGGTGACGAGGTCGGCCGCACCCGTGGTCATCTCGGCGTGGGCGCCGAGGATGCCGTCCACCACGTCGGCGGGCCAGCCGGTGGCGAGCATGTCCGCGCGGGCCTCGTGCGGTGGCTGCTCCTCGAAGCGGGTCGGGCGTTCGAGCGCCGTGCCGATGAGCCGCACCTGCTCGACCTGGGTCAGCGGTTCGGGACCGGTGAGGACGTGGACGGCGCCGGCGTGACCGTCGTCGAGGAGGGCGCGCACCGCGACCGCGGCGATGTCGGCCTCGTGGACCAGCGCCCGCGACGCTGCCCCGAAGGGGGCGCGCACCACGCCGGTGGCGCGGATCTGCTCCGCCCACTGCAGGGTGTTGGTCGCGAAGCCGCCGGCGCGCAGGAAGGTCCACTCCAGCCCGGTGGCCCGGACCAGCCGTTCGAGGTCGGCGTGGAAGGCGTTGATGGGGTCGGCCTGGACCTCGGCGTCGTCCTGGACTCCGGCGGAGGAGAGGTAGACGAGCCGGCTGGTGTGCGCGGCGATGCGCTCCAGGAGCGGCGGCGCGGCCTCGGCGGTGAGGAACGGCCAGACCAGGAACACCGCGCGCACCCCGTCCAGTGCCCCGGCCAGGCTGTCGGGGTCGGACAGGTCGCCGCGCAGCACGGTGACGCCGTCGGGCAGCCGGGCGGCGGCGGGATCGCGGGTGAGCGCCCGCACCGGGACGCCCTCCGCCCTCAGCTGGGTCACGACCTGCCGGCCGACGTTGCCGGTGGCGCCGGTCACCAGCACGGCGCGCGGCTCTGGCGTGTGCTCTGTCATGGGGTCCTCTTCCGTCGTGGCGCGGCCGGACGTGCCGCTCGGACGGACGCTAGGACGTCCAGTTAGGTCGAGGTCAAACCGGGGCGCCGGCCCTGGAGCTCGGGGGCCGCTCGCGGTTGACCTCGACTTTACTGGAGGTCCTATGGTCCTGCTGGGAGCACCCGATGGGCGTGGACACCGCCCCGGAAGGCTTCCGCCCGGCGGCCGTCGGTACCGGCCGCTACGATCCTCCCCGCTGCGAACGGAAGCCGGTGATGTGACGTGTCTATGGAAGTGGCCGCGTGGAACGCGCTCTACAACGCGATGCACGCGCAGGAGGACCAGCGGCCGTTCTCCGCGGCGACGCTGCGGCGGATGGCCTCCTTCGCCCGGCCACACCGCCGGGCCCTGACGTGGTTCCTGGTGCTCAGCGTCGTCTCGGCGGTCCTCGCGGTCGCCACCCCGGTGCTCGCCGGCGACGTGGTGGACGCGATCGACAAGGCCGCGGCGACCGACGTCGTCGTCGGCCTGGCGGTGCTGATCGCCGTCATCGCGGTGGCCGAGGCCGGGGTCGGCCTCGTCACGCGGCGGCTGTCGGCGGGCATCGGCGAGGGGCTGATCCTGGACCTGCGCACCGCCGTGTTCGACCACGTGCAGCGCATGCCCGTCGCGTTCTTCACGCGCACGCGCACCGGCGCGCTGGTCAGCCGGCTCAACAACGACGTGATCGGCGCGCAGCGCGCGTTCAGCGACACGCTCTCGGGGGTGGTCGCCAACTTCGTCACCCTCGTGCTGACCCTGGTCGTGATGGTCGGGATCTCCTGGCGCATCACGCTGCTCGCGATGCTGCTGCTCCCCGCGTTCGTGCTGCCCGCCCGGTGGATGGGCGCCCGGCTGGCGCGCCTGGAGCGGGAGTCGGCCAACCACAACTCGGTGATGAGCACCCAGATGACGGAGCGGTTCTCCGCGCCCGGCGCCACACTGGTGAAGCTGTTCGCCCAGCCGGCGTCGGAGTCCGCCGAGTTCGCGGCGCGGGCGCGGCGGGTGCGCGACATCGGCGTGCGGGTGGCCATGGTGCAGCAGGTGTTCGTCACCGTGCTGACGCTGGTGTCGGCCCTGGCACTGGCCCTCGTGTACGGGCTGGGCGGGTTCTACGCGCTCACCGGGCGGCTGGACGCGGGGGCGGTCGTGTCGCTCGCGCTGCTGCTCACCCGGCTGTACGCGCCGCTGACCTCGCTCGCCAACGCCCGGGTCGAGGTGATGAGCGCGCTGGTGAGCTTCCAGCGGGTGTTCGAGGTCCTCGACCTGGAGCCGCTGGTCGCCGAGAAGCCGGACGCCCGCCCGGTGCCGGACGGGCCGGTGTCGGTGGAGTTCGACCAGGTGCGGTTCGGCTACCCGTCGGCGGACAAGGTGTCGCTCGCGTCCCTGGAGGAGGTGGCCCGGCTCGACGCCCGCGGCGGCGAGGAGGTGCTGCACGACGTGTCGTTCCGCGCCGAACCCGGCCAGATGGTGGCGCTGGTGGGATCCTCGGGCGCCGGCAAGTCCACGATCGCGCAACTGCTGCCCCGGCTCTACGACGTCGACTCCGGGGCGGTCCGGCTGGCCGGCGTCGACGTGCGCGACCTCACCGCTGAATCGATCCGGCGGACCCTCGGGATGGTGACGCAGGACGGCCACCTGTTCCACGAGTCGATCCGCGCGAACCTCCTGCTGGCGCAGCCGGCGGCGACCGAGGAGGAGCTGTGGGAGGCGCTGGGCCGCGCCCGGCTCGCCGACCTCGTCGCCGCCCTGCCCGACGGGCTGGACACCGTCGTGGGCGAACGCGGCTACCGGCTCTCCGGCGGCGAACGCCAGCGGCTCACCATCGCCCGGCTGCTGCTGGCCCGCCCCCGTGTGGTGATCCTGGACGAGGCCACCGCGCACCTGGACTCCACCTCCGAGGCGGCGGTCCAGGAGGCCCTGGCCGAGGCGCTGGCCGGGCGCACCTCGGTGGTGATCGCGCACCGGCTGGCCACGGTCCGGGCGGCCGACCTGATCCTGGTGGTCGAGGAGGGCCGGATCGTCGAGCGCGGCACGCACACCGAGCTGCTCGCGGCCGGCGGTCGCTACGAGCAGCTGTACCGCACCCAGTTCCAGCCCGGCGGTGAGCGGGAGTCGGTGGGGTGAGCGCGACGGCGGGGGCGGACGGGCCGCACCGCCCCCGGCCGGCGGCTCCACCCGGAGTGGAGGTCTAGGATCACGCGGCAGGGCCACGGCACCGGCGCCGGACGTCCCGGCACCCGTGGACCCGCGGAGAAGGTGGGACGATGGCAGAGGAATCGGCAGAGGACGCCGCCCGCAGGCTGGTGGAGGAGGGGCGGCAGCCCCTGCGGGACCGGGAGGCGGCGAAACTGGGTGTCGACCCCTCGGACACGGTCGCCCTGGCGGCCGCGGTCTCCGCGGCCGCCGCCGGCGAGCGCGCCGAGCGGGCCCGTCGAGGGCCGTCCGGCCGACGTCTCCGGTGCGCGAACGCCGGGGCGAGCACGGCCTTCCCCGTCTCCGCGCCCGACGCGGAGGTGGCCTTGGCCAGCGCACCGACGCGCCGGCGCGCACGAGGGCGTATCTGACACGAGCGCCTCTGGTCCCGGCCGGCCGCCGCCACCACCCGCGCCATGAATCCCTGGAAGGAGGCGCTTTCGTGTCCCACGATCACGGAGATGTGTCAACGCAGGTCAGCGAGGCGTGCCCGATCAGTGAGGTCCTCGACCACGTCGCCGGCAAGTGGAGCATCGGCATCCTGGTCGCCGCCGCGCACGGCCCGATCCGCTTCACCGAGCTCGAACGCGCGGTCAGCGGCATCAGCCGGCGGATGCTCACGCTGAACCTGCGCAAGCTGGAGCGCGACGGGCTACTCGTCCGCACCGTCCATCCGACCGTCCCGCCCAAGGTGGAGTACAGCCTCACCCCCATGGCGAGGGAGCTGCACTCCTACCTGACCGGGCTGGTCGACTGGGCCGACCGGTACCGCGGCGCCATCACCCGGGCCCGCGCGGCCTACGACGGCGCCGCCGGGCCGGTCTGAGCCACCGCTGCCGGAGCGGCGGGCCGGCCGGTGCCCTAACCTCGTCACCGATGAGCCGTGATCCCGAACTCCTCCGCCCTGACTACTTCCCCGACCTCACCGACGAGGTGGAATACGCCTACGCCGCCGTCGTGCGCACGCCGCCGCGGACGATCTTCACCGCGGGTGCCTGCCCGCTCGACGCCGACGGCGCGACCGTCGCGGTCGGCGACTACGCGGGCCAGGCCGAGCAGGTGATGCGCAACCTCGCCGCGGCGCTGCGCGGCGCCGGCGCCGCGCTCACCGACGTGGTGAAGACGACGGTGTACGTGGCTTCCTCCGACCAGGCCGACCTCGTCGCGGCGTGGAAGGTCGTGCGCGCCCACTTCGGCGACCACGACGCCCCGAGCACGCTGCTCGGCGTGGCCGTCCTCGGCTACCCCGACCAGCTGGTCGAGGTGGAGGCCGTCGCCGTCACGCCGTGACCCCGGCCGCGCCGGCGGCGCGCGCCGCCACGGTGCGCAGGTGGGCCACCAGCTCCGGTGGTTCGTGCACCTCGAAGTCGCAGCCCAGCATGAGCAGCCACGCCGCTGACCGCTCCACGGTGTCGGCGTGGCCGCGCAGCCGGCAGCTGTGCGCGTCGATCGGCCGCACCTCGCCCGCCCCGGTGCCGAGCAACCGGGCGGCCTCCTCGGCCGGCAGCCGCAGCGTGGCCACCACCTCGTAGGTCGGCGCCATGCTGGACAGCTTGCGGGTGAGGAAGGCGGCCGCGTCGCGCTCGGGTGGTTCCCGGGGCGCGAACCGCGCGCCGGTCAGCCTGGAGTCCTCGATGCGGTCGGCGCGGAAGATCCGCCAGTCGTCGCGGTCGACGTCGTGCGCGAGCAGGTACCACCGGTGCCCGGCCGCCACGAGGCGGTACGGCTCGACCAGCCGCCTGGTCCGCTCGCCCTCCCGGGACTGGTAGCCGAACCGCACGCGCTCCCGGCCCGCGACGGCGGCGGCGAGTGTCGTCAGGTTGCGCGGGTCCACGCTGGGCCCGTTCTCGTCGGCCGGCATCGGCACCGTGGCGGTGCCGAGCGCGGCGACCCGGCGCCGCAGCCGGGAGGGCAGCACCTGCTCCAGTTTGGCCAGCGCCCGGACGGACGCCTCCTCGATTCCGGACACTGGGGCCCCGGACGCCGTGCGCAGGCCGACCGCGATCGCGACCGCCTCGTCGTCGTCCAGTAGCAACGGCGGCATGGCCGCGCCCGCGACCAGCTGGTAACCGCCGGCCGCGCCCCGCGTGGCCCGCACCGGATAGCCCAGCTCACGCAGCCGGTCGATGTCGCGGCGGATCGTGCGGGCGCTGACGCCCAGGCGTTCGGCCAGCTCGCTTCCGGGCCACTCGCGCGGGCTCTGCAGGAGGGACAGCAGGGTGAGCAGCCGCCCCGGGGTGTCGCTCATGGCCTCCAGTCTGCCGATATCTAGGACGGGAACCGTCCTGTATGCGCTCTACCTTCGGACTGTCCGCGAGTACGACCGTGAAGGAGCCCCCCGCGGTGAGCGACGAGATCCGCCCGTTCCGCATCGACATCCCGCAGGCCGACCTGGACGACCTGCGGGACCGGCTGAGCCGTACGCGCTGGCCCCGCCCGGTGGCGGAGGAGGGGTGGGGCCGCGGCGTACCCGCCGAGTACCTGCGCGAGGTGGCCGGCTACTGGCGCGACGGCTACGACTGGCGGCGCCACGAGGCGCTCCTGAACGAGTTCCCGCAGTTCACGACTGACGTCGACGGGCAGGAGGTGCACTTCCTGCACGTGCGCTCCGCTGAGCCCGGCGCGCTGCCGATCGTGCTGACGCACGGCTGGCCGAACTCGTTCGTGGAGTTCGCCGACCTGGTCGGCCGCCTCGCCGATCCGCGGGCGCACGGGGGTGATCCGTCCGACGCGTTCCACGTCGTCGTGCCGTCTCTTCCGGGGTTCGGGTTCTCCGCGCCGCCGCGCGGCACCGGGTGGGGCGCCGCGCGGGTCGCGCGGATCTGGGTGGAGCTGATGCGCCGGCTCGGCTACCAGCGGTACGGGGTCCAGGGCGGGGACTTCGGCGCCTACGTCGCCCCGGAGGTCGCCAGGGCCGACCCCGAGCGCGTCGTCGGCGTCTACATCACCGGCGGGATCGGCATGCCGGCCGAGGAGGACTTCGCCGAGCTGACCGCCGAGGAGCTCGCTGGGTTCGCCGGGACGGAGCGGTGGATGGAGGGCGTCGACCACCACGCGCTGCTGCGCGCGGCTCCGCAGACCTTCTCCTACGGGTGGCACGACTCCCCGGTGGCGCAGCTCGCCTGGCACCTGCAGAAGTTCTGGGACTTCTGCGTCGAGGACGCGCTGCCCACCGACGCCGTCGACCGCGACCTGCTCCTCACCAACACGACCCTGTACTGGCTGACCGGGACCTCGGGGTCGTCGTCCTGGCCGTACGCACCCGAGGAGAAGGCCGCGGAGAAGGGGTTCACCTGGCCGGAGGGCCAGAAGGCGGTGCCGACCGGCGTCTACTGCGGCCCGCCGGCGATCCGCCGACTGGCCGAACGGGACAACACCGTCGTGCACTGGCCGGAGAGCAACCCCGGACGGCACCACTTCGTGGCCATGGAGGTTCCGGACGCCTACGCCGCCGACGTCCGCGCGTTCTTCGGCAAGGTGCGCTGAGGCCGGCGCCGCTCCCGCCGTCCGGGACGGACGCACCCGCGCCGCGGCCGTTCAGCCGCCGAGCGCGCGGAGCAGGTCCGCCGAGCGCGCCACCCAGCCGAAGAGCCGCTCGACCAGCACCAGCGTCGACTCGTGGTGCTCTTCGCCCTGGATCTCGCCGGTGCAGTCGGCGAGGACGAGCGGTCGGTAGTCGCGGAACATCGCGTCCCGGACGGTCGACTCCAGGCAGACGCTGGTGGTGCAGCCCGTGACGAGCAGGTCGCGGACGCCGAGGCGCCGGAGGGCGGCGTCCAGTCCGGTGGCGTGGAAGCCGCTGAACCGGGTCTTGCTCAGCACGGTGTCGCCGGGCTCGGGTGCGAGTTCCGGCACGATCTCGGTGTTCCACGTGCCGCGGACGAGGATGCGCCCCACCGACCCGTCCGGCGCCGGCACGCGCCGGCCGACGCCCGCGGCGGTGTGGATCAGCTGGTTCTTGGAGCCGAGCGGCCCCATGTCCGAGAGGTCGGGAAGGTACTCGTGCCGCAGGTAGACCACCGGGACGCCGGCCCGGCGCGCGGCGGCCAGGACCCGCGCGGTGGGCGCGATCGCGGCGCGCAGGACGGAGATGTCGATGCCGGCCAGGTCGTTCCCGCCGCCCTTCGCGGCGAAGTCGTTCTGCATGTCGACCACGACCACCGCGGCCGCGGCGAGGTCCACCTCGACGGGCCCGGGCCTCGCCTCGACCACGGCGAGACGTCCGGCCGCGGACGCGGTTTCCTGGTGCATGGGCGGTCCTCCCTCGGTTGCCCGCCGGGCGGCCGCAGTGTCGCGCGGACGCCCACAGGAGCATCAACTTCACATGTTGTGTAGTTCGGAAACTACACAGGCCGTGCACTAATGTGCAACAGTCGAGGCGTGACCGACCCCATCACCGAACCCCGGAACGCGCGAAGCCGGCGCACCCGGACCGCCGTCCTGGCCGCCGCCCGCGCCATCCTCGAAGAGCGCGGCCCCGCGGCACTGACCATGGCCGAGGCGGCCGAACGCGCCGGCGTCACCCGGCGCGCCGTCTACCTGCACTTCTCCTCCCGGACCGAGCTGGTCATCGCGCTCTTCGACTACCTCGCCGAGGAGGAGGGCCTGCACGAGTCGGTGCGCCGCGTGTGGCAGCGGCCCGACTCCGTCGCCGGACTGGAGGAGTGGGCCCGGCACCTCGCCCGGTACCACCCGCGCGTGCTGGCCGTCGACCAGGCGGTCCGGCGCGTCCGCAACCAGGACCCCGACGCCGCCCGGCACTACCGGCGCGCGACCGAGTCCCAGCGCGCGAACTGCCGCCGGCTGGCCGAGTGGCTGGCACACGAGGGCCGGCTGGCGCCGGCGTGGACCGCGGACAGCGCCACCGACATGCTCTGGGCACTCATCTCCTCCGACCTGATCGAGGCCCTGCACGTCGAACGGGGCTGGTCGGAGGACCAGCTCGCCGGGCACCTCGCCCTGATGTTCCGACGGACCTTCGTCGACCCGGCGGGGGTAGCGGGATCCGCCGCGGCGAAGTGAGCGGACCTGCCCGGTCGCGCCCCGGACCCCGGCCTGGCGCCGCTCCGGCCGGTCCGGCGCTTTCGAGCGGCGACCGCCACGAGTAACCTTCAACGCGGTATCCAGCACAGCGTCGGACGGGGGACCGATGACGGCCGCGGAGGGCGACCTGCGCCCCGTCGATCTGGCGCGCGCAGCGGGTGTGTCGACCCAGCAGGTCCGCAACTACGAGGACGCCGGAATCCTGCCGCCCGCGCCCCGTACCCCCGCCGGCTACCGCAGGTTCGGCCCGCGGCACCTACGGGCGCTGCTCACCTACCGGGCGATGGTGAAGGGATACGGGCCCATCAGCGCGCACGCGATCATGCTCGCCGTCCACTCCGGGGAGGTCGACCGGGCGCTCGCACTCGTGGACGCCGCCCACGCGGCGCTGCACGAGCAGCGGCTGTCGCTCGCCGCGGCCGGTGAGGCGCTGCAGGCGCTCGCGGGCCGGCCGGCGGACACCGCGCCGCCGGCCCGGAGCGCCCTGCGCATCGGCGAGGTGGCCGCCCACCTCGGTGTGCGCACCTCCGCCCTGCGGGTGTGGGAGGCGGCGGGGCTGCTGACGCCGCGCCGGGAGCCCGGCACCTCCTACCGCCACTACGGCCCGACCGATGTCCGGGACGCACGGCTCATCCACCTCCTGCGGCAGAGCCGTTACCCGCTTCCCCGGATCCGGCCCGTACTCGACGACCTGCGGCGCACGGGCGGCAGCGACGCCCTGCGCGCGGCGATCGCCCGGCAGCACGCCGACCTGGCCCGGCGCACCACGGCCATGCTCGACGGCGCCGGCCACCTGCACCGCTACCTGGCTGAACAGAGCGCCGTCGACGGGGGCGGCCCCGCCGCGGCGCCCTCCCACCCGGCCTCCACGGCGGCGCGGCGCCCCGAGGCGCCCTGACGGAGTCCTGATGAGGGAACCGCCGCGCGGCACGGGGTCACCTCAGACCGGCCGCCAGCAGGAAGACCGCCGTGCCGTGGGCGAGAGCGGCCGGGACCACACCGTGGCGCATCCGCAGCAGCGCGCAGATCAGCCCCTCATAGAGCGTGAAGGCGAGCAGCGGCCACCCGATGTCGGTGACGGTGGTGGCGAGGAAGACATGGCAGGCCGCGAACACCGCCGCCGACAGCAGCGCGGCGCGCAGGGGGGAGACGTCGCGTTCCAGGCGGCCCTGGAGGAGTCCGCGGAACAGAACTTCCTCCGCGAGGTTGCCGGCCATGGAGAACCAGAGCAGGAACGGCAGCAGACCGAGGGCGACGGCTCCGCCGCGCTCAGCCAGCGGGACCGGCGCCGTCAGCGCGAGCACGGGAGCGGCGGCCAGGACGCCCCCGCCCGCCCCCACGGCCAGGGTCACGGCGGAGGGCCGGCCCCACACCACCAGCGCCCGGAGCCGCGGCGCCCAGACCAGCACCGCCGCGGTCAGTGCGAGGGTGAGGACGCCGAAGACGGTCAGGACCACGGCGTCGTCGGACAGGCGCAGCCACACGCCGTACCCGGCCGTTCCGAGCCGCCACAGCCCGGTGGGGGTCATGGTGTCGCGGATCAGGACGAAGCCGAGGACGAGCAGCCCGATGGGCAGCAGCGGATCGGTGCGGCCGCGCGCCAGCAGCAGGCACGCGGCGATGAGAGCGAGGCCGGGCAGGATGCGCGCGGTGTAGGAGAGCAGGTCGGTGAGTGCGTCCATCGGGTCTCCGCGTGGGGGTAGGGGGAATGGCGCGGGCGGCGGCCGGTGGAAGAAATGCCGCGCCGGTGCTGGCCGCGGGCGCGGTGGCGGAAAATCCAGCGGGCGCGCCCCTGGCCGTGAAACGGATGCGGGAAAGCGGCGCCCGCCGCTTTCCCGCATCCGGCGCCGGTCACCTGACCGGAGGCCCCGCCCGCCTCGGTGGCGGCTCACCACCCAGGTATTTCCGCTGTTGAGCGGAGTTCGGTCGGGCCGAGCGGGCGGATGGGAAGCTCCCTCCTCCGGCGCGCCCGACGTTACCGAGAAAGCGCGGAGCGGGCAATTCTTGTCCTTCGCCGAATAGAAAAGGAAAAGCATTCCTGGATGGCGGGTTGGCGGTGCTTCGCCGATTTGTTGGGCGGCGCTGCCGAATTGTGCAGCGCTGCCGAATTGTGCGGTGCGCCGTGACCGCGGAGATCGGCGGCATGGGGGAGGGCGCCCGTGTCCGCCAGGTGCCCGGGGCGGTGGCCGGCCCGCTGGTTTGACCTTGACGTTACGTCAACTTCTAGCCTCGGGGCCATGTCGATCACTGTTCTTGACACGTACTTCGCTATGAGGCGGATCCTGCTGGCTCCCACCGCGGACCGCGCCGATCTGCTGCGTTCGATGCTGGAGCCCACGAGGGGCATGTACCGCTACTACCCCGGCGAGGTCGACCTGCTAGCCCTGCACCTCGAAGGGGCCGGGTTCCCCATCGACCGCGACGAGGAGCGCTGCCTCGACGCGCTCGAAACCCTGGCGGCGGCCGGAGCCTGGGAGCGGATGCAACGTGCTTTCGACGACGCCCTCACCGTACTGCTGGACGCGGTGCCGGGGCTGGAGGCCCCGGACATCACCGTGCTGCTCGTGCTCGGCGATCCGGGTGACGAGCACTTCATGGGTCCCTGCCTCGGCCTGACCGGGTTCGGCGGCATCTCGGGCCACATCGTGGTCACGCTCTGGCCCTTCCCCGAGAACGTGGAGCGCCTGGAGGCCACCTCCGTGCACGAACTCCACCACAACCTGCGGTTCGGACCGGGCGGGGTGGTGTGGGACCCGATGACCGTGACGGTCGGCGATCACATCGTCTCCGAGGGCCTGGCCGACGCCTTCGCCCGGCAACTCTACGGTGACGAGCTCGGCCACACCCGCATCGGCGTGCCGCACCTGCACGACGACGAGGTCTTCGGCAAGGTCCTCACCGGGCTCGACGTCACGGGCATGCAGAACTTCACCCCCTGGGTGCACGGCGACCCCAGCGCCGAGCGCTTCGGCCTCACCCCGGTGGGACTGCCGATGGGCGCCGGGTACGCGGCGGGCAACCGGCTGGTCGACACCTACCTGGCGGCGACCGGCCAGACGGCGGCGCAGCTCCTGCACGCCGACAGCTCGGAGGTCATCGCGGCCACGCTGCGCCGCGGGTGACACTGGAGGGATGGAGTGGACGATCCAGGAACTCGCGACGAGGGCGGGCATCACCAGCCGCACCCTGCGTCACTACGACAGCATCGGGCTCCTGGCCCCGTCCCGGGTCGGGGAGAACGGGTACCGCTACTACAACCCCGCGGCGGTCGCCCGGCTGCAGCGGATCCTGCTCATGCGCCGGCTCGGTATGAGCCTGCCGGCCATCGCCGAGGTCCTGGCCGACGAGGTGGACGCGCGCGAGGGGCTCCGCGCCCACATCGCCGCACTTGAGGAGGAACGGGACCGCATCGAGCGGCAGATCCAGTCGGTCCGTCACACGCTCCAGGCCCTGCAGGCGGGGGCGGAGCCGCGGATGGACGTCATGCTGGCCGGGTTCAACGACCGCTACAAGGACGAGGTGGTCGCGCGCTGGGGCGAGCGCGCGTTCCAGGCGAGCAACGACTGGTGGCACGGCAAGAGCCTTGACCAGCAGCAGGCCTGGAAGCGGGCCACCGAAGACCTCGTCGCCGCATGGGTCGCCGCGGCGAAGGCCGGGGTCTCTCCCGCATCGGAGCACGCTCAGTCACTGGCCGCCCGGCACGTCCAGTGGCTGAGCCAGATCCCGGGCACCCCCACGGCGGACGGCGACCGGGAGCGCTCGATCGAGATGGTGAGCTGCCTGGGGGACATGTACGTGGACGACCCCCGCTTCGCCGGCATGTACGACGACGCCGCAGGGGCGGCGTTCGTCCGCGACGCACTGCAGATGTACGCGCGGACCCGGATGTAGCTCACGAGGTTCGCGGAGATACCGAGTTCCGGCACCCGGTTGCCCTGGCGCGACCCCGGCCGAGCGACCGGCCCGGAACGGGTACTCGGGCGCCTGACGTGGCCACGTGACTTGGCCACATGGCCAAGGAACCGACCTGGTGCGCGGCCGCGGTGCGGCGGCCGCCGAGGCGGTGGATGTGGAGCTCGTTGCCCCGAGCCCGGTCGGGGCCGCGAGCCTGTGCCGCCACTCCGCCGCTGACGGCGGCCCGGTGGGCGCTGGCGCGGAGTCGTGCGGCGATGTCGCGTCGGCGGTCGTCGGCCAGGGCGAGCGCGAGGTCCAGGATCAGGCACCAGGACCGATGAGGATGGAATCAGCTCATGGTGCCGCTCCCCTGAGGAACAGGTTCACGGCAGTGTGCGTGAGGTCGTCGAGTCGCTCGACGCTGATCGCTCCAGTGGTGACCAGAGTGGTGATGCCGTTAATCGTCGCGTACAGGATGAGTCCGATCTCCTCGGGCGGGCCCTCCCGCAAGATGCTCTGGGCTTGCCCCTCACGGATGAGCACCTTGATTGGCTCGAATGCCGCCTCGGCCGCAAGCGGGCCGCTCTCCGCGCCTGCGCGGTGTTTGGTGGCGTTCATCAACTCCAGCAGCGCGGCGTTCTCTATGGCGAAGTGCGCGAATGCGGACCCGGCACGTCGGATTCGTGCGGGGACATCATCCTCCCCCTCAGCGATGGCGTGCCGGATTCTCTCACCCAGCCGGGTGAAACCGGACTGGGCCAACGCGTCGAGCAGGTCTTGCCGTTCGGGGAAATGCCTGCGTGGGGCGCCATGACTGACCCCGACCTCCCTGGCGAGGTCGCGGAGTGACAGTCGGGCCACGCCGTGGGTGCGCAGCCGACGTTCGGCGGCTTCGAGGAGAGCAGCGCGAAGATCCCCGTGATGATACCGGTGCCGATCTGGCCGAGCGTTCATGCGTGCAACATTACCCGACTATGTAGTCATTGACTACAACGTAGTCAATGACTACATTGCGACCATGTCCTCATTCACCACAGCTGATGTCCCGTCGTTGAGCGGACGCACCGTTGTCGTCACCGGAGCCAGCGGCGGGGTGGGCCGTGTCACCGCGACCGTGCTCGCCGCGAAAGGTGCGCGAGTCATCCTGGCCGTGCGCAGCGAGGAGAAGGGCCACGCTGCAGCGGCCACGATGGACGGCGACACCGAGGTTCGCCGTCTCGATCTAGCGGATCTGTCGTCCGTCCGCGCATTCGCTGAGTCCCTCACCGAGCCGATCGATGTGCTGATCAACAACGCGGGCATCTCGATCCCACCCTTGGAACGCACCGCGGACGGGTTCGAGTCGCAGTTCGGGACCAACCACCTCGGACACTTCGCTCTGACGAACCTGCTGCTACCCCAGGTGCGGGACCGCGTGGTCATCATCGGCTCACTCGCGCATCTCATCGGCAGGATCGACTTCACCGACCTCAACTGGCACCGCAGGAGGTATCGCCCCTATCCCGCATACGGCCAGTCCAAGCTCGCGAACCACCTCACCGCACACGAACTGCAACGGCGTCTCTCTTCGGTCGGTTCGTCGGTGATCTCGGTCGTAGCCCACCCGGGGATCGCCACGACGAACCTGATGAACGTCGAGGGTCGCGGGCTCAGGTACCGGATCGAGAGGTCCGTCATCCACACCATCGCGCAACCTGCCGAAGCCGGAGCGCTGCCAAGCATCTACGCCGCTGTCGCCGAGATCCCGGGCGGCAGCTCCATCGGCCCCAGTCGTCTGATGGGACTGCGCGGCGCCCCCGCCCCTGCCAAACGCGCGATAAAAACGCACAGATCGGATGATGCACGCCGTTTGTGGAAGGAATCAGAAAGACTCACCGGCACCGTCTTTCCCTTCGACACTGACCAGCCGCGAGCGGCCTCGGGTCGATGACACCGCCCGAGAAGAACGAACTCATCGTCGTCTCCGGAGCGCCGACGGGCATCGACGCTGCCACGGCCTGCGGGCCCGCCCCTGCGGCTACCACGTCGTCGCGGGAGTACACCAGGCCATGGAAGCGAACACGATGACCGACTCCTCCAGGCCACGTTGATCAGATCGGCCGGATTGTCCTTGGACTGCACCGCCTTGCGGATCGCCTCCTCGGCGACGCGGCGAACCCGGGCCGCGTCGTAGGTGATGCCCAGCCGGTCGGTTACTTTGCGGCTCGCCGCAGCTTCGGGAGAACTGGGCCTTGAAGACAGAGCGCCAACAGATGTGACAGTCGCCGGGGCTCGCCGTTCCGTTCCTACTCGGACCCCGTCCTGTCCGGGAGCGACCGGCCGTCGCTGGGCCCGCGGGGGCGTGGCGCTGAGCGCCGCACTCGTGGCGATCACCGGGTAGGCGGCGCGCCGGACCAGCGCATTCTCGGACGGGAGGGCGCTGGAGCTCCGCGTCTCCGGGCCTTTCCCGGCCCCGGGCCGCACGGCAACGGCGCGCATTCGGGGACCTGCGGTCGCCGGGTCCTCTCGCCGCCCAGTTTTGTAACGTAGCGTTGATATCGTCACATTAAAACGAAATACGTTAGTGGCCCACGAAACAAATCCTTCAGGGGGTGGATTTCTGACCGCCGATAAGTGAACTTTATCGGCGGCCAGGCCGGAGAAGGCGGAAAACCGGCCGCGGAGCGCCGATGGGGCGCCGCAACGTTATTCCGGGGCGTGCGGAGGGCGCGAGAACGAGATCGAGGCCGTGAAACGGCCGCAACCGCACGCACCCCCTCGGGGGTACCCGAGGTATGGCCGCCCCTCCAATAGGGCGGCAGCGTGCGATCTGTGGCGCCGATTTTTCCCGCACCGCTCCGCAGAAAGCAACAAAACCGACAAATATCCCCGGTGTGGCGAAGGAGGGTCCGCCGGCACCGGCCCGGCCGGCGACCGACCTGCGGCGGAGCGCGTCAGGACCGGGCTTCGGCTGGGCAGGTAGCAGCGGCGGCCGACAGCGTGGACGACGCGCAACCGCCCGGGGACATGGAACACGCACGCTCCGCTGCTCGCCGCCGGCAGCCGGCCGCGCGCCGAGGGCGGTCCCGTATGACGCGGCCGATGCGGCACGGTCGGCTGCCGGCCAACGGGCGGCCGCTATCCTGCGCCGCTTCGCCCCCGGCAGGCGCGGCAGCGGGGAGGGAGAACGCCACCCCGGGACCGCCACCCCTGCCGAGAGCCGGCCGTGCGCATGCGGTTGTCCGACTGGCGGCACCCCACTACCGTGCCGATGTGGACCTCTTCTCACACTCCTGGACGGCGCTGCGCACGGCCGTCGCCGAACTTTCGGACGAGGATTTCGCGCAGCCGTCCGGCTGTGCCGGCTGGCTCGTGCGGGACCTGGTGTGCCATCTGGTCATCGACGCCCAAGACGTCCTGATCACCCTCGCGACCCCCGCGGAGACCGAACCCACCCGCGACGCGGTGACCTACTGGGAGGTCGCCGAAGCGCCGCCGACCGGCGACGACCCGTTGGACGCGCTGACCGTCCGCCTGGCCGCCGCCTACGAGGAGCCGTGGCTGCTCAAGTTCCACCTCGACGACGTCGGCTCCGCCGCCGGCCGCGCCGCCGCACTCGCCGACCCGCGGCTGCGGGTCGCCACCCGCGGCGAAGTCCTGACCGCGGGCGACTACCTCTCCGCCTATGTCCTGGAGTGGACGCTGCACCACCTCGACCTGGTCGCGCACCTTCCCGCCGCGGCGCGGCCGCCCGCGGAGGGGCTCGCCCGGACCCGCGAGATGCTGGAGAAGATCGCCGGAACCGCGTTCCCCGCGTCGTTCTCCGACACGGACGCGCTGCTGGTCGGTACCGGACGGCGCCCGCCGACCGGCGCGGAGAAGGCCGAACTCGGGGAACTGGCCGCGAAGCTCCCGTTCGTCATCGGATGACGGCCGGCTGAACGGCCCCTTCGACGTGGGCGCGCGACCGGCACGCTGGCGGCAACCACCGCGTGCGGCGGCCGTGGCACGCGGTTTCCTGCGGGTCGGCACGACCGCACGCGTGCGGTCAGCGGCGGATGAGGCCGAAACCGGTCGCGGAGACGGCGACGGCGGCGGTGCGTGAGTCGCACCCGAGCTTGGCGCGGCCCGTCTTGGGTGGCCGGGTTCCCCCGGGACCGAGGCGGGCCGCGGGTGGCCCCGGTCGCCGTCGACTGGCGGGCGAGGTCTCAGCCGCGTTCACGCAGGTAGGCCTCCAGGTCCGCAGCGCCGGCCAGCTCGGCGCCCTGCCCGGCGCACGGGAGGACCCGAAGACGCTGGGCGGCCGCGCGGTGGACTGGCCGCGGTGGAAACCGGGTGCGGTGCTGCTGCCCGGGCTGCTGGTGCTGGCCCGGCAGGTCCGGTTCCGCGAGCGCGGTCCGGTGGGCCGCCTCCGGGGGCGCATGCGCGCCATCGGATCCGCGTGGGGGAGGGGAGGCCGTGGGACGGCCGGGCCCACGGCCTCCCCCCGCTGCCCGGTCAGGCGCCGACGTAGGCCGCCAGGTGCTCGCCGGTGAGGGTGGAGCGGGAGGCGACGAGGTCGGCGGGGGTGCCCTCGAAGACGATCCGGCCGCCGTCGTGGCCAGCACCGGGGCCGAGGTCGATGATCCAGTCGGCGTGCGCCATGACCGCCTGGTGGTGCTCGATGACGATGACCGACTTACCGGAGTCCACGAGCCGGTCGAGGAGGCCGAGCAGCTGCTCGACGTCGGCGAGGTGGAGGCCGGTGGTCGGCTCGTCCAGGACGTAGACGCCGCCCTTCTCGGCCATGTGGGTGGCCAGCTTGAGCCGCTGCCGCTCGCCGCCGGACAGCGTGGTGAGCGGCTGGCCGAGGCTGAGGTAGCCGAGCCCGACGTCGGTGAGCCGGCGGAGGATGGCGTGCGCGGCGGGCGTGCGCGCCTCGCCGGAGCCGAAGAACACCTCGGCCTCGGTCACCGACATCGCGAGCACCTCGCTGATGTCGCGACCGCCGAGGCGGTGGTCCAGCACCGATGCCTGGAACCGCTTCCCCTCGCACTCCTCGCAGGTGGTGGCGACGCCGGCCATCATCGCCAGGTCGGTGTAGATGACGCCGGCGCCCTTGCAGGTGGGGCAGGCGCCCTCGGAGTTGGCGCTGAACAGCGCCGGCTTGACGCCGTTGGCCTTCGCGAAGGCCTTGCGGACCGGGTCGAGCAGTCCCGTGTAGGTCGCCGGGCTGCTCCGCCGCGAGCCGCGGATCCCGCCCTGGTCGATCGACACCACACCGGCGCCGTCGGGGATCGACCCGTGCACGAGCGAGCTCTTACCGGAGCCCGCCACGCCGGTGACGACGCAGAGCACCCCGAGCGGGATGTCGACGTCGACGTCGCGGAGGTTGTGCGCGGTGGCACCGCGGATCTCCAGCGCGCCGGTGGGTTTGCGCACGGTCTCCTTGAGGGCGGCCCGGTCGTCGAGGTGGCGGCCGGTGAGGGTGCCGCTGGCCCGCAGGCCCTCGACGGTGCCCTCGAAGCAGACGGTGCCGCCCGCCGCGCCGGCCGCGGGACCGAGGTCGACGACGTGGTCGGCGATCGCGATCGTCTCCGGCTTGTGCTCCACGACGAGCACGGTGTTGCCCTTGTCCCGCAGCCGCAGCAGCAGGTCGTTCATCCGCTGGATGTCGTGCGGGTGCAGGCCCGTGGTGGGCTCGTCGAAGACGTAGGTGACATCGGTGAGCGAGGAGCCGAGGTGGCGGATCATCTTGGTGCGCTGCGCCTCGCCGCCCGAGAGCGTGCCCGAGGGCCGGTCGAGGGAGAGGTACCCCAGCCCGATCTCCACGAACGAGTCGAGGGTCTGCTGCAGCGTGGCGAGCAGCGGCGCCACCGACGGCTCGTCGAGGTCGCGGACCCATTTGGCCAGGTCGCTGATCTGCATCGCGCAGGCGTCGGCGATGTTGACGCCTCTGATCCGCGAGGCGCGGGCGGCCTCGTTGAGCCGGCTGCCGCCGCACTCGGGGCAGGTGGTGAAGGTGACGGCCCGGTCCACGAACGCCCGGATGTGCGGCTGCAGCGCCTCCCGGTCCTTGGAGAGGAACGACTTCTGGACCCGGGGGACCAGCCCCTCGTAGGTGATGTTGGTCTTGTCGATCTTCACCTTGGTCTGCTCGCGGTGCAGGAAGTCGTGCAGCTCGGTCTCGGTGTAGTCGCGGATCGGCTTGTGGGGGTCGAAGAAGCCCGACGCGGCGAAGATCCGCACCATCCAGCCGTCCGCGCTGTAGCCGGGGATGGTGATCGCGCCCTCGGCGAGCGACTTGCTCTCGTCGTAGAGCTGGGTCAGGTCGATGTCGGTGACGCTGCCCATGCCCTCGCAGCGCGGGCAGGCGCCGGCGGGCTGGTTGAAGCTGTAGTGGAACGCCGGTCCTGCGCTCGGCTGGCCGAGCCGGCTGAAGACGATCCGCAGCATGGCGTTGGCGTCGGTGGCGGTGCCGACGGTGGAGCGGGAGTTGGCGCCCATCCGCTCCTGGTCGACGATGATGGCCGTGGTCACCCCCTCCAGGAGGTCGACCTCCGGCCGCGCCAGCGTCGGCATGAAGCCCTGCACGAAGGCGCTGTAGGTCTCGTTGATCAGCCGCTGCGACTCCGCGGCGATCGTGTCGAACACCAGCGAGCTCTTGCCCGAGCCGGAGACGCCGGTGAACACCGTCAGCCGGCGCTTGGGGATCTCGACGCTGACGTCCTTGAGGTTGTTCTCGCGCGCGCCGTGCACGCGGATCAGGTCGTGGCTGTCGGCGACGTGCGGCGCAGGCGGCTGCGTGCCCGTCCTCGGGGCCGTGCTCATCGTGTCTCCATCTGTTGCGAGGGGGCCGCCTTCGCGGTCTCAGTCGGGGGTGGCCTGGTCGATTTAACCAGGTTCATGCACTACGCCCGTCCCGTCTTCGGTGGCGGGGTCGCGGCACCGCCCGCCGGGCCGCCTGCTCGGCGGCGGCCGACCGGGGTCGCCTCGGGCGGGAGCCCTGACCAGGGGATTCGGCCCCGTGCTGCCGGCGGGCCCGGCCGGAGGCCGGCGCGGGGCAGGGCGCTGTCGGACGGCCCGGGCGCGGATGGCGCGGCGAGGCCGGGGCAGCGGCGGGACGGGGCCTGGCATGGGAGGCGGGTCCAGCCGTCCGGCGGACCGGTCGGCCGCTGCGGCGTGCCGGTCGCGCGGCCCCCGGCGCGGCCCCTGGTCATGGGCCCGTCGGCGGGGTGGCTGGGCCCGGCCGGGCGGTCCGGTTCCTGCCGGTCGCGCCGTCAGCGGTGCTCGGTGCCTGCGCCCTGACAAGTCCCACGCGGGCCGGATGCGTTCATCGGCGGTGGCGTCTGGGGGACGCTGCCGCCGAAGCCGGTGGCGGCGGCCTCCGGGCGGCTGCCACCGGCTTCGTATGCGGGCTTCCGCACGGTCGCCGCGCCGGTGGTGGCGGCGACGCCGGACGGCTCAGCGCACCTGCTGGATGCGGATGTGGTTGCCCGCGGGGTCGCGGAAGGCGCAGTCGCGGACGCCGTAGGGCTGCTCCGTCGGTTCCTGGATGACCTCGGCATCGCTGGCCTGCACCTTCTCGAAGGTGTCGTCCAGGTCCTTGGTGGCCAGGACGATCCAGCCGTAGGTGCCCTTGGCCATCATCTCGGCGATGAGGCGGCGCTCCTCGTCGGTGACGCCGGGGTCGGCGGCGGGCGGCGCCAGGAGGATGCAGGTGTCGGGCTGGCCGACGGGGCCGACCGTGATCCAGCGCATCTTGCCACCACCGACGTCGCTGCGGACCTCGAAGCCGAGGACGTCGCGGTAGAAGGCCAGGGAGGCGTCCGGGTCGTCGTGCGGGAGGAAACTGGTGTGAATGGTGATGTCCATGGCAGATACGCTAGCCGCGGCCCGATGACGGCGCTTCTCGATTCCTGATCGGTCTGGTGACCTGCTTCTCGACGCACGAGGGCATGCCCGCGGCCTTGTGCGCCGCCTCGCGCCGGTAGACGCTGGGCGGGACGCCGACGAGTTCCGTGAAGCGGCTGCTGAAGGTGCCCAGCGACGAGCAGCCGACCGCGAAGCAGACCTCGGTGACGCTGAGGTCGCCCCGGCGCAGCAGGGCCATCGCGCGTTCGATGCGCCGCGTCATCAGGTAGGCGTACGGCGGCTCGCCGTAGGCGAGCCGGAACTGGCGGCTGAGATGCCCGGCGGACATGTTCACACCGCGGGCGAGCGCCTCGACGTCCAGCGGCTGCGCGTACTCCCGGTCGATCCGATCGCGGACACGGCGCAGCCGCGCCAGGTCGCTCAGGTGCTGCCATTCGGCGGATCTGCTGGTCACGTGCCTGATAGTGCCATGCCGCACCAGAGTGCTCAAGTCCGCGTATGTGCGCTGACCGGCGGATTTGTTCGCCGCGGCCGGGTCGCGCCGCGACGGCCGGCATGGCGGTCCGGAGCCGACTCAGGGGGCCCGAAGGGGGGACCGGGGCTGCGGAACGGCGCACATCCCCGGGGGACCCGGGGACATGCGGGTGCCGGGGTCCGCGGAGGAACGGGACGGTGAGTCCCGGCAACGGTCACATCCGTTGACGCCCCGCCTCATCAGGGGGCCCGGTGGCCGCTCTCGTCCGGTGAATCCGTCTCTGAGGGAGTCCCGTCGCGACTTGGCCGTGAGCGGCACCTGGTCGAGGCGGGGTAACTCCCGGGAATGGTGGTCTCCAGGAGTACCCCGGATCCCCGCGGCCGTCCACGTCACCTACCGGTCACTGTGCGGCTCACCGTAGCTTCGGGAGAACGAGTCCCTGAGTCCGTGGGCGTGTCGCCGTGCTGCTGGGCGTGGAGCAGTTCGAGGGCGCGTTCTTCGTAGCGGATGCGGGCCGCGGAGAAGTCGTACGGCATCTTGCCGATGACCTCCCACACGGGCGTCGTCGTCCCGCCCCCGTCCGCACTCTCGTCGTACCGCTCGAAGAGGTCGTCGTGTGCTTCTTCTCGTTCGGCGTCCTCGATGGCGGAGAGCAACGCGGTCTCGTGTGCGCACCGCTGGCGGGCGAGGGATTCCACGCGGGGGTCGTCGGGGGAGACGCTGTCGTCCAGGGCCGCCTCGGCCTCCGCCAGGCGGTCGTCCTCGGCCCGCAGGTCGGGCCGGGTGGCCAGGACGATGAACCGGTCGGCCTGGACGGCAGCGCCGAGGGGGCCGAAGACGCGCTCGGTGACCAGGAGGGCATCGAGATCAGAAGGGCGCAGGGCCCCGGGCGGTACCTGGCGCAGTCGACCGGCGACCAACGGGGAGAGCAGGCCGAGGGGGGTGCCGGACTCGCGCAGGCGGCGCACGGCGGTCCGCTGCCGTTCGATTGCGGCTGCCTTGGCGGTGAGGGACTCCTCCAGCCGGGCGAGCGACTGCTCGATGTCGCTGGCACCCGCCAGGGCGGTACGGATGTCGTCCAAGGGAACACCGGCGTCCGCCATTGTGCGGATCCACAGCAGGCGGATCATGTCGTCGTAGCCGTAGCGGCGGCGGTTGTCGGCGCCCCGCTGCGGTTCGGCGAGCAGTCCGATGTCGTGGTAGTGCCGGATGGCTCGGGGGGTGGTCCCGGTGAATGCGGCCGCGTCGCCGATGTTGACCCAGCGGGGAATCGCAGGCAGGTGCATGAAGGAAACCTCTCAGCGTCGTGCTCACCGTTCACTGCACCACATGCCGCTACGGCATGCGCAAACCCCGCCGCCGGCGTCGAACTCGTGGTCGGCGGTCCCGACGGATCTTTTCGAAGATCCATTGACGGCATCCGTACAGGGAAAGGTCTCCTGACACGACCCTGGTCAGCGTGCCCAGCGGGACCCGCCGACTTCGCTGCTCGCGTGGCTCCGGGAGAGCTGCGGCGGCATCGGCCGCACCCCCGCGGCCACATGGCCTTCGGCTTGCACGGTGCGGCGGCGCAGGGTTCGCACCTGCGCCGCCCCCGCGCTGCCCGCCTGCGGCGAGGGGCGGGCGGCCGAGCGTTCCGGCGGCACCGGGGTCAGCGGCCGGCGAGCTCGTCGAAGATCTCCACCAGTTCGGGTCGGCCGAACGGGCCCACGTGGGGAGCGGCGACACTGCGCACGTCGGTCGGATTGCCCGGGGTGAGGCGGTCGGCCTCGCGGATGAACCGGTCCTGCAGGGCCGGCGGGATCAGCCGGTCCTGGGTGAAGCGCACGTAGGTCCGGGGGATGCGGCCCCAGGTCCGCGCTTCGCCCCGCGCCTCGGCGAGCGGAATGCCGACGGGCTCGTCCGGTTCGAGCATGTTGAGCATCCGGCGCACCCCCTCGTCGTCGAAGTCGCCGGCGAGGCACTCCCGGATTCCGCGGAGCGCCGCCGGGTCGGCCGTGCGCCAGTTGATCCGCGCCACCCCCAGGACCGCCGGGTCGCCGGCCTGCGCCCGGAGCACCCCGCCGAGCAGGCTGTCGCCGTTCTCCGGAGTGGCGAGGTAGGCGGCCATGTTCGGCAGGTCCACGCAGCAGTACGCCGCCACGTAGACCACCCGCTCGAGGAGCTCGGGCACGGCGTTGCCGACCCTGCTCACGGTGACCCCGCCCTGGCTGGCGCCGACGAGGATCACCGGCCCGTGGCGGCGGGCGCGGCGTACCACGTCCACGACGCGCTCGGCGTAGTCGTCGAGGGTGAGTCCGGCCAGCGGCGACGGCTCGGTGGCCAGCGCCGCGGCGTCCTGCGGGGCCTGGTAGGCGCGCGGGAAGAACCCCTCGTGGCCGTGCCCCGGCAGGTCGACGGCCGCACACCGGTGCCCGCGCAGGGCGAGTGCGCTGGTCAGCCCCGTCCACGAGGACGAGGAGGAGTTCGTGCCGTGCACGAACACCAGGGTCGGCGGCCGCCGATCGCCCTCGGAGGCGCCGGCGGCGGTGGTGGTGGTGCCGTGGTCCGCTGTCATCGCTGTGCTCTTCCTTCTTCCGTTCGCTGTCGGGTGGTGCGGCCGCCGAGGGGCGCGGGGATACTCCTCGGGGGTCAACGGCACGCTGGGCGCCACATCGGCCACAGCGGCGGGCCGTCCGCCACGCGGACCGGGGCGCCGAGGTCCTCGAATCCGTGCCGCTGGTAGAGGGCGCGGCTCCGGGGCGAACTCGCCTCCAGGTACGCGGCGAGCCCGTCGGCGTCCGCCCGTCGCAGTCGGTGCCGCAGCATCGCGGAGCCGAGTCCGCCGCCCTGCCGCCCGGCGGCCACCCCCATGCAGGCGAGGTAGAGGTGCGGTTCGCGGCCGAGGTGGCGGCGGGCCAGCGCCTGCCCCAGGGCGTGCAACCGCGCACCGCCCGCGCCGAAGTCGGGGGGCGGGCCCGCCGCGGGCGCCTCTGGGTGCTGCCCGTGGGGGGACTGGCCCGCGGCCAGTCGCAGCCACAGCGCGGCGCCCTCGCGATGGCCGGCCAGGTCGGCCTCGGCGGCGGGGTGGGCGAGCTGGGCCCGGTAGAAGCGCTGCTGGAGCCGGGCTCGTTCGCTGGCCTCGGGGAACAGCCAGCGGGCGACAGGGTCGTCCATGAACGCCTCGGTGAAGACGTCCACCACCACCTGCCGCTCCGCGGCATCCGCCCGCCATACGGATGCGTACGGTGTATTTGATGTCATGCGTCCACGGTAGCGAGATCTGCCCTCCACAATGGTGTTTGTGCGAAGGAAGTGCACTGGGGAGGGGTGATTGGACTAGTACACTGTCCGACTAGGAACGACCGCACCGACGGACCGGAGGCCCCATGTCGTCGTCACCGCACCGGCCGGAACCGCCCTACCGGCAGATCGTCGCGGAGATCCGCGCCCGGATCGCGGCCGGCGACCTGCGGCCCGGGGACCGGATGCCGTCCATCCGGCAGATCGCCCAGCGATGGGGAGTCGCGGTCGCGACCGCGACCCGGGTGATGGCGACCCTGCGCGACGAGGGACTGGTCGAACCGAAAGTCGGTTCCGGCACGGTGGTCAGCGCCCGCGCCGTGCCGAAGCGGCCGGGCGGCCCGGGCGTGCCGCCGCGGCCGCGGCAGCCCCGGGCCGCCGGGCGGGCCCTGACCCGTACGCGGGTGCTGCGCACCGCCATCGCGATCGCCGACGTCGAGGGGCTCGACGCCGTGTCCATGCGGCGGCTCGCGGCCGAGTTCGGTGTCGGCCCGATGTCGCTGTACCGGCACGTGGCCAACAAGGACGAGCTGGTGGCGCACATGGTCGACGAGGCCTTCGGCGAACTCCGGCTCCCCGTCCCGGGTCCCGAGGGGTGGCGGGCCAAGCTCGAACTGATCTCCCGCGAGCAGTGGCAGCTGTGCCGGCGCCACCTCTGGCTGCCCGGGGCCGTCCCGTTCACCCGCCCGCTGCTCGTGCCCAACCTGACGGCCCACACCGAGTGGACCCTGCGTGCGCTCGACGGGCTCGGGCTGCCCATGGAGACACGGATCCGGGAGGCGCTCACGCTGCACGGCCTGGTCCTCACCGTCGCGCTGTCCATGGCGGACGAGGCCGAAGCCGAGCAGGAGACCGGTGTGACACTCGACCGGTGGCGGCAGGCGCAGCGGAAGCGGACCGACGAGCTGCTCGCCGGCGGACGGTTCCCGCTGCTGGCAGCGGTTCCGGCGGACGCTGTGTCGGACCTGGACGGACTCTTCGAGTACGGCCTCGCGCGCCACCTCGACGGTTTCACCGCCCTCGTGGCGGACGGGCGCGGACTGTCGGCGTAGGGAGGCCCCGGTGTGACCGACCGGGCCGGGGCCCGCGCCGGCCACGCGAGACGAGGTGAACGCTCGGGCCTCCTCAGCGCGGGCCACCGCCGAATCGCCGTAGCCGCCCAGCCGAGTGCCTACTGGGCGGCTGGGACCCGCATCCTGCGGGACCACCTCGCCGCACGGGGCGGCACCCTCATCGAACTCGACATGGGCGCGCTCGCCCCCGCGACCGTGTGCGACGAAGTGGTCGACAGCCGCGCGACAGCACTCCTCCTCCTGGTCGGCCACCCGGAGCCGGCCGTGCCGATCGTCACGTCCATCCGCCGCGACCAGCGCCTCGACGACATCCTGATCGGCGCTCCGGCCGGGCCAACCGGAGTGCGCCGAATGGGCGGCGCTGCTGGGCGGCGACAGCGCCGCGATCCCGTTCCTGCGCTACCTGCCCGAGCGCCTCAGCCCGCTCGGCGCACGAGTGGAGGGGGCCCTGCGCGAGCGGCTGGCCGAAGCGCCGTCCTTCGTCGCGTTCGACGACTATGACACGGTCACCGTGCTCGCCGACGTGCTGCGTTCCCACGGCGCGGACCGGGCGCGCACCGCCGGATCCTGGGCGCGTGTCGCGGTCGAAGGCACCCGCGGGGAGATCCGGTTCTCCCGCATGCCGGGCATCAGCGTTTGGCAGTGGGCGCGGCCACCCCTCCACGTCGTTGCTCGGGACCCGGCGGAACCCGGCCGTTTCCGGGTCCTCCACACCGGCTGAGGGCACACGGAGGGCCGAGTGCCCGGAGCTGTCCGAACGTGAGACTGTCCACCGCTCTAGCGGCGGCCCGGGAAGGAGGTGCCGCCGCGGTTCCGCTGATCCCCGACGCCGAGCTGGGCGGCCGGCGGTGCCACGGAGGCGCGTGCTCCGACGGGCCGTCCAGGGACGGTCCCGCCGGTGATTCCGGTACCTCGCCCCCGCACACCCGATGCCTTCCACAGCTGACCAATTTGCCTAAACACATTAGGCAACTACATAATCGGCTGTGACGATCGGAGGGAAGGTTATGGCACGGGTAGGCCTGACCGCGGACCGCCTCGTCCGGGCGGGGGCTGACCTCGCCGACGAGGTCGGCTTCGACCAGGTGACCGTCTCAGCGCTGGCCAGGCGGTTCGACGTGAAGGTGGCGAGCCTGTACTCGCACGTGAGGTCCTCCCAGGACCTCAAGACCAGGATCGCCCTGCTCGCGTTGGAAGAACTCGCCGACCGGGCCGCCGACGCCCTGGCCGGCCGGGCCGGCAAGGACGCCCTGACCGCCCTCGCCAACGTCTACCGCGACTACGCCCGCGAGCATCCCGGCCGCTACGCCGCGGCCCAACTCAGGCTCGATCCGGCGACGGCGGCCGCCAGCGCCGGCGTCCGGCACGCCCGGATGACGCGGGCCATCCTGCGGGGCTACGACCTCGCGGAACCGGACCAGACCCACGCGGTCCGGCTGCTGGGCAGCGTCTTCCACGGCTACGTGACCCTGGAGCTGGGGGGCGGGTTCAGCCACAGCGCCCCCGACACCCAGGAGACCTGGTCGCGGACCCTGGACGCCCTCGACGCCCTGCTGCGGAACTGGCCCGCACCCTGACCGCGGCCCGCCCGCACCGCAGGCACCGACCCCCGCGACCGGACCTGCGAACCACGAACGTCCGCGAATCCCGACCAGCAGGCTGACACGATGCACATCCGGCACCACTGGACTACCACGCCCATCACCGCCGATCTCCTGCGCGGCGCCGTCGACCTGGAGCGCACCGAACGCGGTGTGCTGCCGCACCGGCTGCCCGCCCGCGCCCAGTGCGCCGACCCGCAGCTGGCCATGGCCGAGTCCCAGCCCTCCGGGGTCCGGCTGGCCCTGCGCACCCGGGCCACCGCCGTCGAGCTGGACACCGTGCCCACCAAACGCGCCTACCTGGGCGCACCGCCCCGCCCGGACGGCGTGTACGACCTGCTCGTCGACGGGCGCCTCGCCGGCCAGGCCAGCGTGGCCGGCGGCGACACCGTGGTCATCGACATGGCCACCGGTACCGCCGAGAACCGGCCCGGCCCGGCCGGCACCCTCCGCTTCGCGGGCCTGCCCAACCGCGTCAAGGACGTTGAGATCTGGCTGCCGCACAACGAGACCACCGAACTCGTCGCCCTGCGCACCGACGCACCCGTGGAGCCCGCGCCGGACGCGGGCCGCAGGGTGTGGCTGCACCACGGCAGCTCCATCAGCCACGGCTCCGACGCCGCCAGCCCCACCGCCACCTGGCCCGCTCTCGCCGCCTCCCTCGGCGGCGTCGAGCTGGTCAACCTGGGCCTGGGCGGCAGCGCCCTGCTCGACCCGTTCACCGCCCGCGCCATGCGGGACATCCCCGCCGACCTCATCAGCGTCAAGATCGGCATCAACCTCGTCAACAGCGACCTGATGCGGCTGCGCGCCTTCACTCCGGCGGTGCAGGGCTTCCTCGACACCATCCGCGACGGCCACCCCACCGCACCGCTGCTGGTCGTCTCGCCCCTCCTGTGCCCCATCCACGAGGACACCCCCGGCCCGAGCGCCTTCGACTTCAGTGCGATCAGCGCCGGGCGACTGCGGTTCCGGGCCACCGGCGATCCCGCCGAACGGACCGCCGGCAAGCTGACGCTCACCGTCATCCGGGATGAGCTGTCCCGCATCGTGGCGCAGCGGGCGGCCGAGGACCCGCACCTCGGCTACCTCGACGGACGCGACCTCTACGGCGCGGCGGACTTCGCGGAACTGCCGCTGCCCGACCAGCTGCACCCCGACGCCGCCGCCCACCGCCGCATCGGCGAACGCTTCGCCGAGCTCGCGTTCGGCGTCGGCGGCCGGTTCTCAGGGGCCGGCCAAACCGGCCACGGGACGCCGCACGCGGGAGCCGCCGCTGGGCAGGAGCCCAGGTAGCGGCCCTGGGAGGCGGTCCGGGGCGGCCGGGCTGGCCGCCGGCATCCGCGTCCGCGCCACGAGCGGGCCTCCTC
>NZ_QEIO01000048.1 GCF_003336425.1 Marinitenerispora sediminis | reverse complement strand
GGGCTGCCGCAGCGCCGAGGGCGGCGCGGTGGGCGCCGGGTCCTAGACCTCGCCCCGGTCAGCGCGACGGGGGGTGGGAGGAGCGGAGCCCCCATGGGTGCTTGGCCGGGTGGCGAGCGGACCAGCTCGCGAGGAGCTTGAGCCGTTCCTCGTGCGGAGTTCCCGGTTCGGCGGTGTAGAGCGAGAGGTCGTGCACGGCGTGCTGGGAGGCCGGCAGATCGAGGGACCGGTAGGTCAGTTCGAGCTGGCCAACCTCCGGGTGCTGGAGCCGCTTGGTCCCCTCGTGCCGGACGCGGACGTCGTGCGAGGCCCACAGGGTGCGGGCGCACCGCGAGGGACGCGAGGCGTCCGGCCCGATGTGCCGTGCGGGCGGTTCGCGGGCGAAGGGCGTGGCCGGGGGTGCTCAGCCGCGTGCGGGCGGCGCGGGCCGCTGACTCCAGCCCCGGCACAGGACGTAGGCGGACACCAGGGCGACCGTGAGGATCCCGTCCGCGACGATGATGGTGTCCGCGTCGGCCACGCCGCCCCGCACCTGGTACACCACGGCGGTCAGGGTCATCGCGAGCTTGTGGAAGATGACGACCTCCCACACGCCGCGGTAGGCCCTCGGACGCGCCGCCAGCAGCGTGAACAGCGCACTGAACACGAGCAGGCCGTAGGCCCGCCACGCGCTGACGACCTTGATCGCGTCGGCCGCGCCGCCCAGCGACCACAGGGCGTCCAGGGCCGCGGCCGCGGCGGCGAGTGCCGCGACGCCCACCAGGGCCCGGCCGATGAGGTCGCGGCGCGCGTGCGTCGCGCGGCCGGAGGACGTTGGATTGGCCATCGCCGACATGGGACTCCCCTTCTTGTGGCGACCTGATGTCGCCACAAGAACCTTCCCACGGCCACCGCTCTTATGGCAACATGTTGTCGCCATAGAGGAGGTGGCCATGGCAGTACCGTCCCGCCGCGGCGACCCGCGGCGGCGTATGCGCCCCGGCGGCCGCAGTGCACGGGTCAACGAGGCGGTTCTCGACGCGGTGCTCGACGAAATCGTCGAGTCGGGCTACGCGAAGCTGAGCTTCGAACGAGTCGCCGCCCGCGCGGGGGTGCACAAGGCGACGCTGTACCGGCGGTGGGCCAACAAGGAGGAGCTCCTCGCGGAGGCGCTGCTCGCGCACACCGGCAGCGCGGTGCCGATGCCCGACACCGGGTCGCTGCGCGAGGACCTGCGCCGGCTCACGCACGCGATCGCCGCGAACATCTCCTCACCCGACGGCCAGGGGCTGCTGCGCACGCTGGTCTCCGACGCCGGCCGGGTCCCGGAGATCGCCGGGGCGGCCCGGACATTCTGGAGTGAGCGGTTCGCCCTGGCCGGCGCCGTCGTCGGACGCGGAGTCGAGCGCGGCGAGCTTCCTCCGGACACCGACGTCGCGTTCCTCATCGAGCGGCTCATCGCACCGCTGTTCCTGCGTGTGCTCGTCACCGCCGAACCGATCGACGCCGCCTACGCCGACCGGATCGTGGACGCGCTCCTGGACAGCGCGACCGCCGGGTGAACGCCGCCGGCGCCCAGGGGAGCGCGGAACGCCCGCCCCCGCCGCTCGTCCGGCAAGGACGGGCGGCGGGGGCGGGCGTTCCGCGCTGCCGGGGTGCTCCCGGACTGCGGAGCTTCGGCAGCGTTGGGCCCAGACGTTCGGCCTAGACCAGGAGGGAGACGCAGAACGGGTGGCCGGCCGGGTCCAGGAGCACCCTCCATCGGTCGGGGGCGGGCTGGTGTGCGGGCTTGACGGCCCCGAGGGCGGCCAGGCGGGCCTCGGCCGAATCCAGGTCGTCGACCCCGAATTCGAGGTGGGCCCGCTTCTCCCGGGCCGCGTCCGGCCAGGTCGGGCGCCGGTAGTCCTCAAGCCTGTTGAACCCCAGGCCGGGCTCGCCCTCGCGCCCCAGGAACACGAAGTGGTCGCTGGAGAACACCACCGGGAGGCCGAGGGCCTCACCGTAGAACCGGGCCAGCTCGGCCGGATCCGGGCAGTCGAACGTGACGGCCACATAGCGGAAGACAGGCGCGGATACGACGTCGTTGCTCATGTCCGGGACGCTACGGGCCGACCCGGACAGGTGCTGTCCTGGTCGTCGGGGACACTCCTGGTGTGACCGGTACGACGATCCGCCTGCTGCGGCTCTGCGCGCTGCTCGCCTCGCGGCCGCAGTGGACCTCGGGCGAGTTGGCCGCGCGCCTGGGCGTCTCCGAGCGCACGGTCCGCCGCGACGTCGCCCGGCTGCGGGAGCTGGGGTACGGGGTCGAGTCCGATCCGGGACCGTGGGGCGGTTACCACCTCGGTGCCGCCGACCGGATGCCACCGCTGGTCCTCGACGACGAGGAAGCGCTGGCGGTGGCGGTCGCGCTGCGGGACTCGACACTGCGCGGGGTCCTCGGTGACGGGCAGGCGGCGGTGTCGGCCCTGCTGAAGCTGCGGCAGGTCCTTCCGCCGTCGGTCTCGGACCGCCTGGGGGAGATGGACTCGGCCATGGTCCACCTCCCCGGCCCTCCCGAGCCGCAGATCGCCGCGGACGTGCTCCTGGCGCTGGCGCTGGCGTGCCGCCGCGGCGAGCGTGCCCGCCTGGTCTACCAGGACCGGAGGGGGCGGACGAGCGAACGCGGCGTCGATCCCTACCGCCTCGTGCACACCGGGCGGCGCTGGTACTTCGTCGCCCGGGACGTGGACAAGGGGGAGTGGCGGACCTTTCGCGGCGACCGGGTGCGCAGCGTCGATCCGGTCGGGCGGCCGGTGGACTTCACCGATCCGCCTGATCCGGGGCTGCTGGTCTCGCACGCCAGATCCGGCGCCCGCTACCCGGTCTACGCCGTCGTCCGGCTGCCGCTGCCCGAGAGCGAGGCGCGGCGGCTGATCCCGCCATCGGTCGGCGCCCACCGGCCCGATGGCGCCGACGCCACCGTGGTCGAGATCGGAGGCCCTGACGCGGACGGGCTCGCCGCCTACCTCCTCGGCTTGGGCACCCGGCTGCGGGTACTTGCGCCGCGCAGTGTGCGGGAGGCGCTGCTGCGCCGGGTCCGCGCACTCGCCGACGACAACGCCGCCGACGGTCCCGCCTGAGCCGGGCCGCCGCGCCCCGAGGCCGCGGCCCCACCGGCGGCGGGCGGTCCCGCCTTCCGGGCAGCGGCTCAGCTGGGGGACGCGGCGACCTCGACGCGGCGGCTCTCGCCGTCGGACAGGAATGCCGCGAGCTCCCGCCCCTGCTCGGCCACGGCGGCGCGGTCGGCCCGTGAGAAGCGGTGCAGCGGAGTGACGGCCACGGTGCCCGCCTCGACGCTCCAGGTAGCGGCGACCCGGCCGTCGACCAGTACGACGCGCGCGCCGGCGACCGACAGGCCGCGGTGGGCGTCGTCGATGATCCGGCTGCGGTCGTGGTAGCCGAGTACCGCGTTGTCGAACGCCGGCAGGAACCGCACCGGGGCGGGCGTGCCGGGGTCGGGGCGCGGCGCGTCGGGGAGGTCCAGCAGCTCCCGGCCCCGCTCGTCGCGGAAGGCGACCAGCTCGCCGCGGATGGCGGCGACCGCGGCCGGCAGTCCGGCGAGGCCGCACCAGGCGCGCAGGTCGGCCGTCGCGGCGGGGCCGAACGCGGCCAGATAGCGCCGCACCAGTGCCGCACCGACCGGGTCGGAGCCGTCGGGCGCCGGCGGGTCGATCTCGCGCCCCACCCAGGAGGCGAGCAGGACGTTGCGCACCCCCGCCTTCGTGCGCCACAGGCCGCGCGGGGGCAGCTGCACCATCGGGAGGAGGGCGGCGACCAGCATCTCGCCGAGCGCCCGCGGTCCGGGCTCCGGCCAGCGATCGGCCACCGCCCGCGCGAGTTCGGCCATCGAGCGGGGCCGGCCGTCGGCCATCACCGCCCGGCCGGCCGCGGCGAGCTCGTCGAGGTCCACCCCCGCGAGCTCGTCGCGGTAGACGCCGAGGACCCGCTGGCGCAGCATGGCGCCGTGCCGGGCCCGCCAGGCCAGGACGTCGTCGGCGGTGAGGAGGTGGACGGTGCGGCGCATGAGGTGCGTCCGCACCACACCGCGCCGCACCAGCAGGTCGGAGAGTTCCATCGGGTCGAACGCGCGCAGCCGGGACCAGAGCCCCACGAACGGCTCCTGCGGCTCCTGGGCCTGCAGGCCGCACAGGTGCGCGACGGCGTCCTGGACGCCGACGTCGGCGCGGTCGAGCAGCAGCTGCCGGGCGAGCGTCGCACGGTTGAGCGCCCGGGTGTCGAGAACGGCCATGGCGGTCATGCCGCGGCGCGCTCGCCGGCCGGCCGCCGGCAGCGGGGCCGAGGGGTGGCGGCGGCCCGTCCGGACACCGGCCTGTCCGGGTGGTGCGGGCGGACCCGGATACCGGTCTGCCGTGGTTCGTACGTCTTCACGGTGACACTCTTCCTCTCGCTTGCGTGCAGGCGTCGTGGCCCGGACGGGGTGGCCGGCGGCCGTCGCTCGCGCCGGGCTCTCCGCTGCCGCGCGGTAGTCGCCGGCGTCGCGGGCGCTGGTCCCCCGAGGCCGGTATCGCGTCGGTCGCGGTGCGCGCCCTCCGCGACGACGGCCACGCCGGAGCCGTCCACGTCCGCACCGGTCGTGAACCGCTCATGCCGGTCGAGCAGGTGCGGCGCATCGGCGCGGCGCTCGGCCGCCCGCCCCCTTCACGGGGCAGCCACCGCACGAGGCCCGCGCGGACATGCCCGCCACCGGCTGGCCAGCCGAGGTGGGCCCCGGCGGCGCTCAGCTGGACTTCTGGCCGTCGATCGTCTCGCGCAGGATGTCGGCGTGTCCGGCGTGCTGGGCGGTTTCGGTGATGAGGTGCATCAGCACCCCGCGCACGCTGCGCACCGCTCCCGGCTCGTTCCAGGGCGCCTCCGGCAGCGGGTGCGCCACCGACAGGTCGGGGACGGCGGCGATGACCTCCGCACTGCGTGCGGCGACCCGCTCGTAGCGTTCGAGGATCCCGGCCAGCGTGTCGCCGGGCAGCATCCGGAACTCGTTCTGGTGGTCGATCGCCCACTGCGGGAACTCGCGAGCGGTCCCGGCCGCGAACTCGGCCCAGGTGACGCCGTCGGGCAGGTCGTAGCGCATCGCCGAGGGGCCCTCGACCACGAAGCGCATCCACTCCTCCTCGATGGACGCGACGTGCTTGACCAGCCCGCCCAGGCACAGCGCGCTGACCGTCGGGCGCTCGCCGAGCTGCTCGTCGTCGAGCCCTCGGACGGTGCTGGTCAGGGCGGAGCGCGCCTTCGCGAGCGCGGCGAGCAGCTCGCTCCGCTCGGCGTCGGGGGTGGAGGCAGACGTGGTGGGGGCGGTCACGGTGGCGGGGCCCTTCGAATCGCTGGTGTTGTCTGGCACGCGACCACAGTCGCAGGGGAAGCGGTCAGGGTGTGGCCTCTTCTGCACGGCACCATGGAGTCATGCCGAAGACCTCAGCGCGGCTGCTGTCGCTGCTCTCGTTGCTCCAGGCCCGCCGCGACTGGCCGGGGGCGCTCCTGGCCGAGCGGCTGGAGGTCAGTGCCCGCACCGTGCGCCGCGACGTCGACCGCCTCCGCGAGCTCGGCTATCCCATCGTGGCCTTCAAGGGGCCCGACGGCGGGTACCGGCTCGACGCCGGCACGGAGCTGCCGCCGCTGCTGTTCGACGACGAGCAGGCCGTCGCCCTCGCCGTCGCGCTCCAGACCGCCGCCACCAGCGGCGTCGGCATCGAGGAGGCCGCGGCGCGCGCCCTGAACACCGTCCGGCAGGTGATGCCGGCCCGGCTGCGCCGCCGCGTCGACACCCTCCAGGTCACCGCCGTGGAGCCGCCCGAGGCCCGACCGGGCCCGCAGGTCGGCGGCGGCGTGCTCGTGGCGCTCAGCGCCGCCGTGCACGCCCGCGAGGTGCTGCGCTTCGACTACCCGCCCGCGTCCCCGGCGCACGCCGCCGGCGGGGGCCCGGACGCCCCTCCTCCGCGCCGGGTGCAGCCCCACCACCTCGTGACCTGGGGCGGGCGCTGGTACCTCGTCGCCTGGGACCTCGACCGCGAGGACTGGCGCACCTTCCGCGCCGACCGGATCACACCGCGCACCCCCACCGGCCCGCGCTTCACCCCGCGCGAGCTGCCCGGGGGCGACGTGGCGGCCTTCGTCGCCGCCCGGTTCCGGGGCTCGGGAGCCTCGGGCGGCTGGCTCTGCCGCGGTGAGGTCATCCTCGACCTCCCCGCCACCACCGTGTCCCGCTACGCCCGCGACGGAGTCGTCGAGGAGCTCGGCCCGGACCGCTGCCGGCTCGTCCTGGGGTCGTGGTCATGGCCGGGCCTGGCGGCCAGCATCGGCGGGTTCGACGCCGACATCGAGGTGGTCGGGCCGGCCGAGCTCAAGGACGCCTTCGCACGGCTGGCCCGCCGCTACGCCAACGCCGCGGCCGACGCGCCGGCCACGCCCCCGAGCCCATGAGCCGGGTGCGGACCGGCCGCGGCGCCCGGCCGCGCTGGCCGCCCCGGGGACCCGGGGCGCCGCCTCCGGCCGCGGCCGGAGCCGGACCGCCGCTGGGCCGGGGAGTCCCGCCCAGCGGCGGCACGTCCGCGCGCCGCTGCGCGCGTCGGATCAGGAACGCCGGCTCATCAGTGTCGTGGCGATGGCGACCTGGGCCGGCTCCAGCGCCGTCTTGCCGTCCTCCACGTCCCACAGCGCGTTCTGCAGCACCCGGCCGAGCGTCCAACCGGTCGCCCGGCGCCGGTCGAGGCCGAGTGCCTCGGTGAGCAGGTCGAAACGCTGGAGCACGGCCCCGGGCACGTCACCGCCCGCCACCACCTCGTCCCAGCGGTTGTCCAGCGCCGGAAGCAGGTCGAACCCCGGGTCGCCGGCCAGCGGTTCGGGGTCGATGGCCAGCCACGGTTCCCGCTCGCCAGCGAGGATGTTGTCGTAGTGCAGGTCCCAGTGCAGCAGCCGGTCACCAGGTTCGCCGAGCAGGTCGGCCACGGCGGACGCGCAGCTGCGTACCAGCCGCCGTTCTGCCGGATCGCGCAGCATCGGCACGGCCTGCGGTACCTGCTCCAGCATCGCCGCCGCGATGTCGGAGAGGCGGCGCAGGCCCTCGGGCGCGGGAATCGCGACCAGGCGCGCCAGCACCTCGGCGAGGATCCGCGTGGCGGCACGGTCGTCGGCCACCGACGAGAGCGGCCGGGAGGCGTCGAGCCGTTCCAGCAGCATGGCGCCGCTGCCCGGGTCGTGGTCGAGCAGGCGCACCGCTCCGTCGCCGTTCCACGTCCGCAGCCCGAGCGGGGTCCCGGCGCTCTCCTCGCTCTTCGGCTGCAGCTTGAGCGCGGCGGGGGTGCCGTCCGCGCGCGTGACCGGCAGCACGAGACCGGCCATGCCGTTGCCGGCGGGGCCGTCGACCCGCAGCTCCCAGCGCTCCAGGGTGTCCGCGACCAGCGCGGGCAGCGCGGCGAGCCACGCGCGGCCGGACGCGTTGCCGGGCTTGCCGTGCGAGGCGACGAGCGCGGCGGGGACGTCGATGGTGATCGACGTGTTCATTCGAGGCTTCTCCTTCGTGGGATTCCAGGCCAGTAGCGCATGACACGAAGGAGGAGGCGGAGGTGCCCGGATTCCGGGCAGGCGTCAACGCATACGCCTCACGCTACCGGAGAACGGTCAGCCGAGCGCCCGTACCGCGGGTGGCCGGGGCGGCTGCGGCCCGGCGAGGGCGCCGCAGCCGCCCCGGGCGGGACTATCCGCGCGCCGCGGGGGAGCGCCGGTAGTGGTCCGCGATCTCGTCGCTGGTGGTCAGCCAGACGTCGGGCCGCGTCGCGAGGTACTCCAGCGCCTCGTCCAGGTACCTGTGCCGGAACGGCTGCCCGATCACGAACGGGTGCAGGGCCAGCGCCAGGACCCGCCCGCTGTGCTCGGAGTCGGCGTGCAGCTGGTCGTACTGGTCCTTGACGATCTGGACGAGCCGCCGCTCGCCCATCGGTTCCGCGCCCGGCCCGGTGGAGGCGGACCGGCCGGTGCCGCACACCGCGGCGGTGTGCGGCACTCCGCCATGTGGCGGCAGGCCGCTCGGGCGTGCCGCCCGCGCCGGCGGCCGGTCAGGTGCTGGTGAGATCCCGCCACAGCCGGGCGACCCCGGCGTCGCCGGTGATCCGCACCGCCTCCAGCGGGAGGCGGTTCCACAGCACGAGGTAGAGGTCGGCCGCCGTGCCCTCGTAGCCGCAGTCCACCGCGTCCGGCTGCCGCGCGGAGCGTTCCGCGCGCAGCGGGCCGTCGGAGATGTGCGCGGTCCAGGCCGCGTCCGCTACGTCGGTGGCGCGGATCCACAGGGTCTTCGGGGAGTCGGTGTGCACCGGGGAGGTTCCGCGGGCGTGGAAGCCGGTGAGTAGTTCGTCGATGCCCTCGGCCGCGAAGGCCGGCTCCAGCGGAGACAGGTCGCCGCCGAGCGCGGATTCGGCGTCCACGCGGTGCACAGCCGTCTCCAGGGCCTGCCGGCGCGCCCAGAAGGCGAGCGGGGACGGCGCGGGGAGGAAGGACCAGCAGGAGAGGTCGGCCGGCGCGGCGGAGAGGGCCGCCACGAGCCGCTGGTGCCCCTCGCGGAACCACGGGACGAGTTCGTCGTCGGCCAGCTCCGGCGCGTCGGGGAGGCCGGTCGGCTCCTGCCGCCCCTCCGCCACGAATCCGGTCGCCCATCGGTGGACGGATCCGAGGTGCGTGATGAGGTCGCGCACCTGCCAGCCCGGACACCCGGGCACGGGCGCCGCGGGGTCGGTCTGCGCCGCCACGTCGGCGAACAGCCGGCCTTCGTAGGCCAGTGTGGAGATGTAATCGGTGGTCTGCACGCCACGAGTGTGGCAGTGGGTGGGGGATCTTGGGAGGAATTGCGCTGTGGGCGGAGGGGTCCGCCCGCGGCGCGCCGGCGCGCATCCGCCTGGTCGCGCTCAGCGTGTCGATGTCGCTGGACGGTTTCAGCGCGCCCGAGTCCTTCGAGGGCCTTCTCGACTTCCCCCGATCTCCGCCATGGGCGGGCACGCGGTCCGGCACGCCCCTTCGGCCGTCTAGCCGTGGGTTCCCTCCGAGTGGAGCGCGCAGCCGCGGTCCCGGCTGACGGGGAACGCTTCTTCCGCGGCCGAGATCCAGGCGTCGACCATCTCGGGGGACGTCCTGATCGCGCTGATCAGCGCTTCGACGGCGTCGAGCTTCGGCCGTCCCACGTGCGTCCTCAGCTGCTCGACGGTCACCTCCTCGTACGGCATACCCAGCTGCCACCAGAACCGCATCAGGTAGCGGCACTCCTGCTGCTCCCGGTCGTCGGCGAGGCGGTCGTGGACCACGCTGCGGGCCCGCTGCCGCTGGTCGTCGTCGCGGAAGCCTGTGCGGAGGTCGGTCAGGTTCATGGCCGAACGCTAGCAACGGCACCGCGCGCCGGGGCGCGGGTGAGGCGGTCGACCGCGGCCCGTGTCGCGGCCGGCGGCTGCGGGTCCGGATCGAGTGCGATGTGCAGCGCCGCCCCTTCGATGTAGGCGTCGAGCGCCCGGACGGTCTCGGGAGCGAAGTGCCGTTCCAGGGCCCGGCGGCTCGCCCGCATCCACGTCTGCGTGATCGAGCGGAAGGCCGGCCTCCGGGCGGCGAGGGTGTACAGCTCGTAGGTGAGGACGTGCTCGCGTTGGGAACGCTGCAGGTCGCCGTGGATCAGCGCGACGACGGCCTCGGCCGCCGCGTCCTGGTCCGGGGACGCGGCCAGGCGCTGCTCGAACGTGTCGGCGATGCTGGTGGCGAACCGGGTGAACGCCTCGACGAGCAGGTCGTCCATGCTCGCGAAGTGGTAGGTCATGGAGCCGAGCGGGACGTCAGCCCGGGCGGCCACTCTGCGGTGGGAGGTGCCGGCGACCCCGTCCTCGGCGATGCAGGAGATCGCGGCGTCGATGATGCGGTCCCGGCGCTCCGGGTCGTGCCGGCGGGCCATCAGAGCCGGCGGATCGCGCGCGCCGGGCTGCCGACCGCGAGGACGTTCGCCTCGATGTCCCTGGTGACGACGGCGCCCGCGCCGATCACGGCGTTCTCGCCGATGGTCACACCCGGCAGGATGATGGCGCCGCCGCCGATCCAGACGTTGTCGCCGATCGTGATCGGCTCGGCGGCCTCCAGCTTCGCGCGCCGCAGCTCCGCGTCGAGCGGGTGCGTCGGGGTCAGCAGCTGCACGTTCGGACCGATCTGGCAGTCCTCGCCGATGGTGATCGGCGCGACGTCCAGCGCGGTGAGGTTGTAGTTGACGAAGGTGCGGGCGCCGACGGTGATGTGCTCGCCGTAGTCGACGTACAGCGGCGGCTTGACGAACGCCTCCTCGCCCAGGCTCCCGAGCAGCTCGGCGAGGATCGGCCGGGCGGCGTCCTCGTCGGCGAGCGCGGCCCGGTGGTAGGCGTCGGCCAGGCGCGCCGCGCGGCGTGCGCGCCGGATGCTCTCGGGGTCGTCGGCGATGTAGAGGTCGCCGGCGAGCATCCGCTCCCGGTTCGTACGGGGGTCGCCCGCGAAGTAGTCCTCCATGCGTACGATCGTACACATCGGCGCGGACGCGGCGACCCGATCCGCCCCGGCCGGGCGGTCGCGTATCCGCGGGCACCGCCGGACCGCCGGCCGAGCGCGTCTTCCGTGGGCCGGCGCGCCGAGCTCGCGGACACGCTCCGGGACCTCCTGGAGTCGCTCGGCGACTCCACCGACTGACGCCCGACGCCACGCGGGCGCCCCGGCGGCGGGGATCATCGGCGCCATGCCGCTCTCCCGCCGCGCGGCAGCGCTCGCCTCCGGCCGGCGAGGCCGACCCGGCCCTGCGGGGTAGGTCGCGGCTGAGCCCGCACCGTGCGCCAGGGGCCGGCCGCCCCTCCGGAGGAGGCCGGATCAGGAGTGTCCGCACTCCCCGCTGAGTTCGCGGTAGGTACGGGAGTCGAAGAAGCGCAGGCCGTCGTTCACCGCTCCGGACGCGATCTCCTGCGGGGTCCAGGGGTGGGCGGAGCAGTCGTCGAGCGCCACCCCTCCGGCTGCGAGGAGGAGCGCCACCAGGTGCCGGACCTCCGCAGCGCCGTCGATCCGCCAGGAGACGTCGATCTGCACCGCCCAGGTGGGACGGTAGCCGAGGGCCGCTTCGAGGACCGCCACGTCGGCGGGGTCCCAGTCGGCGAAAAGGCAACCGGTCTAGACGTCGTCGATCCCGATGTAGAGACCGCCGGCCAGAGTCCACGGCTCACGTTGCCGGGGCAGATGCCGGTCGAGGAGGGCGACGGTCTCCGCTCGGTCGCCTGCGGGGAACATGAAGACGCTGCGCATGGGATGGAGCGTAGGAGGTGCGGCTTCGCGGCCGCCGCTCGTGCCGGCCGGTGTGGAGCCGTCGACGCGACCCGGTGCCGACGCTGATGCCGGTGAACGGCGGCGTTCCGGGCCGCCCGCTCGGGCGACCGCCGAGGACGGGCCCGCGGGGGAGGCAGGCCGGGGGCGACCGGACCGGGGCCGCCGGGGAACGGCTCCCGGTCGGCACCGCATCGGTGACAGCCGGGCGGACGCCGCCGCGCCCCGCGTCGTGCGAAGTCTCAGCAGCACCGGCGGCGGGGGCCGGGCGCCCGGGTCCGCTACGGTGCGGAGCGTGCCCGCTCGACCCGCTCCGGACGCCCCGCCGGCCAGGATGCCGCCGAGGTGGAGGGGCTGCGCGCCGACGCGCGGGAGAACCGGGAGCGCATCCTCATGGCGGCCCGCGAAGCGTTCGCGGCCCACGGGATCGACGTGCCCATCACCGCGATCCCCCACCGGGCGGGCGTCGGGCTCGCCCCGCTCTACCGGCGGTTTCCCAGCGCGACTCGCTGGCGATCGCGGCCTTCGCCGAGGAGCTCGCCCGCTGCGTCGCGGCCGTGGAGGAGGCCCTGGAGGACCCGGGCCCGTGGCCCGGGTTCTGCGCGGTGGTCGAGAAGGTGTGCGCGATGCAGGCCACGGACCGTGGTTTCCCGGCCGCGTTCCCGGCCCAGTTCCCCGACAACACCGACTACGCCCGCGAACGGGCGCGAGCGGAGTGGCGGCTCGCCGAACTGGGGCGCCGGGCCGAGGACGCCGGGAAGCTACGCGCGGACTTCGAGGTCAGCGACATGCCCCTCCTCCTGCCGGCCAACAGCGGTGTCGTCCAGGAGTCCCCGCAGGCCTCCCTGGCCGCGTCCCACCGGCTGGTCGGCTACCTCCGCCAGTCCTTCCGGGCCGACCGCACCGGCCCGCCCGGCAGGGGCTGGACCAGGTGCACCGGGCGTGCGGAGCAGCGGAGCAGGCGCGGCTGGTCGGGACGGAGACGGCGCGGGGCCACGGCGGTCGTCGCCCTGCTCAGCTGCCGTCCCCTCTCCGCATCCGCCCCGACAGCGGCCGCTGACCGGACCAGGTGCCGCGGGGACGGCAGCCGGAAACAAATTCTTTGGAACTCGGCGCGCTCCGGTGTCGAGAACACGGCACCGGCTCCGTCCCAGGGGTAGAAGCGGCCGTCACAGGCACGCGACGAAGCGACGAAGAAGGAGAACCACGATGAAGTACCTGCTGCTGAAGCACTACCGAGGCGGCCCCACCCCCGCCGTCGACTACCCGCCGATGGACCAGTGGACGCCCGAGGAGGTCGACGCGCATATCCAGTTCATGCACGATTTCGCGGCCCGCCTGAAGGAGAGGGGCGAGTTCGTCGACGGGCAGGCGCTGGCACCCGAGGGCGCGTTCGTGCGCTATGACGGCGAGGGACGCCCGCCGGTGACCGATGGCCCGTTCGCCGAGACCAAGGACCTCATCGCCGGTTGGATGGTCATCGACGTGGAATCGTGGGACCGCGCCGTCCAGCTGGCCGGGGAGCTGTCCGCCGCCCCCGGACCCCGCGGCGAGCCGATCCACGAGTGGCTCGAGGTCCGGCCGTTCCTCACCGAGCCGCCCACGGTGACTGAGTGAACCCGCCGCTGCTGCGGGAACTCGTGCCCGCCGTGATCAGTGTCCTCGTCCGACGCGGAGCCGACTTCCCGTCGGCCGAGGACGCCGTGCAGGAGGCCCTGATCCGGGCGCTGGACACCTGGCCGGACGATCCACCGCGCGATCCGAAGGCATGGCTCGTCGCGGTCGCGTGGCGCAAGTTCCTCGACGCCACCCGTGCCGAGACGTCGCGGCGGGGGCGGGAGCTCGCCGTGGAGGCCGAGCCTCCCGCCGGTCCGGCGCCCGCCACGGACGACACGCTGCGGCTCTACTTCCTGTGTGCGCACCCGACCCTGCCGCCGGCCTCGGCCGTCGCCCTGACGCTGCGCGCGGTCGGCGGCCTGACCACGCGGCAGATCGCGGCGGCCTACCTCGTCCCCGAGGCGACCATGGCGCAGCGGATCAGCAGGGCCAAGCGGCGGATCGCGGGGCTGCCGCTCGACCAGCCCGGCGATCTCGCAACGGTACTGCGGGTGCTCTACCTCGTCTTCAACGAGGGATACGGTGGAGACGTCGACCTCGCGGCCGAGGCGATCCGCCTCACCCGCCAGCTCGCCGCCCTGACCGACGAGCCCGAGGTCGCGGGGCTGCTCGCGCTCATGCTGCTGCACCATGCGCGCCGCGCGTCGCGCACCGGCCCGGGCGGCCGCCTGGTGCCGCTCGGTGAGCAGGACCGGTCGCGCTGGGACACCGGCATGATCACCGAGGGGGTGGCGATCCTGCAGGCCGCGCTGGCGCGCGACCGGCTGGGCGAGTACCAGGCGCAGGCAGCGATCGCCGCCCTGCACGCGGACGCCCGGAGCGCCTCCGAGACGGACTGGGTGCAGATCGTGGAGTGGTACGACGAACTGCTGCTCCGCACCGGCAGCCCGGTGGTGCGGCTCAACCGCGCGGTGGCGGTCGGCGAGGCCGACGGGCCGCGGGCCGGCCTGGCGGCGCTGGCTGACGTGGACTCCGGTGTGCCCCGCTACACCGCTGTGGCGGCATACCTGCACGAACGCGCCGGCGACCTGGAGCACGCCGCCGAGCTGTACGCCGAGGCCTCGCGCGCCGCCACCAGCGTGCCGGAGCGCGACCACCTCACGCGCGCGGCCGCACGGGTGCGGGGACTGCTCCCTCCGTGAGTGCGGCGTCTGCCCCAGCCGGTGTTCGCAGGGGGGCTCGCAGGGAGGAGACGGCGCGACGGCGTCGCGGCGGACCCAGCGCGACGCGGCGAGCCGCTGTGTCACCCGGCGATCCCGCCCGGAACGGCGCGGGAGGCGCGCGGTGCCGAGGCGGCGAACGGCCGCCTCCCCCTGGCCGAGGGCAGGGGGAGGCGGTTCCCGCGCCCGCGGCGGCCTCCCGCCTCCCTCACCACCGCAGACGAGCCCCGGATCAGCTCCGCCCGGTTCCGCCGCGCCGGCACGGCGAGGAAGCAGGGCTCGTCGGCCCGCGTGAAGGGCGCTTCGCCCACGGTCCCGATCCGGTGCCCCTCACGCCCCCAGGCCGCCCGCCACGGTGACCGCCGTCTTCGTGACGCCCAGCGCCTCGCCGGTGATGTCATCGGGAGCGGCGCGCTGGGCGGCGATCAGGGCGAGCGCGTTCGCGGTCCCCAGCGCGAGCCCGCCGACCGGCAGCAGGACCGCCAGGAGCCCCCATCCCGGGAGCAGGGGGAGCGGGAGCACCGCTGCCGCCCCGATCGCGGTGGCGAATGCGAGTGGGGGCACAGCCGGGCGGCCGGTCGCCAGGCGGCCCGCGAGCGGTCCGCCCGAGGCGAACGCGAGCACCGGTACCGACAGTGCCACCCCGGCGGCGCCGGCGCTCATCCCCCAGGTGTGCTGGAGCAGCATCGGAGCGGTGACGAGCCAGTGGACGGCCGCGGCGTTGGCCACCGCACCGAGGGCGGTGGCGAGCAGGTAGCGGCGGCTGCGCCACAGCCGCGGGTCCAGCACCGGCCGCCCCGACCGCCGTTCCGCCGCGGCGAACCCGCCGATCAGCGCGGCCGCGCAGGCCGCCGCGAGCACGGACCGCGGTGCCGCCCACCCCCACTCCGGGGCGCGTTCGACGTAGAGTGCGACGAGCCCGAGGGCGCACGTGAGCAGGATAAGGCCGCGTCCCCCTGCGGTCCGCCGACGCGGTCGGGAAGCGCCGTCTCCCAGCCCAGCGGTGAGGGCCAGGGCCGCCGCGACCACCGCGAGGCTGCCAAGGAACACCCACCGCCAGCCGGCCGCCTCGGTGACGACCCCTCCGACCAGCGGCCCCAGAACCGTACCGGCGCCGGCGATCCCGAGCGCGCGGCCGGTGGCGCGGGCCCGTTCGGCGGCCGGATGCCGCTCGCTCACCAGTGCCAGCCCGGCCGGCATGAGCAGCGCGCCGCCCACCCCCTGGGCGGCCCGTCCAGCGACCAGGGCGGGGAAGGCGGTACTGAGCCCGCACACGAGCGACGCCGCGCCGAAGACCGCGAGGCCGACGGCGAACACCGGGCGCCGGCCGTACCGGTCGGCGAGCCGGCCGCCGGCGATCATGAGCGCTCCGCAGGTCAGCAGGTAGCCGCTGACGGCCCATGCCACGGCGTGCCCGTCGACGCCGAGGTCGCGGGCGATGCTGGGCAGCGCGAGGGTGAGCGCGAACGCGTCCAACTGGACGCAGAAGGCCGCGAGCGCGAACGCCCAGAGGGCGCGGCGCGCGGCGGAGGTCGGGGGAGCTGTCCCCATGGTCGGGTTTCCCTTCCGTCCGGGCACGGCGGAGGCCGCCGGCGTGGAGTACCGGCCGGGAAGGGATTGCGCGGGCCGAGGCCGCACGGTGGAAGCACCCGAGGGGGCGCTGGGGACCTGGGAGGGCGGGGATGCCGCGGGGCGGAATCCACTCGGCGGAAGCGGTGGCGGCGAGCGCCACGGGTCAGGTCACAGACTAGACCGTTGACGGGGGTCCGCTGAACTGTTCGCGGGCATGGCGAAGGGCGCGGAGGTCCGGTGTACGACGACCAACCTGGACGCCTTCCCACCGCACACCGTCTCCATCTCGATGACCCCGTCCTGCTTTGGCCCGGCGGAACCGGAGAACTGGCTCCGCCCGGCTCCTCACCGACCGGGGGAGCCGTCACATCGTTCACCCCGGCCCCCTCCGAGAACCCGGACGAACGCGGGCACGCCCCGCACCCGCTCGACATGCGGCAGTGCGCGCCGGGGCCCGACCCGAGCGTGTGCGGCAAGGGATTCGCCGGGCCCGCCAAGGTCACGGCCCACCTCGGACTCACGCCCCCTCCCTGCCCGCCGCGACGAGGACGGCCGCGGTGTCCTCCCGTGCTGGCTGCGCCAGCCGATCGAGGCGGCCGCCTCGACGCCGGAGAACCAGCTCGACCTGGACGGCCACCAGGCGCGCCCCCGCCAGCGACTCCTCGCCCTCAGCGCCGCGATCTGGCACAACGGGATGCCGGACCCGCGGTCACACGCGCCCGCATGGCTCGCGACCACTGAGCATCCCCGATCAACGATCTAGCGGACGTGGAGCGGTACCGGATCCGCACCAGGGTGGCGGCAGGGACTGCCGTGGGAGCGACGTGGCCCCGGAGGGCGCTTCCGCCGGCCGCGAGGTAGCCGGACTTGGCGGACGGCCGAGTCCGGTGCGCGTCCCCACGGCCGAACCGTTCCCGGGTCCCGGGAGCGGTTCGGCCGTCCGCCCGCTCCAGCGCTCCCGTTCTGCGCGGGCGGGCCGGAAGTGGACGGGGCTGTGCGGACCACGGTGGAGTGACCAGGAGGCGGGCTTACGCTGTCGGTCATGCGCTATGAATTCGCCACGGTCGAGTGGATTTGGACGGATTCCGCAATTCAGGTCAACCTGCCCGGAGGTGAGGAGCGGACCTCGACCGGCAGCTACAACCAGGTCGTCGCGGTACTGAGCGGCCTGGGCGAGCAGGGCTGGGACGTGGCCGCCTGCGCCAGCGCGGGCAACTGGCTGCTGTGGACACTGAGGCGGATGCTCTAGCGGCTGCCGCGGGGGACGGTGAGCGGGACTTTCCGACAGGCCCCCGGCGCGCCGCTCGACGCCGTCCGCCGCATGCAGCCCGATCGGAGTACTCGGCGACCGCCATCGCCGGACCGCCCGGGACAGCCCCGGGGACCTCTCCGCTCCTGGTCCCGGCCAGAAGGAGCCGCGCGCCGACCGCGCCGGACGATGCCACGGGCGGCGCGAGCCCGGTGGAGCGGTATGCCCGCTTCTCCGTGCCGGTGGGGTGGGCGGCCGCGAAGCGGGCGGACCGCGTCCGCTGGCGCCCCGGCCCCCAGCGCCTCGCGGGGGAGCGGCATGGGAGCTCCACGCACCCGGCCAGGCGGCGGCGTCGGACGCGGCGCGTCTGACGGATTCGCTGGCGCCCCCGGCCGGCCGCCGCCTACCGCGGCCGTGTAGCGTGCGGCGGGCTTGGCGACTTCGGCCGCGAGTTCGGGCGGACTCTGCGCCTCGATCCGGAAATGGAGATCCATCACGCCGAGGTAGGCCGCCAGCGACCGCGGGCCCTCCGTTCCGGCTTCCAGGACACTGCGGTGCCGCCCTACCGGCTCGACGTTCTACATGCTGTTCGGTATGCGCCGGGCGACGGTCTCGGCCGGGGCGTCAACGAGCACGCGGGCCGTGTAGTCCCACCGGGCGGCCATACGGCCACGGGTCACGAACGCGGCCAGGCCGGGGCCGGGCGGTGTCACCAGAGCCGGAGCCCACCTCAACGGCGCCGCCCCCAAGGGGCCCGCAGCGGCCCTTCCCGACCGCCGATCCCGTGGCAGTCGGACGGGCTCGCGCGTCAGCCGGCGGGCGGGGCGGTGCGGCGCAGCGCGTAGATGGCGCTGACGCCGGAGTCGGAGGGGTCGTCGGAGTCGACGAGCCGCTCCTCCAGCAGCGTGAAGCCCGCCTTCTCCAGCACGCGGCAGGAGGGCCGGTTGTCGCGCTGCGGCACGGAGACGATCGCGTCGACCTCGGGGTAGAGCCCGAACATGGTGGCGGTGAAGGCGGTGATCGCCGCCGATCCGATGCCCGCCCCGCACCGGTCGGGCTCGCCGATGAGGTAGTCGAGCCCGGCCGCGGCGGGCACGCCGACGGCGCGGTCCCAGTCGGGGTTGTCGGCGTGCCGGTAGCACTGGAACAGGCCGATCGGGGTGCCGTCGAGGTGCAGCACGAAGCAGCGGGTGGGGTCGGTCCCGTCCACCTGCGGCCCGTACTCGCGCTCCACGCCGTCAAGGGTGGTGGGCCCGCCTCGCCACCAGGCGCGCACGTGCGGGGCCCGCAGCCACGTGAGCAGCAGCGGGAAGTCCGCGCGGACGAGGGGGCGGAAGGTGAGCGATCCCCGGCCGGTCGCGGGCGTGGCGGGTGCTCGATCGGGCATCGTCCGGCCTCTCCGTCGTTGGTCGCCGGGAGCATAGTCGAACCGTGCGGGCCGTTCACCTCTTTTTACGGCCGCGCTTTGGCCGCGCGACCGGAGCAGCGTCGGTATGACGCTCCCCGGGAGGTGGCCCGCGGACTCACCAGGTCGGTGATGTCTGGCGGGGCCTGGCCGCCGCGACCTCGCGCAGGCCGCTCAGCACGGCGTCCGCCGCGGCCTGGAGCCGCTGCGCCAGGACCGCCCGCCGCTCGTCGGGGAGCTGGCGGTTGGGCGGGTCGCGCTTCCCCAGAGCGGACGGGCCGCCCCTGGCGCACACTGGGCTCATGAGCCTGGACCCACTCGACGAGAAGATCATCCGGATCCTCACCCGCGACGGCCGCCGCAGTTTCGCCGCGGTCGGCGCCGAGGTGGGCCTGTCCGCGCCCGCGGTGAAGCGGCGGGTCGACCGGCTGGTGGCGGCCGGCGCCGTCACCGGGTTCACCGCCGTGGTCGACCCGGCCGCGCTCGGCTGGAGCACCGAGGCCTACGTGGAGCTGTACTGCTCGGGCCAGCCCCGGCCCTCGCTGCTCGCCAAGGACCTGGAGCGGCTGCCCGAGGTGGTCTCCGCCTGCACGGTCACCGGCAACGCCGACGCGCTGCTGCGGATCCGCGCGGCCGGGGTGCGGCACTTCGAGCAGGTGCTGCAGCGGCTGACCGAACTGGAGTACGTGACGCACACCAAGACCACGCTCGTCCTGTCCCCCCTGTTCGAGAGGACCCGGGCCGACGCGAGCCGGGCGGAGTGAGCTGGGCGGAGAGAGCTGGTCGACGCGCGCACGATTCGGCCGCGAAAGGCCGGAAGGACGCAACGAACCGCTGGCCAGACGCAGCGTTTGCGTCTTGGTCGAGCGTGATCACCGGTCGTAATGTTCCATCGTGAGAGCAACACCTGTCCTGCGCGAGGTCGACGCCCCCGCACGCGTGTCGACCACCCGGCACTTCCTGATGTGCCCACCGACCCATTTCACGGTCAGTTACACGATCAACGCCTGGATGGACCCCGCGGCCCCGGTCGACCGCGACCGCGCCGTGGCGCAGTGGGAACGGCTGCGCGCCGTCTACCTCGAACTCGGCCACCGGGTGAGCCTGCTCGACCCGGTACCCGGCCTGCCCGACATGGTGTTCACCGCGAACGGGGCCCTCGTCATCGGCGGCACCGCCTATGGCGCCCGCTTCCGGCACCCGCAGCGCTCTCCCGAGGAGGCCGCGCACCGGGAGTGGCTGACCGCGCACGGCGGGCGGTTCGCCGCGCCCGAGCACGTCAACGAGGGGGAGGGCGACTTCGCGGTGACCCGCGACTGCGTCCTGGCCGGCACCGGGTTCCGCACCGAGCAGGCCGCCCACCTGGAGGCCCAGGAGGTCTTCGGGCTGCCCGTGGTCAGCCTGCGGCTCGTCGATCCGCGCTTCTACCACCTCGACACCGCGCTCACCGTCCTGGATGACGGCGTGCACTCCGGCCGGGCGGACATCGCCTACTACCCCGGTGCGTTCTCCGGCGCCGCGCGGCAGGTCCTCGGCCGACTGTTCCCCGACGCGCTGCGGGTGGCCGAGGCCGACGCGGCCGTACTCGGCCTGAACGCCGTCAGCGACGGCCGCAACGTGGTGCTGCCGGAACAGGCGCGCGGCCTCGCCGCCCGGCTCGCCGAACGCGGGTACCGCCCGATCGGCGTCGACATGAGCGAACTGGCCAAGTCCGGTGGCGGCCCCAAGTGCTGCACCCAGGAGATCCGCGCGTAGCGCACGATTCGACCGACGGGAGAGACATGACCACCATCGACACCGCGGCGGGCGCCGGCGACCGGCAGATCGCGCTGGCCGAGGAGTACGGAGCGCACAACTACCACCCGCTGCCGGTCGTCATCCGGGAGGGGCTCGGCGCGCACGTCACCGACGTCGAGGGCCGCGGCTACCTGGACTTCCTCGCGGGCTACTCGGCGCTGAACTTCGGGCACCGCCATCCGGCGCTCATCGAGGCCGCCCGCCGGCAGCTCGACCGCGTGACGCTGACCAGCCGCGCCTTCCACCACGACCAGTTCGGGCCGTTCTGCGCCGGCCTCGCGCGGCTGGCCGGCAAGGAGCAGGTGCTGCCCATGAACACCGGCGCCGAGGCGGTGGAGAGCGGCATCAAGGTCGCCCGCAAGTGGGGGTACGAGGTCAAGGGCGTCCCGGCCGGCGCCGCCACCGTCATCGTCGCCTCCGGCAACTTCCACGGCCGCACCACCACCATCGTCGGCTTCTCCGACGACCCCGACGCCCGCGACGGGTTCGGTCCGTTCGCGCCGGGCTTCCGCCGCGTCCCCTACGGCGACGCCGCGGCGGTGGCCGCCGCCATCGACGCGACGACGGTGGCGGTGCTGGTGGAGCCGATCCAGGGCGAGGCCGGTGTGCTGGTCCCGCCGGACGACTACCTGCCCGAGCTGCGGCGGCTGTGCAGCGAGCACCGCGTCCTCCTCGTACTGGACGAGATCCAGTCCGGTCTCGGCCGCACCGGCCGCACGTTCGCGGCCGAGCACAGCGGTGTCGTACCGGACGTGTACCTGCTCGGCAAGGCGCTGGGCGGCGGCGTGGTGCCGGTCTCGGCGGTGGTCGCCGACCGCGACGTCCTGGGGGTGCTCCAGCCCGGCCAGCACGGCAGTACGTTCGGCGGCAACCCGCTGGCCGCGGCGGTCGGCCGCGCCGTGGTGGAGCTGCTGGCAACCGGCGAGCCCCAGCGCCGGGCCGCCGAACTCGGCGAGGTGCTGCACGGCGAGCTGGCCGCCCTGGTCGGCCGCGGCGTGATCGCGGTCCGCGGCCGGGGGCTGTGGGCCGGCGTCGACATCGACCCCGGGCTGGCCACGGGCCGGCAGGTCTGCGAGGACCTGATGGCGGAGGGGATCCTCGTGAAGGACACCCACGGATCCACCATCCGGCTGGCACCGCCACTGGTGGTGACCGAGCAGGAGGTCAAGGAGGCCGTGGCGGCGCTGGGCCGCGTCTTGGAGCGCCGCGCGGCCGGACGCTGAACACGTGCGCGGGGCGCCGGTCCACGGCCCGGTGCCCCGCGCGGGCGCGGCCGGGCCCCAGCCGCGCCCGTCAGCTCGCGCCCCCGGGCGGCGCGCTCCGGCCGCTGCGCCGCAGTGCGGCGCCGAGCCACCCCACCACGGCGAGGCCCGCCGCCCCGGCTGAGGCCACGACCAGCTGCGGGGCGACCGCCTCGGCCACCGCGCCGGCCGCCGCGAAGCCCAGGCCCTGCACCACCATGAGGCCGGCCGACGCCAGCGAGAGCACCCGCCCGCGCGCCTCTTCGGGAACGGCGTCGAGCAGGCGCTGGTCCAGGCCGAGTGTGTAGCCGTAGCCCAGCCCGCTGACCACCAGCAGCGCCACCGCGGCGGCGGGCGCCGGCGCCAGGGCGAACAGCGGCAGCGGCGCGAACACCAGCACCGCGAGGCCGACCGTCCACCGCTGCCGGCGCTCCGGGGGAAGCAGCGACCCGACGGCGAGTTCACCCGCGACGATGCCGACCGGCGCCGCCGCGAGCAGCAGCCCGACCGTCAGGGAACCGCCGCCGAGCCGGTCGGCCAGTGGTGCGGCCAACGCCTCGGCGGCGACCGCGAACGCCGGCGGCAGCCAGCCGAGCAGGAGGAGGGTCCGCAGCAACGGGGCCGCCATCGCGTCGCGGACACCGGCGAGCGAGTCGCGCAGGACCGCGGCCGGCGCCGCGGCGGCACTCCGCTCCGCCGCCAGCCGGGCCGGCCGGCCCCGCATCCCCGCCCCCAGCAGCAGCGCGGACAGCGCCAGCGCTCCCGCCCCGGTGAGCAGCGCGATGCCCGGCGGTACCGCCAGCAGCAGCGCGCCCCCGAAGGCGAAGCCGGTGATCTGCGCGGTCTGGCCGGCCATGCGCAGCAGGGAGCGGCCGAGCGCGAACCCGGCCGGCGCGAGGATGTCAGGGAGGCTGGCCGCGCGGGCGCCCTGGTAGACGGGGGCGATGGCCCCGCTGATGGCCAGGAGTCCGAGCAGGACGGGGATCGGCGCGCCGGGCAGCGCCATGGCCGCCATGAGGCCCGCGCTCACCCCCTGCGTCACCACGAGCAGCCCGCGTGCCGGGAACCGGTCCGTGACGGAGGAGAGCAGCACGGCACCCAGCAGGTGGGGAACGAACCCCAGAGTGAAGGTGAGTGCCGAGAGCAGGGGAGAGCCGGTGCGCTGGTAGATCAGCACTGACAGCGTGACCTGCGCGGCCACCAGGCCGAGCACCGCCAGGATCTCGGCGGCCAGCAGCACGCGGAACTCACCGACGGCGAGCACCCGCCGGTAGGTCCACGGCGCTGGGTCGCCGGCGCGGTCCTCGGGGAGGGGGAGGTGCGTGGTCATGCGGCCACTCTGGCGGGCGGCCCGTCCGGCCGCAACGGATTCGGCCGTGCTCGAACCCGGGGCGGCCGCGGTTCGCGACGGCGCTTCCGGCCCGCCCGCCGTCCGGACCCGACGGTTGTAGAGAGGTGCCGCACCTCGCAGGTGCGGGCCCCGCAGGACCTCCTCGGCAGCTGATCCCTTGCTGGGTGGCTGGGAGGTTCCGTGGCGGTACAGGTCCGTCGATTCCGCTCCGCCGCTAATGGGACCCCCCTACCAGACGTCCCCCTCGCGCCAGTCGCACACCAGATCGCCGGTCACGTCGAGCGGACGCGTCACCGGCAGGACGTACACGCCGCCGTCGTCCTCCTCAGTGCGCACGGTCCCGGTCGGGGTGAGCACCGACGTGGGGCCGCACCACCGCTGCCAGCCGCGTGCCGCGTAGAAGTCGAGGGCCTCGTCGGAGGAGCTCAGCGCCCCCAGCTCGTACTGCTCGCGCACCACCCGCTCGGCCGCCGCCATCAGGGTCGCGCCGTGGCCCCACCCGCGCCGGTCGGCACGTACCCCGACCCCCTCGACGTAGCCGGTCCGCAGCACCAGGCCCTGGTGCGTGAGCTGGCGCGGGACCACTGAGGCGTGCCCGACGAGGTCGTCCCCCTCCCACACGATCGCGTGCACGCCGCCGATCGTGTGCTCCCAGTCATGCTCGGAGAAGTCGCCGTCGAAGACCGTGTCGAGGAGGTCGCGCGCCCTCGTCAGCGTGGCGGTGTCGAGGTCGGCGGTGCGGGAGAGGACGAGGCGGGTGATGGTCATGGCCGCATTCTCGCGGCGGAACCGGCCGCCCGCCACCGGATTTCGCCGCGCCGCCGGCGGTTGACCTCCACTTTGGTCGAGGTTGCAGGCTGGAGCGGGACGGACGACACGCCTGGAAAAGAGGACCGCCCATGCGCGCGGTGTGGTTGACGGAGTTCGGCGGGCCCGAGGTGCTCGTCGCAGGGGACGCACCGGACCCGGAGCCCGGCCCCGGGCAGGTGCTAATCGACGTGGAGTTCGCGAACATCACGTTCGTGGAGACCCAGTTCCGCGCGAACGGGTTCGGTCCGTTCCGCGGCCGGCCTCCCCTGGTTCCCGGCAACGGCGTCGGCGGAGTGGTCGCCGCGGTGGGGCCCGGGGTCGCCGCGGACATGGTGGGCCGGCGGGTGGTCACCTCCACCGGCGGGTCCGGCGGCTACGCCGAGCGCGTCGCGGTGGACGCCGCCGGCGTCATCGACGTCCCGGGCGGCCTGGCGCTGGACGACGCGGTGGCCCTGCTCGCCGACGGCCGCACGGCGATCATGCTGACCCGCGCGGTGGACCTGCGGCACGGGGACCGGGTGCTCGTCGAGGCGGCCGCGGGCGGCGTCGGGTCGCTGCTGGTCCAGCTCGCCCGGGGCGCGGGCGCGACCGTGGTCGCGGCGGTCGGTGGTCCCCGTAAGGCGGTGGTGGCACGCGGTCTCGGCGCCGACGTCGTGGCCGACTACCGGGAACCCGACTGGGCGGACCGCGTCCGGGCGTCCGTGGCGGAGGTGGACGTGGTCTTCGACGGGGTCGGCGGTGCCGTCGGCCGGACGGCGTTCGGGCTGCTCGGGCGCGGCGGGCGGATGGCCAGCTACGGGCTCGCCAGCGGAGAGTGGGCGAACGTGTCGGAGGCCGACGCCGGGTCCCGCGGGGTGGTACTCGTCCAGGCGTCGGCGCCCCCGGCGCGGCTCCGCGCCTACGCCGAGACCGCCCTGGCCGAGGCCGCCGCCGGCCGGCTGCGTCCGCTGATCGGGCAGCGCTTCCCGTTGGACCGCGCGTGGGAGGCGCACGCCGCCATCGAGGCGCGGGCGACCATCGGCAAGACGCTGCTAGCGGTCCGCTGACGGCGCCGCTCCCGCCCGGCCCGCCGAGCGGGCCGGGCCCGCCGGCCGGCGCCCGGCGGTGAGACGGCGGAGCCGTTCGACCAGCTCGGGAACGGGGCAGGTCCCGTCCAGGACGATGTCGGCGTGTGCGCGGCTGGGAGCGACATGCCGCTCGTGAGCCGTACGACCGCGTTCGAGGTACCCGCGCAGGACGTGGCGGGCGTTGCGGCCCGCCTCGATCTTGCGCAGGGCCGCTCGGGCGAGCCGGATGTCGGCGGGCGCCTCGACGTAGGCGCGCCATCCGGCCCGGAGCCGGACCTGCTCCAGGGCGAGCGCGAAGACGCCTTCGACGACGATCAGCCTGGCAGCGGCGTGCCGCCCGATCGCTGCGGTGATGCGGGCCGGGTCGAGTGATCGCGGGTCGCTCGCGTCGACGATCCGCCCACCGCCGTCGAAGGCGGGCACGGTCGGTGCCAGCCGGATGTCGGTGTGGTAGCAGTCGTCCAGATGCACGACGGCCGTGCCGGGCATGCGCTCGGCGAGCGCGCGGCCGATCGTGGACGTGCCCGATCCCGCGCCGCCGGCGAGCGCCAGCAGCGTAATCGGCCGTCCGGCCATCGCACACCTCCCGAGCCGCCACGGGGCGCACGGGCGCCGGATCGGCCACGGCCCCGACGGGTCAATACCACCACGATCGCCGGCCACCGTCCGGGCGGCCGGCTCGGGCGATGAGCACGGATTCCGGCTTGTGCTGTGCCGGGTTCCACCCGGCGCGGCAGGTCATCAGCTAGGGGGATGCCGTCCGGGAGCAGGGCCCCGGCCGTCCCGTACCCCCGCGGCCGGAGCATCGTGAGCGGTTCCGTGCCCCCGCGCGGCTCCAGAGCTCTGGGAGAGCACGAGCCCGGCCCGCGTCGCTTCGCGGGATCGCGATCGACCCCGTCGCGGCCCGTGCGGGAGGCGGACTCGTTCACTCCGCCCCCCGGTGCGGCGGCGCGCCCGGCCAGCTTCTCCACCGCGTCCTCCCGTAGGCGGCGATGCCGGCGGTTCCGGGGAGCGGGAGGGGCTCCGGGCCGCGGGCAGCGAGCCGCGACACCCAGAGCCCCTGCCACCTGGGTGAACGCGCGGGAATGGGCAGAGCCGCCCCTCACGGACGCCCCCGGTGTCGGCCGGGACCGGCGCTCAGTCCACGAAGCGGGCGTCCGGGTGATCGGGGGACTCCGCGTCGAGGAGGGGCTGCGGCCTGCCGAGCAGCATCTCGTCGAAGAACGCCACCACGTACGCGCGCTCGGAGGCGTGCAGGCGGCCGGGGTCGTCGGCGGTCCCAATCGTGCCGGCCACCGCCTCGTCCGGCATGTCGAACTCCTCCGCGAGCTGCGGCAGGAGGACCTGGTGGTCGGCGAAGGAGAAGTGCCGCGCTTCCGGGAAGTTCACGTCCAGCCGCCAGCCGGTCGAGTTGTCCCAGAACCGGCGCCAGTCGTCCCAGGACCGGTGCGTGTGCGGCTCGATCTCGCCGGAGTCGCCGACGCCGCTGCCGCCCATCAGAAGGAAGGGGCGGTCCAGGCCCTCGCGTGCGACCGGGAACCGCTCCTCGAACGCGCCCCCGTCCTCGGTGAAGGTGATGGAGCCGTCCAGGTCGGCGCCGGCGTCGACCCGCTCGTCCTCGTACATGGTGTGCGCGGCGGCGGATCCGCCCATCGAGTGCCCGAACATGCCGACCCGGGAGAGGTCGAGGATGGCGCCGAGCCCGCGCGGCACCCGCCGGCCGTCGGCGTCGCGCGCGTTCTCCTCCCGCACCTCCTCCAGGTGGTCCAGGACGAACCTGCTGTCGGCGACGCGGTCGGTCATCAGCCTGCTGTAGAGGTCGGGGGCCTCGCCGTCGTAGTAGGGCTCCTCGATCCGCCCGTCGGGGAAACGGACCGGCGCCTCGCCGGTGTGGTCCATCGTCACCACCACGTAGCCGCGGCTCGCCAGTTCCTCCACCAGCGTGGTGCCGGTGGCGCGCGGGGAGCCGCCGCCGGGGGAGTAGAGCACGATCGGCCGCTTCCCGCGCTGGAGGGCGGGGGCGTCCGGTACGGCCGAGGTGGGCGACCCCGCGTAGTCGACCGCTCCGGGGCCGAGCCGGAGCGATGCCCCGAAGATCTCGCCGACCTCCTGCGGCATGTACCCGGCGCGCTCGGTCCCGCCCGTCGCACGGGCCGGATACCAGATGCTGACCATGAACTCGCGCGGGCCGTCCTGGCCCCACTGGTCGGCGCGGTCGGCGTCGACGAGCCGGAGTTCGGTGGTGCCCACCTGGTAGCGGCCGGTGGGCTGAGGCAGGGTGAACCGGAAACCGGCGGGCTCGGCGGGGACGACGTCCGCGGCGGCCGGAGCGGCGAGCGGGAGCGCGAACGCGAGGCCGGCGGCCAGCGCCGCGGCGCGATGGGTCTTGGGCATGACGACGACGGTAGTGAGCGGAAAGCCGGCCGCCCATGGTGCCGGCCACCCGTTGGGGGTCCGGCGAACCCCCGCCGCCTCCTGAGGCGGATCACACCCCGGCCCGGTAGATTCCCAGCGGCGATCTGGAGGCACCGGAGGGCGGACGGGTATGGACACGCGGCGCTGGACCGAGGTGGACGGATACTTCAACGGGCTCCTGGTGGCGGCGGACCCGGCGCTGGAGGCGGCCCTGGCGGCGAGCGCCGCGGCCGGTCTGCCACCGCACCAGGTCGCCCCCAACCAGGGAAAACTCCTGCACCTGCTGGCACGGGTGCGCGGTGCGCGCACCGTCCTGGAGATCGGCGCCCTGGGCGGTTACAGCACCATCTGGCTGGCGCGGGCGCTGCCCGAGGGCGGGCGGCTGATCTCCCTGGAGGCCGACGCGCGGTGGGCCGGAACCGCGCGCGCCAACATCGAGCGCGCCGGCCTGGCCGACCGGGTCGAGATCCGCACCGGCCCCGCGCTGGAGAGCCTGCCGCGCCTGGAGGCGGAGGGGCTCACCGGAGTCGACCTGGTCTTCATCGACGCCGACAAGCCGAACAATCCGGCCTACCTGGAGTGGGCGCTGCGGCTCACCCGGCCGGGCGCCCTCATCATCGCCGACAACGTGGTCCGCGATGGCGCGGTGGCCGACCCCGGCAGCGCCGATCCGCGGGTACGGGGCGTCCGCCGGTTCACCGAACTGGTGGCCGCGCATCCCCGGCTCACCGCCACCGCGCTGCAGACGGTCGGGGAGAAGGGGTACGACGGTTTCCTGCTGGCGCTGGTCACGGACGAGTAGCCGCCGCGCGGTCGAGCAGGCGGCGGGACACCTCGCCCCGTGACCTCCGTGCGGCCACCCGGCCGATCGAACGCCCGGTCCTCCAGGGGATCGCTCCGCCGGCCGGGGGGCGTTAGAGTCGCGGAGGCTCGCCCTTGATGGGCGAGGACGCGACACGGAGGCAGGATCCCATGGGGCGCAGCATCATCCTGGACGTGGACACCGGCACGGACGACGCCGTGGCCATCATGTTCGCCGCCCTGCACCCGGAGATCGAGCTCCTCGCGGTGACCACGGTCAACGGCAACGTGCCGCTCGCCGACACCACGGACAACACGCTGCGCGTCCTGGACTGGATCGAACGGCCTGAGATCCCCGTCTTCGCGGGCCTGTCGCGGCCGATCGCCCGCTCGGGATTCCCCGGCGCCCGGCATTTCGACCGCGATTCCGGCAACGATCCGCACGGCAGCGCCCTGCCGATTCCGCCTCCGCGCGGCACCGCCCAGGACGTCGGCGCCGTCGAGTACCTCGTCGAAACGCTCCGGTCGACCACCGAGCCGCTCACCCTCGTACCGGTGGGCCCGCTGAGCAACATCGCCACCGTGCTGACGATCGACCCGTCGCTGACCGAGGCCGTCGAGGAAGTGGTCGTCATGGGAGGCGGGCATGCCACGACGAACGTGACCGCCTCGGCGGAGTTCAACATCTGGGCCGACCCCGAGGCCGCGAACGTGGTCTTCTCAGCCGGTTTCCGCCGCCTCACCCTCGTGCCTCTCGATGCCACCCACCGCGCGCTGGTGACCCGGTCGGCCTGCCGGGTTCTGGAGGGCCTCGCGACACCGGCCGGTATCGCGGCCGCACGGTTCATCGGACGCCGCATCGACGCCTACGGCGCGTCGGCCGCAGGCGAGGAGGCGGCCCCGGTCCACGACGTGCTGTGCACCGCCTACCTCGTGCGGCCCGACGTCATCACCACCCGCCATCTGGCTCTCACCGTCGAGACGGCGAGTCCGCTGACGATCGGCCGCACGGTGATGGACACGCGTCCCGGCAGTACGGCGACGCGCAACGCGCACGTCGCCTTCGACGCCGACGCGGCGCTGCTCATCGAGCTCCTCACGCAGGTCTTCGGAACCGACGCCTGAGCGAGTGCGCCCGGAGCACCACACGCGGGCCGCCGGGGGCGCTGGCGCCGCCGGTACGGCAGGCGGGTTCGGGGCCGGGGCGTGCGGACCGGTCACCGTGCGACCCGGGTGGCGGTGACGCGCAGCCGCCGGTAGTCGGCCCACCAGGCGCCGTCCTGGAAGCACGTCGGGCGCAGCCGGTCCGCGAGCGCGGCCAGGAACGCGTCGGTGTCCGCGACGCCGTCGAGGAGGTGGGCGCCGAACATCCGGACCCAGTCGGCGAGGCCGTCCTGGCCCGCCAGGCGGGTGGGCCGGTCGAACAGCCAGGCGCCGGTCAGCTCCAGGCCGGCCGCGGCGAGCACCTGGGCGTAGTCGGCGATGCCCGGGAAGTACCAGGGGGAGACGGGCTCGGGCAGGCCGAGCTCGGCGCGCAGCCGCCGGGCGCCGGTGTCGATGGCGGAGATGTTGCCGGCCCCGCCGAGCTCGGCGACCAGCCGGCCGCCGGGCCGCAGGGCCGCCGCGATCGCGGCCGCGGCGCGGTCCGCCTCGGGGATCCAGTGCAGCACGGCGTTGCTGAGGACCGCGTCGAAGCCGCCCGGGAGGCCGAGTGTGCGCAGGTCGGCGACCCGGACGTCGATGCCGGGGAACCGGGCGCGGGCGCGCTCGACCATCTCGGGGCTGGCGTCGACGCCGACGACGTCCACCCCGGCGGCGTGCAGGGCGCTGACGTGGACCCCGGTCCCGCAGCCCGCGTCCAGGACGCGTTCGCCGGGCCGGGCGTCGAGGAGTTCCAGTAGGTCGGCACCGAGGTCGGCGACGAAGGCGTGGCGGGTGTCGTACAGTTCGGCGTTCCAGCGGTGCGTGCTCATACCGGCGACCCTAATCCCGCGTCTCATTTTACGGAATAGCTGTCTCGGATCATGGGAACTCTCAGGTGGGGCGGCCGATCGGGGCTTCCGGAGGGCGGCGCCCTCGACCGCACGGCCGGTGCACCCGTCCGGGCGTACCCGGGCCGCCTCCCCGGGGGCGTCCGGGCCCGTGGCGGGCGGCCTCCCCGGCGGGTGCGCTGGTCAAGCAGCGCGGAACGGTGGACGGCTTCGTCGACCGGACGCCGACGACGCGGCCGGTCCTGCCCGAGGACCCCGCCGCCGGCCAAGTCGAGGCCTCGATCGAGTTGGCCGCCCTGGTGTGGGGCCCGGGATTTCGCACCGCTGTCCGCGACTACCTGCGCGAGACCTGCTCCGGACATCCGGGACGGCTCAAGGCGAGTGCGCCGTTCCGGGCCTCTGCGCCTGGCGGGCCGAGGCCCTGCGCGCCCCGGGCGTCATCGAAGCGACGGCCGCCGACCGCGGCTCCGGACCGCGCGGGGGAGTCCGGGCGGCGCGCGGCCGCCCGTTCCGGCGTTCGGCGGCCGCCGCGGTCGGCGCTAGGCTGCGCGCGTGCGAGATCGAGAATCAACCTCCGACCGGCCCCTCCACCCCCACCGCGGCGCGATCCGCGAGGTACCGACCGGCCGCAACGCGACCACCCTTGCCTATGCCCCCGACCGCGACGGCATGGCGGACGCCGGTGAGATCGTGTGGACGTGGGTGCCCTACGAGGATGACCCCCTCCAGGGCAAGGACCGCCCGCTGCTCGTCGTGGGCCGCAGAGGCCGCCTGCTGCACGCGCTGATGCTGTCCACCCAGGAGCCGCAGGACCACGAGGAGCCCGACTGGCTGGAGCTGGGCAGCGGTCCGTGAGACCGCGCGGGGCGGGTGTCCTACATCCGGCTGGACCGGCTGTTCGAGCTCGAGGAGGACGACATCCGGCGCGAGGGCGCCGTCGTGGACGAGGAGCGCTTCTGGCGGATCGGCGCGGTGCTGCGCAGCAGGTACGGCTGGCGGTGACGCGGTGACGCGGCCGCGTCGATCGGGCTGACGGCGGCACCGAGCAGGCGCCGACCGCCCATCCGCTGGAGACCGCGGCCCGGCCCGGCTCAGGCCAGGCGGGCCGCCAGGCCGCCGAGGACGCAGTCGAGCCCGTCGTCGAAAGCGTCGTCGCGGGTGCGGCCCGGGTCGCCGTCCCGCTGCGCGGCGTACAGCGCGCGCATCCGCGGATACGCCTGGACGGCCTGCTCCGCGGCGGGCCACAGGCGCTCCGCCCACTCGCGCTCGCCCTGACCGCTCCGGCCGAGCGACGTCAGCCACGCCGCCTCGCTGGTCGACATCCCGATGACGTAGGCGACCAGCGTGTTCACGGCGCGGTCAGCCGCCTCCAGCGGGAAGCCGGCATCCTCGAACACGGCGAGCATGGCCTCGGACATCCGCAGCGTGTTCGGGCCCAGGTAGGCCACCCCCCGTCTCGCCGATGCGCGGCGTCGAACGCCGCGCCCCGCGCGTCGGGCGGTGGCCCCGCCTTTGGACGCCGCCTGCCTACTTGTCCACGGGCTCCGTCCGGGCCCGCTCGGCCGCGATCTCGCTGACCCGGCCGCGGACGACGAACCAGCCGAGGACCAGCGCCGCGATGATGACGGGCAGCGACATGATCGTGTAGCGCCCGACCTCCTCGAACCACATCATGACCACGATGCTGGCGAAGAACAGCAGCGTGATGATCTCGGTGTAGGGGGAGCCGGGGAGCTGGTAGGACGGCCGGGTGACGAGGCCGGCCCTGGCGCGCCGGTAGAACATCAGGTGGGAGAGCATGATCATGCTCCACGTGCCGATCACGCCGATCGCCGCGAAGTTGATAACGATCTCGAACGCCTCGGCGGGCAGTGCGTAGTTCAGGCCCACGCCCAGCACGCAGACGGCGCAGGTGAGCAGGATGCCGCCGTAGGGCACCCGGCTGCGGCTCATCACGCTGGTGAACTTCGGCGCGGAGCCGGCCATGGCCATGGAGCGCAGGATCCGGCCGGTGGTGTAGAGCCCGGAGTTCAGGCTCGACATGGCGGCGGTGAGGACGACCAGGTTCATCACATCGCCGGCCGCCGGCACGCCGAGCTGGGTGAGGACGGTGACGAAGGGGCTCTCGCCCTGCTGGAACTCGGTGTAGGGCAGCAGCATCGCGAGCAGCAGCACCGAACCGATGTAGAAGACGGCGATGCGCCACATGATCGAGTTGATCGCCCTCGGCATGATCTTCTCGGGCTCGGCGGTCTCGCCGGCGGTCACACCGACCATCTCGACGGCGGAGTAGGCGAAGATGACGCCCTGCATGACGAGGACCACCGGCAGTACGCCCGCGGGGAAGAAGCCGCCCTCGCTGGTCAGCAGGTGCACGCCGCTGTCGTGGCCGCCCACCTCCTGGCCGGTGACGAGCAGGAAGATCCCGATCACCATGAAGGCGACCAGAGCCGCCACCTTGATGATCGCGAACCAGAACTCCATCTCACCGAAGATCTTCACGGAGATGAGGTTGAAGGCGAGGACCACGGCCAGTGCGATCATCGCCAGCACCCACTGCGGGATGTCGGAGAACATGCTCCAGTAATGGACGTACAGGGCGATCGCCGTGATGTCGGCGATTCCGGTCGTGGACCAGTTGAGGAAGTACAGCCAGCCGCTCACGTAGGCGCCCTTCTCCCCCATGAACTCCCGCGAGTAGGACACGAAGGAGCCCGAGGAGGGGCGGTGCAGGATCAGCTCGCCGAGGGCGCGCACGACGAAGAACGCGAACAGCCCGCAGACTGCGTAGGCGACCGCGAGGGCGGGGCCCGCCGTGGCCAGGCGCCCGCCGGCGCCCAGGAAGAGGCCGGTGCCGATGGCGCCGCCGATCGCGATCATGTTCACGTGGCGCGCGGTCAGCGACTTGCTGTAGCCGCTGTCTCCCGCATCGACATGCCGGTCCTGGCCCCTCGGGCTCAGGATGTCCTCACTCATCTGGCTATTTCCTCACATCAAGGGGGGTCGGTCCCACGCACGGGACGACCACGCGCGTGTCGCGCTCGTTCCGCACACGGGATTCGGCGGTCTCAGCGGTGCCACGAGCGCCCGATGCCAAGATTTGTGACAACTAGGACAACGTGTACCGCAGAAGAACGGAAACTTACGCCGGAGTGGCGTAAGGGCCAGCGGAAAGACTAGTCCCGTGTGTCGGACATGACACACCCTGCGACGCATGGTGCGGATCACGTACTTTAGTGGCCGCCGTCACGTTCGTGGGTGATTTCGGGCTGGTGGACGGGTCGCGGGAGGTGCTCCGGCGTCGGGCGCGCACTGACGGCGCGCGGCGGAGTACTCGGGGCGAGGAGGTGCGGCCAAGGGTGCGCGGCGGTTGTCGCCGCGCGTGCGGGTGGGCGCGGGCGGCCGCGCCGGGCGGCCGGGGAAGGCGGGCGGACGGTCAGGGGCGCGGGCGCGCGGCGAGGAAGGCCTCGATGCCGTCGAGCACCCGTTCGAGTCCGAACTCGAAGTTGGCGTCCGGGTCGTAGGCACTGCCGTGGCTCTCGCCGACCGCCGACCCCACCGCCGCCGCGGTGGGGTAGCGCTCCGGGTCGAAGAGCCTGCCCAGCAGCGGGGCGTGCGCCCGCCACCACTGCTCGTCGGTGACCCCGCTGCGGCTCTCGGACTGCGCGGCGTCCACCGCGCCACGGGCGGCGCCCTGGACGTAGCTGGCGACGAGGTTGACCACGAAGTCCATCTCGATCTCCGTGAGGCCGATACCGGCGACCGCCCGCAGTTCGTACTCGTACTTGGCCATGAGGTTCGGGCCGAGCACCGGGCGGTTCACCGCGGCGACCTGCAGCATCCACGGGTGCCGGCGGTGCAGGTCCCGGTTCTCCCGCGCGATCAGCGCCAGCCGCGCCCGCCACCCCCCGGGGACGTCCTCGGGCCGGGCGGTCTCGCCGTAGACGGTGTCCAGCATGACGTCGACGAGCTCCGCCTTGGCCGGGACGTAGGTGTAGAGGGACATGGTCCCCACGCCGAGCCGTTCGGCGACGCGCCGCATGGATAGCGCCGCCAGCCCCTCCGCGTCGGCGATGTCGATCGCCGCGGCCGCGATCCGGTCCACGCTGAGGTCGGGCTTGCCCTTCCGGCTCGACCGCTCATGGGTCCGCCACAGCAGCGCCAGGCTGCGTGCGGGGTCCGCGGTGCCGTTGTACTCCGTCGCCATGGTGCGGCTCATCCTAACGCCCCTCCGCCCCGGCCTCCGTGGTCCGTACACCCAACGGTATGCCGTACGGTACGCTGTACGTTCCACCATCCGGCGGTATCCCATCGAGGACGGGCGTATGCATCCCAGCACCTTCGAGACCGACGACCACGAGATCCGGCCGTTCCGGTTCCACGCCGGCGACCACGACCTGCGTGACCTCCGCGACCGGCTCGCCCGCACCCGGTGGCCCGACGAGGTCCCCGGCATCGGCTGGGCGCACGGCGCCCCGCTCGGCTACCTGAAGGACCTCGCCGAGTACTGGCGGACCGGCTACGACTGGCGCGCCCAGGAGGCGCACCTCAACTCGTTCCCCCAGTTCACCACCGAGATCGACGGCCAGAACGTGCACTTCCTGCACGTCCGCTCCCCCGAACCGGACGCGCTGCCGCTCGTCCTCACCCACGGGTGGCCGAGCTCGGTCGTGGAGTACCTCGACGTCGTGGGACCGCTCACCGACCCGCGCGCGCACGGCGGAGACCCCGGGCACGCCTTCCACCTGGTGGTCCCCTCGCTCCCGGGTTACGGACCGTCCGGCCCGACCCGCGAACTCGGATGGGGGTCGCGCCGCATCGCCCGCGCCTGGGCCGAGCTGATGCGGCGGCTCGGCTACTCCCGCTACGGCGCGCAGGGCAGCGACTGGGGCACCTGGATCTCCCGCGAGCTCGGACTGCTGGAGCCCGACCGCGTGGTCGGCGTGCACACGAACGGGATGATCACCTTCCCCGTCGGGGCGCCCGGTGAGATGGACGGGCTCAGCGAGGCCGACCAGGAGCGGCTGGCGTTCGGGGAGTACTACATGCGCGAGCTCTACGGCTACAAGAAGATCCAGTCCGACCGGCCGCAGTCGCTCGCCTACGCCCTCGCCGACTCCCCGGTCGGCCACCTGGCGTGGATCGCCGGCGTGTTCAAGGAGTGGACCGACTGCGCCGACAGCCCCGAGGAGGCGGTCGACCGCGACCGGCTGCTCACCAACGTGATGCTGTACTGGCTCACCAACACCGCGGGCTCCGCGGCACGGTCGTTCGTGGAGACCCCGGACACCGCCGAGGAGGCGGAGCTGGCGACGGACGTGCCGAGATCGGACGTGCCGACCGGGGTGGCCGTCTTCCCGCGCGGCATCCTCCGGCCGATCCGCCGGTTCGCCGAACGCGACACCAATATCGTGCACTGGACGGAGTTCGACCGCGGCGGTACGTTCGCCGCCCTGGAGGAGCCCGACCTGTTCGTCCAGGACGTGCGTGCGTTCTTCGACCGGGTGCGCTGACCTCGCACCCCGCGTACGAGCACCCGTCCCGCCCGCGATCCCACCGAGGAGGACCGCTGCACCCCGCACCCCCTGCCCTATCCTCCCCGGACCACGGCGACCCGATCGGCTGCGCCGCCGTGGTCCGGCCCGCCGATCCGCCCCGCGCGGCGCGGATCGCGTTCTGGGACCCGGCGGGCGGCGCACCGCCCACCGGGCTCGGCGAGCCCGGCGACCTCACCGTCGTGCTCCCGGACGGTGCCGACGGTGTCCGGCCGCGGACCGTCCCGGCGCGCTGGCTGCCGGTGTCCGCCGCGCTGCCGCTGCTCGTGCGGGCCGCCACCGCCCCCGGCGCCC
>NZ_QEIO01000047.1 GCF_003336425.1 Marinitenerispora sediminis | reverse complement strand
GCGCTGTTGAGTTCTCAAGAAGCAACCGCTAACCCGTATACAAGCCGACCAGATCCAACCGGTCCCGCTCTTCTATCGAGGCGGCGTCTCCGCTTTGTTGTGTCTCCAATTTATCAGGTCTTCTTGGTTCCGCCAAATCGGCGTTTCCTCGAAAATCTTCTGATAAACATTTCCGAAATCTCTTGTCGGAGACCCAAGAGAAGAGATTACCAGCTTCGGCGAGTGCGTCCGCCGGTGATCCTCGGATTGCTGCCCTACGGTCCTGCCGCCGGGGTCCTCGACCACCGGCCGCCCCGTGGGGCATGGGTAACAATAGGCTCCGCGCACAGGGGCGTCAAATCAGCACCCGGGCCCCGGACGGAGGTCCTGGTGCCGGACTGCGGGCCTTGCAGCAGGCCCCGCGCCACCCGCGCTCACCCGGGCCGGGGAGGGCCCGCGCGGTACGTCAGGTTTGTTTGTCGCAGTGGCATACCTGCCCCTGCCGTTCCTTGGCTAAACACGTCCCCGCCAAAGATTCTTCTCGGCCGCCCTCCTCGCCGGCGGCTCCCGCTTGGGGGCGCGGACGACGGAGGGTGCCCGCCCGAGTCACGGCTCGGACAGGCACCCCGCGGCGGATGCGCTCCGGTTACGGGCGCAGCAGCACCCCGCCGACGTTGCGCTTGCCGCGCCGCAGCACGAGGTAGCGCCCGTGCAGCAGGTCGACCTCCGACACCCGCGCGTCCACGTCGGTGACCTTGGTGTTGTTCAGGTAGGCCCCGCCCTCCTGGACCGCACGGCGGGCCGCCGACTTGCTGGGGACCAGCCCCGTCGCGGCGAGCAGGTCGACCACCGGCGGCAGCGACTCCGCCGGTCCGGCCGCCTCGGTGTTGGGGACCTCGGCCAGTGCCGCCCCCAGAGTGGCCGGGTCGAGCGCGGCGAGGTCCCCCTGGCCGAACAGCGCCCGGCTGGCCTCGATCACCTTGCGGCACTCCTCCGCGCCGTGCACCAGCGTGGTGAGTTCCTCCGCCAGCGCCCGCTGGGCGGCGCGGGCCGCGGGCCGCTCGGCGGTCTGGCGCTCCAGCTCCTCGATCTCGGCGCGGTCGCGGAAGCTGAACACCCGCAGGTAGCGCACGACGTCGCGGTCGTCGGCGTTGAACCAGAACTGGTAGAACGCGTACGGGCTGGTGAGCTCCGGGTCCAGCCACACCGTGCCGGTCTCGGTCTTGCCGAACTTCGCGCCGTCGGCCTTGGTCAGCAGGTTGGTGGTCAGGCCGTGCGCCGGGCCGTGCGGCTCGTTTCCGGTGAGGCGGCGGATGAGGTCGAGCCCCGAGGTGATGTTGCCCCACTGGTCGCTGCCGCCGGTCTGCAGGGTGCACCCGTAGCGGCGGTAGAGCTCGACGTAGTCGTAGGACTGAAGCAGCACGTAGCTGAACTCGGTGAAGCTCATGCCGGCGCCGTCCAGCCGGGACCGCACCGTCTCCCGGGCCAGCATCTGGTTGACGCTGAAGTGCTTGCCGACGTCGCGCAGCAGCTCGATGGCGGAGAGCGGTCCCAGCCAGTCGCGGTTGTTCGCGAGCACGGCGTCGGTCGGCTCCGGGGTGGCGCCGTCGGGCGCGAACCGCAGGAAGGCGGAGAGCTGGCTCCCCAGCACGCCGACCCACTGCTCGACCGTCTCCACCGAGTTGAGGCTGCGCTCAGCGTTCGGCTTGGGGTCGCCGATCAGGCCGGTCCCGCCGCCGACCAGGGCGATGGGCCGGTGGCCGGCGCGCTGGAAGCGGGCGAGGGTGAGGATCTGGGTGAGGTGCCCGACGTGCAGGCTGCCCGCTGTCGGGTCGAAGCCGCAATAGACGGTGACCGGACCATCGGCGAGCGCCTTGCGAAGTTCGTCAAGGTCGGTCGTCTGCGCGAGCACCCCGCGCCATTCCAGTTCGTCGATGATGTCAGTCACTGTGGTCTTTCCGTCGCTCTGGTGACGTGCTGGCCCGCCCGCGGGCTGGCGGCCCGCTCGGACGCCCTCTACGGTATCCGCTCGTCCGCTGCGGCGATGCCGCCGGCTGGCCAGGCACCCCACGCTGGCAGGGCCGTTCTCCCACCGCGGAGTGTCGGCCGCCGGGCGCGGCGGGGCGCAGCGCCACACCGTCCGAAACCCGCCCCCCGTGGCCACATCCGGACGCCCTATGTAACCCGTTATTCACGCACCGCTATTGCCTGGGCCGCTCCCGCAGATGAAGGTGTCTACGTCCGAAAGCACCCCCCGCTCACGCTTGGAGACCCCGATGCGATCCCCTGTCGCCCGCGCCGCCGGCCTGTTCACGGCCACCGCGGCGTCCCTGCTCCTCGCCCTGGGCCTGGCGCCGCCGGCGTCGGCCGCCCCGCCTCCGCCGCCGAGCCTCTCGCAGGCCCGCAGCCAGCTCGCGGCGCTGACGGTCGAGTCCGAGGGCGCGGGCTCCGCCTACGACCGCGACCTGTTCCCGCACTGGATCGCCGTGGAGGGCAACTGCAACGCCCGCGAGTACGTACTGCGCCGCGACGGCGCCAACGTCACCGTGGGCAACGACTGCTACCCGACATCAGGGACGTGGACCAGCCCCTACGACGGCGTGCGGACGAGCACGCCCTCGCAGGTGCAGATCGACCACATGGTGCCGCTCGCCGAGGCGTGGCGCTCTGGCGCGGACACCTGGACGACCAGTCGGCGCCAGTCGTTCGCCAACGACCTGGACACCCCGCAGCTGTGGGCGGTGTCCGGCTCCAGCAACCAGTCGAAGGGCGACAAGGACCCCTCCGAGTGGCTGCCGCCGTCGACCTCCATCCACTGCACCTACGTCCGCAGCTGGATCAACGTGAAGTACGTGTGGAACCTCAGCGTGGACTCCGCGGAGCGGTCGGCGCTGCAGAACGTGCTCGACACCCGGTGCTGAGCGGCTGAGCCGCGGCTTTGGAGGGCCGGCACCCCGAGCGGGTGCCGGCCCTCCCCCGCGGCCGGGTGGCGGCGCGCGCTACAGCGCCCGCAGGCCGTCCAGCACGGCGCGCAGCACGTCCTCGCCCACGGCGGCGCCGCTCACCGCCGGGCGGCAGTGCCGCATGGCGCCGTCGGCGATCATCCCGGCGACCAGGAGCTTGACCACGTTGAGGGGCAGCTGGAGCCGGGCGGCCAGCTCGACGATCGTGCGCGGCCGGTCGCACCAGCCCAGGGCTGCCTCGTGCTCGGGGCGGAGGTGGTCGGTCTCGTCGGGGGCGCGGGTGGCGACGACCAGGCTGAGCATGTCGAGCCCCGCGTCGTCCGCCCCGGCGACGGCCACCGCGAACGGGCGGACCAGCCGGCCTGGGTCGGCGTCGAACGCGTCGTCACCGGTCACCGCGGCACTCTCCCGGCCCCGTTGCGCCGTCCGGGTCGGCGGCCTGCCGGGGGACCGTCTCGCGCACCCGCTCGTTGTCGGGCCGCACGTCGCGAAGCAGCGCTTCGGGGAGGATCGCGGTCGCGCGGGTCCCGCCGTAGGGCGAGGGGCGGAGCCGCACCCGGACGCCGTGCCGGGCCGCCAGCCGCGCGACGACGAAGAGCCCGAGGCGGGGTTCGTCGGGCAGCGCCATCACGTCGAACTCCGGCGCCTCGGCGAGGGTACGGTCGGCCTCGGTGTAGGCCTCGTCGGTCATGCCGAGCCCGCGGTCCTCCACGTCGATGGCGAGTCCGCCGGGCACCCGACCGCTGTTGACGTCCACCGGGGCACCGGCCGGCGAGAACTGGGTGGCGTTCTCCACGAGCTCGGCGACGAGGTGCACCACGTCGGCCACCGCGACACCGCGCACCCACACCTTGGGGGCGGACCTGAGCCGCACCCGCTGGTAGTCCTCCGTCTCGGAGATGGCGGCGCGCAGCACGTCGACGAGGGGCAGGTGCTCACGCCAGCGGCGGGCGGAGGGGGCACCGCCGAGGATGATGAGGTTGTCGGCGTAGCGGCGGCCCCGGGTGGCGAGGTGGTCCAGCCGGAAGAGCTTCTGCAGCCGGCGGGGGTCCTCCTCCTCGTACTCGATCTCGTCGAGCAGCCGGAGCTGACGCTGGACGAGGGCCTGGTTGCGGTAGGCGATGCCGAGGAACACCCGGTTGGCGCCCTCGCGGATCTCAGCCTGTTTGACGGCCGCGCGGACCGCGGTGCGCTGGGCGGTGTTGAAGGCGTCGGCGACCTCGCCGATCTCGTCGTCGCCGTAGGACAGCGGCGCGAGTTCGGCCTCGACGTCCACCCGGCGGCCGCCCTGCGCGCGGGCGACGATGTCGGGCAGCCGGGTCTCGGCGACCTCCAGCGTGTCGGCGCGCAGCCGCTGCAGCCGCCCGGTCAGCCGGCGTGCGGAGCGCAGGGCGACGACGATCGCGGTGGCTCCCGCGACGAGCGCGACCAGGCTGCCGCCGACGTTGACGAGGATGCGGTGGCGGACCGCCGCCCACGCGCTGTCGATGGACGACTGGACCTGCGCGATGACGACGTCGTGGAAGAGCGGCGCGGCGGCCGAGGAGGAGGCGTCCCACTCGCGCTGCCCGACCGGTACCTCGGTGTTCCAGCCGGCTGGCCGGCCGGGCGTACCGCCGCCGTTGACGGGCTCGCGCATGACGACCGCCTGGCTGAGCCGCGTCACCGCGATCCACTCGGCGTCCTCGCGCATGGCGTCGTAGCGGGCGCGCACCGGCGGCGCCAGGTGGCGTTCGGAGTCGCTGAGCACGTCGCGGTAGGAGGCCGTGAGATGGACGAAGTGCGCGCTCTCCTCGTAGGTCATGGCGCCGGCCGCGATCACGCCGCTGAGCAGGGCGTCGGCCTGGGAGTAGTAGTCGCGGGCCCGCATCAGCTGGAGGGCGAGCACCCCCTCGGTGAGGCTGCGCTCGTCGTTCAGCCGCATGACGATGGCGTCGGAGATCAGGTGGATGTCGTCGATGAGGTCGGTGTAGCGGCTGAGCGCCGTCTCGCGGTCGAGGCGGCCGGCCGAGACGCTGCCGCGCAGCGCGGGGAGCTCCTTCCAGCTGTCGAAGAAGTCCCGGGTGCGGTCGCGGATCTCTGGTTCGCCCCGGTCGAGCAGGTGCGACGCCTGCTCGTAGGCGGCGCGGAAGGCGGCGTCGGTACGGGCGCGCTGGCGGTTGAGCCGGTCGGCGGCCGGCCGGTCGGTGTCGCCCAGGTAGACCTGGCTGGCCCGGCGCTCATGGCGCAGCTCCGCCGCGATGGCGCCGAGGCTGACCACGCCGTCGGTGCCGTTGAGGGTGGCCAGCGCGAGCGCCGCGGTCTGCGCGCTGCCCGCCGCCGCGATGGTCGCCCACAGCAGCAGGAAGCTGACGCTCGGGATCAGCACGTTGCGTGTGAGCTGGCGCCGGATGCTGTTCCGCCCGCCGGCCGCGTGTCGTGTACCCATGGCCCCTCCCCACATGGACGGGCGCATGGCGCGAGAAGCGAGGGACCGGCACGTGGATCGGGTCCGGTTGAGGCCATGACGCCCAAGCGCACATGACGCTATCGGATGCCGTGGCGCTGCGTGGTGGCATCGTCACTATTCGTTGGCAGGCGCCTTTCACCCGCGGGCATGGCTCCGCCGCCGTGGCGGCGACGCGCGGTACGGAAGGCGCGCCGCCGCGACGGCGGCGGGGATGGGGTCCGGCGGTCGTTCAGCTCTCGGGGCGGTGCCGCGACCCCACGGGCGCCGGCAGCTCGTCCAGCGTCGGCGGCTGCTCGATGCCGAGGGCGTTGAGGACCTCGGCGTAGCGCAGCGCGGCGATCTTGGCGAGCGTGCTGTGCGCGCCGAGCGGCGCGCAGACCCGGGCCCCGTAGCGGCGCGCGACGTCCTCGACCGCCGACATCGGGTACTCGGTCCCGATGATGCTGGGCGCGAGGACGGTGCGCACGGACCCGGCACTGCGCATCTGGCCGAAGACCTCGTCCAGGTGCGCCTGGTCCTCCAGGTCGACGGGGAGCACCGTGATGCCGAGCCGGGCCGCGAGCAGCACGGCGGTGACGCCCGCGGAGCTCACGGCGTCGGCGCCGCCGACGGAGCCGACGACCACGCCGTCGGCCATGCTCCCGGTGGCGGCGACCACGCTGATGAGCCGCATGCGGTCGGCGCGCACGAAGCCGCCTTCGGCGAGGCGCAGGTGCAGCACCTCGGCGAGCATGGGGTGCGGGCCGAGCCCCTCGGTCACCCGGGCGCTGACGCCGGTGGCGGAGACGGTGGTGTTGATGGCGTGCAGGGTCGCGGGGTGCGAGGCGGAGACCAGCGGCACCACGACGGCGCGGATGCCGCGTCCCTCGCCGGTCTCAAGGCCGGCGAGGGCCTCGGTGAGCGGGTGCTCGTCGCCCTCGGTGTAGCCGAAGCGGATGGCGACCTCGGGCCGGTAGGCACGGACCAGGTCGACGACCTGCTGGCCGTACCCGCCGGGGTCGGCGGTGCCGGGGATGGCGAGCACCAGCGTCGGCGTACCGACCCAGCTGTCGAACGACAGCGGGTTGCGATGCCGGCCAGAGCGGCGCCGAGGCAGGTCGCGCGGAGGGAGTCTGTCCGGTTTCTGGGTACTGTCAGGGTTCACGCGAAAATGCTAACGACTCGGAAGCGATGATCTTGCCCTCTGTGCGGTCCCGGTGACGGTGCCGGGAGGCGCGCCGGGCGGTGATCCGGGCGGGTGCGGCGCGGCCGTCAGCCGCTCAGCGCCAGGCTGCGGCGCCGCATGACGTGCTCGACGAGGGTGAGCAGCACCTCCTTGCCCGACTCGCGGCGGCGGGCGTCGGCCATGACGATCGGGACGTCGGCTCGGACGTCGAGCGCCTGGCGGACCTCCGCCTCGGTGTAGGCGGCGGAGCCGTCGAAGCGGTTGACGGCGATGACGAACGGGATGTCGCGGCGCTCGAAGAAGTCGACCGCCGGGAAGCAGGTGTCCAGCCGCCGGGTGTCGGCCAGGACGACGGAGCCGAGCGCGCCCTGGGCGAGTTCGTCCCACATGAACCAGAACCGGCCCTGGCCCGGCGTGCCGAAGAGGTAGAGCACGACGCTGTCGTTGACGGTGATGCGGCCGAAGTCGAGGGCGACCGTGGTGGTGGTCTTCTGCTCGACGCCGGCGAGGTCGTCGATCCCGAGGCTGGCCTCGGTCATGACCTCCTCCGTGCTCAGGGGCGTGATCTCGCTGACCGATCCCACCATCGTCGTCTTGCCCGCGCCGAAGCCGCCGGCGACCAGGATCTTGACCGCGAGGGGGATCTCGGGGTCGCCCGGTCCGGGGTCAGAGCCTACGGATGCCATCGAGTACCGCCTGGAGTACGTGCTTTTCGGGGAGTTGCGCGGTGGGCAGCGGGGCGCGGGCCAGCATGGCGCCCCTGGCGATCAGGTCGCTCACCAGGACTTTGACCACGGTGAGCGGGATGTCGAGGTGCGCGGAGACCTCGGCGACCGACACGGGTCCGGTGCAGAGGTCGAGGATCGCCAGGTGCTCGGGCTCCAGGCCCACGGTGTCGGGCGGTCTTCGGGCGGCGACCACGACGGTGATCATGTCGAGCTCGGCCCGGTCCGGCCGCGTGCGGCCACCGGTCATGGCGTAGGGGCGCACCAGCGGGCCGGCGGCAGCGTCGGTGAGGGAGAAGCCGGGGCCGCCGGGCCGCGCCGCCGGTCTCCGCCCGGGCAGCCGGCCGCCCGGGGCGCCGGAGCGGTGACCGGGACCGCCCTGCGCGCGCGGCTCCGGCAGCGGCGCCGCGCCCGGGTCGTCTTCAGCGGGGATCATGCTCCGGTTCCGCCCGGGGACGCGGCGGTCTCGGGGAAGCGCGGGGCCGTGCTGAGGAACTGCCCGACCCGCTTGATCCGCATGTTCATCTCGTAGGCGACGAGGCCGACGTCGGCGTCCTCGGAGGCGAGCACCGCGAGGCAGGCGCCCTCGCCCGCGGCCGTGACGAACAGGTAGGCGTGCTCCATCTCCACGATGGTCTGCCGGACCGCGCCGCCGCCGAAGTGCCGGCCGGTGCCGCGCGCCAGGCTCTGGAAGGCCGAGGCCACCGCGGAGAGGTGCTCGCCGTCCTCGGTGGACAGGTCCCGCGACCGGCCGATGAGGAGGCCATCGGCGGACAGCACGATGGCGTGGTCGGCGCCGACGACGCGGTCCACCAGGTCGTCGAGCAGCCAGTTCAGGTCGCCTGTGACGTTGCTCATCTCACCATCATTCGCTCTCGTATGAGTGGTCACCGCCCGGCCGGCCGGCTCGGCCGCCGACGGCCGGTCCGCGGTCGGTCGGCAGGTCACCGGCCCCGGGGCGGTCGGCTCCGCCGCGCGCGGGGGCATGGTCGTGTGCCGAGCCGGATCCGGCTGCCTCCGCGTCGCCCCGCACCGGCCCAGGGCGGTCGGGCGGTGCCTCCTGGGTCTCGCGGGCCCGCCGGGTGCCGCTCTGGAAGGCGCTCAGCATGCGGCGCACCTCCTCGGGCGAACGCGTGCTCTCCCGGGCCTGGCCGGCGGCCTCGGCGGGGCCGGGGTCCTGCCGGAGCTGGGGAGCGAGGTGGGCCTGTCGGCGGCGCTTCGGGAGCGGGGGTCGCTCGTCGGGGCCCGAGGGGGCCGCGGTGCCGTCCGGGGCCGCGGGTGGCGTGGGAGCGGGCGCCGGGACGCCGCGCGGGCGCCGGACCGGCAGCGCGGGCCGCTCGGCCTCGTCGCGCGGTGCGGTCTGATCCCCCCATGCGGGCTCCGCCTCCCCTCCACGCCGTTCGGGAGGCTCCTCCTCCCGGCCCGTTCCGTTATACGGCACGGAGTCGCCCGGCCGCCCGGAGTTGGCGGAAGTGCTGGTCACCGGCCGCGCGTGGCGCGGGAGCCGGTCGGCGTCCCCGGTGCCCGCGGCGGGCTCGCCGCCGACCGGGCGGGGGGCCGGGTGCAGCCGGCGCGGTGCGGCTGACCGCCCCTCCGCCGGGTCGGCGTCCTCCGGCGCCAGCAGGTCGCCGGGCCGCTCCCCGCGCTCGTACCCGGGCAGCGGCGCGTCCGGCCACGCGGGCTCGGCCTCGCGTTCCCGCCGGGTCGGCGGCGGCGCCCCCTCGGGAGCGGCCGTCAGCGTCGAGGGGATGAGGATGACGGCGCGGGTGCCGCCGTAGGGCGAGGGGCACAGCTGGACGGCGATGTCGTGCTTGGCGGCCAGCCGCGCGACCACGAACAGGCCGAGCCGGGAGTCCTCGTTCAGCGCCATGACGTCGAACTCGGGGGCGTCGGCCAGCGTCCGGTTCGCCGCCGTGTAGTCCTCCTCGCTCATGCCGAGTCCGCGGTCCTCGACCTCGACGACCACGCCCTTGGGGACGATCTCGCTGTGGATCTCGACCTTCGTGTGCGGCGGCGAGAAGGCGGTGGCGTTCTCCACGAGTTCGGCGACCAGGTGGATGATGTCGGCGACCACGGCGCCGCGCAGGGAGAGCGTGGGCACCACGCGCAGCTTGACGCGGGCGTACTCCTCGGTCTCGGAGACGGCCCCGCGCAGGATGTCGACCAGCGGGATGGGGTTGCGCCAGCGGCGGCCGGGCTGGGCGCCGCCCAGGATGATGAGGTTCTCGGCGTTGCGCCGGCCCCGGGTGGCGAGGTGGTCGAGCTGGAAGAGGTCCTCCAGCAGGTCCGGGTCCTCCTCCTGGCGTTCCACCCGGTCGAGGAGCTGGAGCTGGCGCTGCACCAGGGACTGGTTGCGGTGCGCGATCCCGAGGAAGACCCGGTTGGCGCCGGCGCGGATCTCGGCCTGCTTGACGGCGGCGGCGATGGCGGTGCGCTGGGCGATGTTGAACGCGTCGGCGACCTGCCCGACCTCGTCGTCCCCGTGGTCGAGCCGGGTGACCTCGGCGTCGACGTCGACCGGCTCGCCGTCCTGCAGGCGCCGCACGATCCTGGGGAGGTCCTCCTTGGCGAGGCCCAGGGTCTCCTCGCGCAGCCGCGCGAGCCGGTGGGTGAGCCGGTTGGCGGAGCGGGAGGCGACCCCGTAGGCGAGGGTGCCGGCGAACATGGCGATGATGCCGCCGCCGACCGCGACGGTGAGGATGCGGGCCGCCGCGGTGTCGGTCGCCACGACGGCGGCGTCGACCTGCTGGTCGGCCAGGGCCACGAGGGCCGCGTCGACTCCGTCGGCGGCGGCCCGCCAGCGCTCGGCCGCGCCGGGGAGCTCGTCGGAGCGCTGCTGCTCGCCGGTGACCGGGTCGACGGTGACCTCGGGCTCCTGCTCGCTCACCGCCCGCGCGACGGCGTCCAGCTCCCGCCAATCGGCGCTGTCGAGGAGCGCGCCGTGGCTGGCGGCGGGTTCGCCGGCGAGGTCGACGCCGGCGGAGTCGAGGTGCTCGCGCAGGCTGGCGACGAGGCCGGTGAACCGGCTCCGCTCGGCGGGCGTGAGCTCGCCCGCGACGATCCCCGCGGAGAGCACGGCGTCGGCCTTGGCGAGGAGCTCCTGGGTGTGCATCAGGTCCACCGCGGTGTCGGCGGCGGCCACGGCGGGGCCGTCCTGCAGGCCGCGCCCGCGGGCGTCGTACAGCCGGTGGCCGCGGGCGATGAGGTCGCTGTAGCGGTCGACGGCCTCGCCGCGCTCGACGGCGCGCCCGGTCACCTCCTCCCGCAGGACCGGGCGGTCGTCCAGCGCGGTGAAGAGCTCGTCGGCGCGCTCGGCGTCGGTGTCGCCGTAGCTGGGCTGCTCCTCGCGGCCGCCCATGGCGCGGACCGCCCGGTCGGTGACGGTGACCTGCTCCTGGAAGGCCTGCAGCCGGCCGTCGGAGGGGGCGGCGAGGTACTCGGCCGCGAGCCGGCGCTCGCTCTGCAGCTCCACCATGGCGTGGTGCAGCAGTACGCCGCTCTCACCCTCGGCCGTGGCGGCGCGCAGTGAGAAGGCCTGCACCAGCGTGGCGCCGCTGAGGGAGACGAACAGCAGGAGGAAGGTGATGCTGGGTATCAGCACGATCCCGTTGAGCTGGGATCTGATACCGCGTCCGCTGCCACCCGACTGGCCCATTCAGCTCCTCCCACCGCGGGGCACCCCGGTGCCGGACGCACGGGGGGATTCACATCGGCCCGAGGGCGGGGGAGGAGGGGGCAGGGCAGCTCTTCCGCACGCGGCCGGCCGCAAGCCGGCGTCTCCCCCGTTCGGCACGGAGCCGTCCCGTCGCGCATACCGGAGGGCGCGTGCCCTCGGTGCCCACAGGATCTGGACGCTACCGCATCGACAGCCGCAATGGCGCTGGTTTAGCCGAAATCCACGCGGAAAACCTCACAAATTGCCGCATTCGCTGCATGGGGCGCGAACGACGACACGTGGCCGTATTCCGGCCCGAATCCCGGCTCGGCCTCCCGTGCACCGTCGGCGGCGGCCCCGGCCCCGCCGGAGCCGCCGCCCGCGGCGTCAGCCCGCGGTGAAGGCCCGGTGCGCGTCAACGGCCGCGCGCAGCCGCTCCAGCTGCTCGGCGACCCGCTTGGGTGCCGTGCCGCCCCTGGCGGAACGCGACTCCAGCGACCCGGGCACGGTCAGCACCTCGCGCACCCGCGGCGTGAGGGCCGGGGAGATCGCCGCGAGGTCGGCGTCGGAGAGGTCGGGCAGGTCGATGCCGCGCTCCTCGCAGACCCGCACGCAGGCGCCGGCCAGCTCGTGCGCCTCGCGGAACGGCACCCGCTGCCGGACCAGCCACTCGGCGATGTCGGTGGCCAGCGAGAAGCCCTGCGGGGCCAGCTCCGCCATGCGCGCGCCGTTGAAGGTCAGCGTCGCCACCATGCCGGTGAAGGCGGGCAGCAGCAGCTGGAGGGTGTCGACGGCGTCGAACACCGGCTCCTTGTCCTCCTGCAGGTCCCGGTTGTAGGCGAGCGGCAGCCCCTTGAGCGTGGTGAGCAGGCCGGCGAGGTCGCCGACGAGCCGGCCCGACTTGCCGCGGGCCAGCTCGGCGATGTCCGGGTTCTTCTTCTGCGGCATGATCGACGAGCCGGTCGCGAAGGCGTCGTCCAGGGTCACGAAGGAGAACTCCTTGGTGGACCACAGGATGACCTCCTCGGCGAGCCGCGACAGGTCGACGCCGATCATGGCCGCCACGAAGGAGAACTCCGCGACGACGTCGCGCGCCGCCGTGCCGTCGATGGAGTTCTCCACCGAGCCGGAGAACCCGAGGTCGGCCGCGACCGCCTCGGGGTCCAGGCCGAGCGAGGAGCCCGCGAGCGCGCCGGAGCCGTAGGGCGAGGCGTCGGCGCGGCGGTCCCAGTCGCGCAGCCGCTCGACGTCGCGGACCAGCGGCCAGGCGTGCGCCAGCAGGTGGTGGGCGAGCAGCACCGGCTGCGCGTGCTGCAGGTGCGTGCGCCCCGGCATGGCGACGTCGATGTTGGCGAGCGCCTGGTCGGCGAGCGCGGCGACGAGGTCCAGGACCCCGCCGGCGACGAGGCGGGCCTGCTCCCGCAGGTACATCCGCACCAGGGTGGCGATCTGGTCGTTGCGCGAGCGTCCGGCGCGCAGCCGGCCGCCGAGCTCGGGGCCGACCCGCTCGATGAAGCCGCGCTCCAGCGCGGTGTGCACGTCCTCGTCCTCGAGCACCGGCCGGAACTCGCCGGAGGCGACGTCGGCCTCCAGGCGGTCGAGGCCGGCGAGCATCTGGGCGAGCTCGTCGGCGGTCAGCAGTCCCGCCGCGTGCAGGACGCGGGCGTGCGCCCGGGAGCCGGCGATGTCGTGGCGGGCCAGCCGCCAGTCGAAGTGGGTGCTCAGGGAGAGCCGGGCCAGCGCCTCGGAGGGGCCGCCGGCGAACCGGCCGCCCCAGAGCCGGGTCACCTCTGGCTGCTGCGGGTTGGTCATGGGAGTCGTCTCGTGTTCGTGTCGTCGGTCGGGCGGGCGGCGGGGCCGGCCGGGGCCGGCCCCGCGCGGGGTCGGCTAGGACAGCTTCTGGTCGCGCAGGCTGGCGATCTTCGCCGGCATGCTCCAGACGTCGATGAAGCCGCGGGCCAGGCTCTGGTCGTACTTGTCACCGGTGTCGTAGGTGGCCAGCTCGTAGTCGTACAGCGACGCGTCGCTGCGCCGGCCGGTGACGACCGCGCGGCCGCCGTGCAGCACCATGCGGATGTCACCGGACACGTGCGCGTTGGCCTCGGCGATGAACCCGTCCAGCGCCTTCTTCAGCGGCGAGAACCACAGCCCGTCGTAGACGAGCTCGCCCCAGCGCTGGTCGACGCCCCGCTTGAAGCGCGCGAGCTCGCGCTCGACGGTGACGTTCTCCAGCTCCTGGTGCGCCGCGATCAGCGCGATCGCGCCGGGCGCCTCGTAGACCTCGCGGCTCTTGATGCCGACCAGCCGGTCCTCGACCATGTCGATGCGCCCGACCCCCTGCGCCCCGGCGCGGCGGTTCAGCTCCTCGATGACCTGCAGCGGGGTGAGGTCCTTGCCGTCCACCGCGGTGGGCACGCCGGCCTGGAAGGTGATGACCAGCTCGTCGGCCTCGCGCGGCTCGGCCGGGTCATCGGTGTAGGCGTAGACGTCCTCGATCGGGCCGTTCCAGATGTCCTCCAGGAAGCCCGTCTCCACGGCCCGCCCCCACAGGTTCTGGTCGATGGAGTAGGGGGACTTCTTGGAGACGTCGATCGGCAGGCCCTTCTCCTCTGCGAAGGCGATGGCCTTGTCCCGGGTCATCCCGGAGTCGCGCACCGGGGCGAGGACCCTGAGCTCGGGGAAGAGCGCCGCGAGGCCGGCCTCGAAGCGCACCTGGTCGTTGCCCTTGCCGGTGCAGCCGTGCGCGACCATGGTCGCGTTGTGGTAGCGGGCGGCGTCGGCGAGGTGCTTGACGATCAGCGGCCGGGACAGCGCCGAGACCAGCGGGTAGCGGTCCATGTAGAGCGCGTTGGCCCGCAGCGCCGGCACGCAGTACTGGCTGGCGAACTCGTCGCGGGCGTCGGCGACGACGGCCTCGACGGCGCCGCAGTCCAGCGCGCGCTGCCGGATGACGTCGAGGTCCTCGCCGCCCTGGCCGCAGTCGATGGCCACGGCGACGACCTCGGCGCCGGTCTCCGCGGCGATCCAGCCGATGGCGACGGAGGTGTCGAGACCTCCTGAGTAGGCGAGTACGACCCGCTCGGTCATGAGACGTTCTCCTTCGACGGTGGGTGCGCCCGCTGTCGGTGCGCGCGGTGTCCGACGACGCCGGCGGTCAGGGCCGCCGGCTGGCCAGTCGCAGCAGGGCGGCGGCGAGCTCGGCCCCGCCCTGGGGATCGCGGGAGATCACCAGGATGGTGTCGTCGCCGGCGATGGTCCCGAGGATGGCCGGTATGTCGGTGTGGTCGATCGCCGAGGCCAGGTACTGCGCCGCGCCCGGCGGGGTCCGCACGATCACCATGTTGGCCGAGGACTCCGCCGAGACCAGCAGGTCCTCAGCGAGGCGGGTGAGGCGTGAGTTGGTCACGTGCTCCAGGTCCAGGGTGTCGGGCCGCGCCCGCTGGAGGCGCTCACCCCCTTCGCCGGGCAGGACGTAGACCAGGTTCCCGTCGACGGTGCGCAGTTTGACCGCGCCGAGCTCGTCGAGGTCCCGGGACAGCGTGGCCTGGGTGACGTGCACTCCGGAGTCCGCCAGCAGCCGGGCCAGCTCGCTCTGGGAGCGGACGTCGTTGCGGGTGAGCGCCTCGGTGATGCGCGCGTGGCGGGCGGCCTTGGTCAGCGGCGCCGGCCCCGCGTGGTCGGCGGCCGCCGCGGGCTGTTCCCCCCCGGCGCCGGGCGGCGGGCCGCCGAGGCGGGTCCCGTCGCCCTGGGGCCCGGCGGAGCGGCCGGTCATCGCCGCCGGTCCCCCCGGCCGAGCAGGAAGGCGAGCAGCGCCTTCTGCGCGTGTCTGCGGTTCTCGGCCTGGTCCCAGACGACGCTGTGCGGGCCGTCGATGACGGAGGCGGCGATCTCCTCGCCGCGGTGCGCCGGCAGGCAGTGCAGCACGATGGCGCCGGGGGCGGCGAGCTCCAGCAGGAGCTCGTCCACCATGTAGGGCCGGAACGGGTCAACACGCTCGGCGGCCTCGGACTCCTGGCCCATGGAGGTCCAGACGTCGGTGGCGAGCACGTCGGCGTTGGTCGCGGCCGCGGCCGGGGTCTCGGCCACCTCCGCGGATCCGCCGGTCTCGGCGGCGATCTCTTGGGCCCGGGCCAGCACGGCGGCGTCGGGGTGGTAGCCCTCGGGCGCGCTGATCCGGACGTGCATGCCGGCGAGCGCGCCGCCGAGCAGGTAGGAGTGCGCCATGTTGTTCGCGCCGTCGCCGAAGTAGGCCAGCACGAGCCCGGACAGCCGGCCCTTGTGCTCGCGGACCGTCTGCAGGTCGGCGAGGATCTGGCACGGGTGGAACTCGTCGGTCAGCGCGTTGACGACCGGCACCCGGCTGGCGGCGGCCATGGCTTCGAGGCGCGCCTGGGCGAAGGTGCGCCAGACGATGGCGGCGCACTGGCGGTCGAGCACCCGGGCGGTGTCCTCGATGGGCTCGCCGCGGCCGAGCTGGCTGGTCTGGGCGTCGATGACGAGCGGCTGGCCGCCGAGGTCGGCGACGCCGACCGCGAAGGACACCCGGGTCCGAGTGGAGGGCTTGTCGAAGACCAGCGCGACGGTCTCCGGGCCCTCCAGCGGGCGGTGCGCGAACCGGTCCTTCTTCATCGCGTCGGCGAGGTCGAGGACAGCGGTCTGCTCTGCGGCGGTGAGGTCGTCGTCGCGCAGGAAGTGCCGCACGGCGGGCGCGGCGGGATCGGCGGCCGGAGTCGGTGCGGTCGGCTCAGGCATGGGGGGCTCCCTTCTCGGAGACCTCGGCGAGGATCGTGGGCAGGGCGCCGGCGAACTCCAGGATCTCCTCCCGGGTGATCGTCAGCGGCGGGGCGATGCGGACGGTGTCGGGCGCGACCGCGTTGACCAGGAACCCGTGCGCGGCGGCCGCGGCCTGGACGTCGGCCGCGACGGGGGCGGCCAGCTGCACGGCGCGCCACAGGCCGGCGCCGCGCACGGCGGTGACCAGCGGAGAGCCCAGCGCCTCGACGCGCTCGGCGAGCAGGTTCCCCTGCTCGGCCGCGTTCTCCAGCAGCTTCTCCTCCTCGATCACGTCGAGGACGGCGAGCGCGGCGGCGACCGCGACCGGGTTGCCGCCGAACGTGGAGCCGTGGTCGCCCTTGTGGAAGGCGCCGCCGACGCGGCCGAAGCCGACGCAGGCCCCGATGGGGAGTCCGCCGCCGAGCCCCTTGGCGAGCGTCAGCACGTCCGGCCGGACGCCGGCCTCCTGGTGGGCGAACCAGTGCCCGGTGCGGCCGACGCCGCTCTGGATCTCGTCCAGGACGAAGAGCGCCCCGGTGGCGTCGCAGATCTCCCGGACCTCGCGCAGGTAGCCCTCGGGCGGGGTGACGATGCCCGCCTCGCCCTGGACGGGCTCGACGAAGACGGCCTGGCAGGTCTCGGTGACGGCGGCGCGCAGCGCCGCGCCGTCCCCGTAGGGGACGAACCGGACGTCCAGTCCGAAGGGGCCGAACGGGTCGCGGATGGCCGGCTTGCCGGTGAGGGCGAGCGCCCCCGAGGTGCGGCCGTGGAAGCCCGCGACGGTGGAGACGACGTGGTCGCGGCCGGGACCCGCGGCACGCCGGACGAGCTTGAGCGCCGCCTCGTTGGCCTCGGTCCCGGAGTTGGCGAAGAACACCCGGGCGTCGCCGCCGACCAGCGCCACCAGCCGCTCGGCCAGCTCCACCTCGCCGTCGTGCAGGAACAGGTTGCTGGTGTGCGCGAGCCGGCCGACCTGGCGGGTGACCGCCTCGACCAGGGCGGGGTGGCCGTGCCCGAGGGCGGACACGGCGATGCCGGCGATGAGGTCGAGGTAGCGGTTGCCCTCGACATCCCAGACGTAGCGGCCCTCGCCGCGGGCCAGCGCGACCGGGGGCGTGCCGTAGTTGGGCATGAGGACGGCGTCGAAGCGCGCCTGGAGTTCGGTCGTGGCGCTCACGCGCGGTCACCTCCGGAGCCGGGTGCGGCGGGCTCGGTGTCGGACTCGGCCTCGTCGGCGACCACCATGGTGCCGATGCCGTCGTCGGTGAAGATCTCCAGCAGCATGGCGTGCGGGATGCGGCCGTCCAGGACGTGCGCCTGGGGGACGCCGCCGCGCACGGCGCGCAGGCACGCCTCCATCTTGGGCGCCATGCCGGCGGACAGCCGGGGCAGCAGCCCTTCGAGCTCGCCCGCGGTGAGCCGGCTGATCAGCTCGGTGTTGGCCGGGTAGTCGGCGTAGAGGCCCTCGACGTCGGTCAGCACGATGAGCTTGCTGGCGTCGAGCCCGACCGCGAGCGCGGCGGCGGCGGTGTCGGCGTTGACGTTGTACACGCCCTCGGTGGAGCGGGCGATGCTGGACACCACCGGGATGTGCCCGTCGTCGAGGAGGGTGCGTACCGCCTGCGGCCGCACCTCGACGACCTCGCCGACCAGGCCGATGTCCACGGGCTCGCCGTCGACGATGGCCGGCTTGCGCTCGGCGGTGAGCAGGTGGGCGTCCTCGCCGGACATGCCGACGGCGAACGGTCCGTGCTGGTTGATCAGACCGACGATGTCGCGGTTGACCTGGCCGACCAGCACCATGCGGACGATGTCCATCGTCTCGGGCGTGGTGACCCGCAGGCCGGCGGTGAAGGTGCTCTCCACCCCAAGCCGGTCCAGGTGGGCGTTGATCTGCGGACCGCCGCCGTGCACGACCACGGGCCGCAGTCCGGCGTAGCGGAGGAACACGACGCTCTCGGCGAACCGGGCGCGCAGTTCGGGGTCGGCCATGGCGTGGCCGCCGTACTTGACGACCACGGTGCGGCCGTGGAAGCGGCTCAGCCACGGGAGGGCTTCGACGAGCGTGCCGGCCTTGTCGAGGGCCAGTTCGTGGGCGCGGGAGATCATGTGGAGTAGGCCGAGTTCTCGTGCACGTATTCGACGGTCAGGTCGGTGGTCCACACCGTGGCGGCGTGGCTTCCGGCCGACAGGTCCACGGTGACCGTGACCTCGCGGGGCTTGAGGTCCACCTTGTCGCGGTCGTCGCCGACGGCGCCGCCCCGGCAGACCCACACGCCGTTGATGGCGACGTTGAGGTGGTCCGGGTCGAACGCGGCGTCGGTGGTGCCCACCGCGGCGAGGACGCGGCCCCAGTTGGGGTCCTCCCCGTAGATGGCGCACTTGAACAGCGCGTTGCGGGCGATGGAGCGGGCCACGGTGACGGCGTCGTCCTCGCTGGCGGCGCCGACCACCTCGATGGCGATGGACTTGGAGGCGCCCTCGGCGTCGGCGATGAGCTGGCGGGCGAGGTCGTGGCAGACCTCGGTGAGCAGGGCACCGAACTCGTCCTCGTCGGGAACGGTGCCCGAGGCGCCGCTGGCGAGCAGCAGCACGGTGTCGTTGGTGGAGACGCAGCCGTCGGCGTCCACCCGGTCGAAGGTGACCCGGGTGGCGGCCCGCAGCAGCCGGTCGCACTGCTCGGCGGTGAGGTCCGCGTCGGTGGTGACGACCGAGAGCATCGTGGCCAGGGAGGGCGCGAGCATGCCGGCGCCCTTGGCCATGCCGCCGATGGTGTAGCCGGCGCCGCGCCGGAAGGCGATCTTGGCGACGGTGTCGGTCGTGCGGATGGCGTCGGCGGCGGCGAGCCCGCCGTCACGGGCGGCGGTGGCGACGGCCTCGTCGGCGCCGGCCAGCAGCTTGGGCATGTCGAGCCGCTCGCCGATGAGACCGGTGGAGCACACCGCGATCTCGGCGGCGGAGTCCTCCAGGGCGGCGGCCACGCGCTCCGCGGTGGTGTGCGTGTCCTGGAACCCGGGAGCGCCGGTGCAGGCGTTGGCGCCGCCGGCGTTGAGGATGACGGCGCGGACCCGCCCGCCGGCGAGTACCTGCTGCGACCACAGGACGGGGGCCGCCTTGACGCGGTTGCTGGTGAAGACCGCGGCGGCGGCGCGCGACGGGCCGTCGTTGATGACGACGGCGACGTCGCGCGCGCCGCCGGGTTTGAGACCGGCGGCCACGCCTGCGGCCCGGAAGCCGCGGGGTGCGGTGACGCTCACTGTGCTGCCTTTCGCTCGCTGCTGGAGCCCGTGCCGGGCCGGAAGCATCGGGAACGATCGAGGTCCTCGGGGGCGGCGCCCTGCGGGCGGCCGGCGGTCAGGGGGCGACCGCGCTGACGGGGAGGCCGCTCGTCTCGGGCAGGCCGAGCGCGAGGTTCGCGCTCTGCACGGCCCCTCCGGCGGTGCCCTTGGTCAGGTTGTCGATGGCGGCGACGGCGACGAGGCGGCCGGCGGCCTCGTCCACGGCGACCTGCACCAGCGCGGTGTTGGCGCCCAGGGTCATGGAGGTGGCCGGCCAGGTGCCCTCGGGGAGCAGGTGGACGAAGGGTTCGTCCGCGAGCCGCCGCCGGTAGGCCTCGCGCACCGCGGCGGCGGTGGTGCCGGGGCGGACCGGGGCCGTGCAGGTGGCCAGGATGCCGCGCGGCATCGGGACGAGCACCGGGGTGAAGGAGACCGTGACGGGCGCGCCGGCGACGGCGGACAGGTTCTGGGTGAACTCCGGGTTGTGCCGGTGCGCGCCGCCGACCCCGTAGGCGGTGGCCGACCCCATGACCTCGCTGCCGAGCAGGTGCGGCTTGGGCGCCTTGCCGGCGCCGGAGGTGCCGGAGGCCGCCACGATGACGACGTCGGGTTCGACGAGCCCGTCGGCGAGCGCCGGGAACAGCGCGAGCGTGCCGGCGGTGGGGTAGCAGCCGGGGACGGCGACGCGCCGCGCGCCGCGCAGCCGTTCGCGCGCACCGGGGAGTTCGGGGAGGCCGTACGGCCAGGTGCCGGCGTGCGGGGAGCCGTAGAAGCGCTGCCAGGCGTCGGGGTCGGCGAGCCGGAAGTCGGCGCCGCAGTCGACGACCACGGTGGACTCGCCGAGCCGCTCGGCGATCGCCGCGGACCGGCCGTGCGGCAGCGCGAGGAAGACGACGTCGTGGCCGGCGAGCGTGTCGGCGGTGGTCTCCTGGAGCACGTGGTCGGCCAGCGGCACCAGGTGCGGCTGGAGCGCACCGAGGCGGCTGCCGGCGTTGCCGCCGGCGGTCAGGGCGCCGATCTCGATCTCGGGGTGTCCGAGCAGCAGCCGCAGGACCTCCCCGCCCGCGTACCCGCTGGCACCGGCGACCGCCGCCGTGAATCCCATCGCCGCTCTCCCCCGTCGTTGCCCGGTCGACGCTCCCATCATGCAAGGTGTTGTAATTTTATGCAAGTAGGTGCATAAGAATCGAGCAAGGCCGGAGGGGCCGCGCGGCCCGCTCTACGTGGCCGCCGAGCGCGTCCGGCCCGCCGGTGACCCGGACCGCCTGCTCGGCCCACTCGGCGGCGCGAGGGCCGGCCTCTGGCACCGCCGCGGGCGTCGCCGGCCACCCCGGCCCGCCCGGGCTCCTGCGCCGCCACAGGCGCCGGTCCCCTGGACCGGGTCCGTGCTGGGGGCGTGGTGACCGGGTCGCCGCTTCCGTAGTGGGAAGGCACGCCTCCCACTCGTCCTGAGCCGCAGGAGGAGCGGCCCGCTCTCCACGCCTCGGACTCATGGCTGTCCCCCGGGGGCGGGGGAGCGGGCCCGTAGTCGCCGCGCTCTTCGTCGCCGCGCATCAGGATCGCGAGGAGTTCAGGGTCCGCATAGACCTCCGCGGTGCGCTGCCACTCAGCGACAAGCTGGAGGAGCGGGGCCGGGTCGTCCAGCTCCTCGGTGGCGCGGAGAAGGTCGGCGAGTCGCTGCCGGAACTCCTCTCCCGCCTTCTCGGGCAGGAAACGCATCCAGGGAAAGACCTTGGGGGCCACGTCGGCGATGACCGGACGCCTGACGTCCGCGTGCTTCATGAGTTCGGCCAGGAACGTGACCGCGGTGCTGACCATCCTCGCGCGTTGGTCGTCAGCCTGGACATCACGCAGTACCAGGTCAACGTCGCCCCGGCGTCGGAGCCGCAAGCTACGGGAGCGGGCTTTCCGAAAGCTGGGCCGTGGTGGCCCCTGGCCTGTTGATCAGTCCGAGAACGGGGCGGTATCGCGTACACGGCTTCCGGTATACGGGAAAAGTGTGCCGCTGGCCCGGAAACCGCCTCACCGCCCCGACAGCTTCTCCGCGAGCGAGGCCAGAGCCGAGGTCTGGGAGACGTGGTGCGCCTCGCGGCGGTCGGCCGTGCGGTACAGCCCCTGCGTGACCTGGGTGCCGATCCACCGCAGCGGTTCGGGCTCCCAGCCGCGCGGTCTCCGGCCGACCCAGGGCAGACGGGTGAGCTCGCTCTGCCGGCCCAGGACGAGGTCGCGCAGGGTACGGCCGGCGAGGTTGCTCGTGGTGACCCCGCTGTCGACGTAGCCGCCCGCCCAGCCCAGGCCGGTGGCGGAGTCCAGGCCCACGGTGGGACAGCCGTCGCGGGGCACGGCGAGCGCCCCGGACCAGGCGTGCGCGACCGGGGCGTCGGAGGCGGCGGGGAACAGCCGGGCCAGCGCGCGCCAGAGCTCGGCGATGGCCTGCGGCTGGGTCGCCCCGGTGCCGTCCTGCCCGGAGCCCGGGCGGTGGGGGGCACCGCGTCCGCCGATCGCGATGCGGTCGTCGGCGGTGCGCTGGGCGTAGATGTGGGCGTGCGCGGCGTCGCGGAGCACCTCGCGCCCCTCCCAGCCGATGTGCCGCCAGGTGTCGGCGCTGAGCGGCTCGGTGGCGATCATGGAGTTGCCCATGGGCGACCACCGCTGGCGCGGGCCGCCCAGCGAGGCGGTGAACGCCTCGGTGGCCCGGATGACGTACTCGGCGCGCACGGTGCCGTGCTCGGTGACCGCGGCGGGCAGCTCCTCGCCCTCTCGGGGCCGGATCTCGGTGACCGGGGTGTCCTCGAAGATATCGACCCCGAGATCTGCGACCGTCCGGGCCAGCCCGAGCACCAGCCGGGCCGGCTGGACGCGCGCGGCGTGCGGGCTGTGGGCGGCCACCACCGTGCCGTCCACCCGCAGCCGCGGTTCGTGGTCGTGTTCGAGCAGGTACATGTCCTCCGGCCAGAACCCCCACTCCTGGAGGAGCCGGACCTCCTCCTGGAGCCGGGCGCGCTGCGCCGGGTTGGTCGCGACGACCCGCATCCCGCCCTTGACGATGTCGGCGTCGATCCCCTCGGCGGCGGCGACCTCGATCACCTCGTCCACGGCGGCCATCATGGCGCGCTGGAGGGCGATCACCCCGCCCTTGCCGTGCGACGCGGCGTAGCGCTCCCGGGAGCCGGCGAGGTGGCCCGACAGCCAGCCGCCGTTGCGGCCCGAGGCACCGAACCCGGCGAACTCGCGCTCCAGGACGGCGACCCGCAGGTCGGGCTGCGCCTTCTTCAGGTAGTAGGCGGTCCACAGGCCGGTGTAGCCGGCGCCGACGACGCAGACGTCGTAGTCGGCGGACCCGGGGAGCGCCGGGCGGCGGTCGGGCAGGCCGGTCTGGCGGAACCAGAAGGAGACACCGCCGTTGCGGAACTCCGACGAACGGGGCACTGCGCGCATCTGGGCCGCGCTGGCGACGAGTTTCAACCGAATCTCCCCTGGCTCGACAATGCTGGACGCGCCCGCTCCCGGCGCGCGGCCGGCCGGTCCCCGCTCGGACCACGGACGACGGCGGTGGATCCGGTGGTGCGGGATCCAAGATCATCGCCAGCGTAGCGGGCCGGTTTGCCTGGATTGCGGGTTTTCCCGCACTCCTCGGACGATCACACCGCGGAGCCGGTTCCGCTCCGTCAGCGGACCGTGCGCGCCGAACTGTCCCTCAGCTGCCGCGCCCGGTCGGCGAACTCCCGGACGCCCTCCGCGCCGAGCGGCTCCAGCACGTGCGTCCGCAGCAGGGCGACGTGCCTGCGGCGCGACTCCTCCGCGAGCTCCAGCCCCTCGGGTGTGAGCGCCGCGTAGGTCACCCGGCGGTCCGAGGGACAGGACTGCCGCGCCAGGTAGCCCCGTCGCTCCAGCCGGTCCGCCAGTTTGGTGAAGCCGCCGCTGCTCAGGGAGACCTGCCGGGCCAGCTCGCTCATCGGCAGCCGGTGGCCCGGAGAGCGCTGCAGCCGGAGCAGCACCTCGAACCACGGGCCCGTCAGCTCCTTGCCGGAGGGGTCGATGCCCTCCAGCAGCAGCGGAGTCGTCAGGTTCAGCGCTTCGTAGAACAGACCCCAGGCCGTGATGAGCTCGTCGTCGTCCAGCCCCGGTCCGGTCCCTCGCTCGCCTTCGGCCGCCATGTTCCCTCCCCCGGGCCACATCCGTGTGGCCGACACCGTCCAGTGTAACCGGAAGTATCTTTCCAGGAAGAAGACGGGGGCGGGCGCCCGCCGGACCGGCGGGCGCCCTCTCCGCTAGCCGCGCAGCACGGCCCCGGTCCGCTCGGCGGCGGCGGCAACGGCCGCGGCCCGCGCCGCCGCCACCTCCTCCGCCGTCAGCGTGCGGTCCGCCGCCCGGAACCGCAGCGCGTAGGCGAGGGACTTGCGCCCCTCCTCGACCTGCTCTCCGGTGTAGACGTCGAACAGCCGCACGCTCTCCAGCAGCTCGCCGGCACCCTCGCGCAGGGCTGCCTCCACCTCGCCCGCCGGAACCGCGGCGTCCACGACGAGCGCCACGTCACGGGTCGCCACCGGGTAGGTGGACACCTCCGGGGCGGCCGCCCGCACCCCAGCCCGCTCCACGAGGTCCAGCACGAGCTCCATGGCCGCGGTGCGCGCCGGCAGGCCGAACGCCGCCACCGTGCGGGGGTGCAGCTCGCCCGCGTGCCCGACCAGCACCGCCCCCTCGGCCCCCGCGACGTACAGCGCGGCGCAGCGCCCCGGGTGCCACGGCTCGCGGCGCGCCGCGCGGACGACGAGCTCGGCGCCGGCCGCATGGGCCACCTCGCGTGCGGCCTCGATGGCGTCGGCCCAGGTGGCCGGACGGCCGGGTCCCCACCAGCCGGCCGGCTCGCGGTCCCCGGCCAGCACCGCGCCCACGTGCCGCGGCTGCTCGGGGATGGCCGCCTCGACCGCGGCGAGCTCCTCCCCCGTCGGCCCGCGGTCCACGGCGAGCATCGGCGCCCGCTCGGGAGCGCCCTCGCGCGGGAGGTAGACCAGCCCCGTCTCGAACAGGGCGACGTCGCCGAACCCGCGGCCGACGTTGCGCGCCAGCGCCTTCAGCAGCCCCGGCAGCAGCGTGGTGCGCAGCAGCGGCTCGTCGTCGTTGAGCGGATTGGCCAGGCGCAGGGTCCGGCGGCGGGCGTCCTCGGCCCCCAGCTGCAGCCCGTCGAGGTCGCGCTCCCCGAGGAACGGGTAGCTGAGCACCTCCACGAAGCCCGCGCCGGCGAGCCCGCGGCCGACCGCCCGGCGCAGCCGCTGGCCGCTGGTGAGGCCGCGGCCGGCCGGCGCGCGCGGCGGGACCGACGGGATGTTCTCGTAGCCCTCGAGCCGGATGACCTCCTCGGCGAGGTCGTTGGGATCGCCCAGGTCCGGCCGCCAGGACGGCGGCGTGACCAGCAGCGTGTCGCCGCCGTCGGCCTCGGCCACCTCGCAGCCCACCTCGCGCAGCCGGCGGGCGGACGTCCCCTTCGGGTAGTCCACCCCGGCGACCCGCGCGGCGTGCCGCTCCGCGAGCGCGACCGGCTGCCGGGCGGCGCCGAGGTCGATGTGGGTCACCCCCTCGTCCACGACCGCGCCGCCGAGCTCCTCCAGCAGCAGGACCGCGCGGGTCGCCGCGGCGAGCTGCACCGCGGAGTCCACGCCGCGCTCGAACCGGCGGGAGGACTCCGAGGACAGCTGGTGCCGACGCGACGACCGGGCGATGTGCGCGGCGTCGAAGTGCGCGGCCTCGATCAGGACGTCGGTGGTCTCCAGGCCGATCTCGGTGTCCAGGCCGCCCATGACGCCGGCGATGTTGATGGGCCCCGACTCGTCGGTGATGAGGATGTCGTCCGGGTCCAGCGTCCGCTTGACGTGGTCGAGCGTCTCCAGCCGCTCGCCGCGGTGCGCGGCCCGCACCTCGATCGGGCCGCGCACCCGGGCGCGGTCCCAGGCGTGCAGCGGCTGGCCCAGCTCCATCATCACGTAGTTGGTCACGTCGACCGCGAGCGAGACGGAGCGCACGCCCGTCATGGCCAGGCGGCGCTTCATCCACAGCGGGGTCGGCGCGTCCGGGTCGAACCCGGTGACCCCGCGCAGCACGTAGCGCGAGCAGATGGCCGCGTCGGCCACCGAGGCCGGGTAGCCGCCGGCGGCGTCCGCCGCCGGCAGCGCCACGTCCGCGGGGTCGCGGAACTCCACGCCGTAGGCGGCGGCCGCCTCGCGCGCCACCCCGCGGACGGACAGCGCGTAGCCGCGGTCGGGGGTGACGGCGATGTCCAGGACGTCGTCGCGCAGCCCCAGCGGCTCGAAGGCGTCGGTGCCCGGCTCGGCGAAGCCCTCGGGCAGCACGATGATGCCCTCGTGGTCCTCCCAGAGGGACAGCTCGGTGGCCGAGCAGATCATGCCCTCCGACATCCGGCCGTAGGTCTTGCGGGCGCCGATCGCGAAGCCGCCCGGCAGCACCGCGCCCGGCAGCGCCACCACGACGAGGTCGCCCTCGGAGAAGTTCCGGGCGCCGCAGATGATGTTCTGCGGGTCGCCGGACCCGTTGGCCGCCCCGACGTCGACCCGGCAGTAGCGGATGGGCTTCTTGAAGCCGGTCAGCTCCTCGATGGCGAGCACCCGGCCCACCACGACGGGGCCGGTGATGTCGGCCCCCAGCTCGTCGACGGTCTCGACCTCCAGGCCCACCGCGATCAGCCGGGCGGCGAGCTCCCGGGCCGTCACGCCGGCCGGCAGGGCCGCGTACTCGCGCAGCCAGGAAACGGGGACGCGCATCAGATCTCCATCCCGAACGCCGAGGTGAACCGCACGTCACCCTCCACCATGTCGTGCATGTCGCGCACGCCGTGCGCGAACATCAGGGTCCGCTCCACCCCGAGGCCGAACGCCCAGCCGCTGTAGCGCTCGGGGTCGACGCCGGCCGCGACGAGCACCCGCGGGTTCATCACGCCGCAGCCGCCGATCTCGATCCACCCCTCGGAGCCGCAGGTGCGGCAGGGCGCGTCGGGGTCGCCCACGGACGCGCCGCGGCAGACGAAGCACTCCATGTCCACCTCGGCCGAGGGCTCGGTGAACGGGAAGTACGACGGGCGGAACCGGGTGCGCAGCCCCGAGCCGAACATGCCGGAGACGAACGCGTCGATGGCGCCGCGCAGGTGGGCCATCGTGATGCCCTCGTCGACGACCATCCCCTCCAGCTGGTGGAAGACCGGGCTGTGGGTGGCGTCGAGCTCGTCGGTGCGGAAGGTCCGCCCGGGCGCCACGACGTAGACCGGCAGCTCCCGCCCCAGCAGCGCCCGCACCTGGACCGGCGAGGTGTGGGTGCGCAGCACCAGCCCGGAGTCGCCGCCGGCGGCCGACTCGACGAAGAAGGTGTCCTGCATCGTCCGGGCCGGGTGGTCCGGCAGGAAGTTGAGGGCGTCGAAGTTGAACCACTCCGCCTCGACCTCGGGGCCCTCGGCCACCTCGAAGCCCATGCCGACGAAGATGTCGGCCATGCGCTCGGCCACGGTGGTCAGCGGGTGCCGGGCGCCGCGGTGGCGGCGGTCCCAGGGCAGCGTGACGTCCACGGCCTCCTCGACGAGGACGCGCGCGTCGCGCTCCTCCTCCAGCTCGGCCTGGCGCCGCTTCAGGGCCTCGGAGACGTCCCGGCGCGCGCCGCCGACCCGCTTGCCCGCCTCGGAGCGGGCGGCCGGCGGCAGGGCGCCGATCTCGCGGTTGGCCAGCGCGAGCGGCGACCGGTCGCCGGCGTGCGCGAGGCGGACCTCCTTGAGCCGGGCCAGGTCGCCGGCGGCCGCGATGGCGGCCAGCGCCTCCTCGCGCATGCGGGCGACCTCGTCCGGGTGCAGCGCGGTCACCTCGACGGGGTCAAAGGAATTGTTCGGTGCAGACATGGTGTGTTCGCCTCGCCGCCCGCGCCCGTCGGGCCGGGCGGCCGTCACGGCCCGCCGCGAGACGCGGCGGGCGCAATCCGACAAAGGAGCTGGTGCCGCCCGCCGCCTGCCGTCCGGGTCCGCTCAGGCGAACTCGGGGGTGCCGGCGGGCACGGTAAATCGGAACTCGGCGCCGCCGCTGGGGGCGCGTCCGACCGTGATCGCGCCGCCGTGGGCCTCGATCAGCCCCTTGACGATGAACAGGCCGAGGCCGGTCCCCCCCCGGCGCTTGTTGCGCCAGAACTGGCGGAAGACGCGCGGAACGGCATCGGGCGCGATGCCCTCGCCCTCGTCGCGCACCGACACCGCTGCTCCTCCCTCGTGGGGCTCGATCACAATGGTGACAGTACCAGCGCCGTGCCGTACCGCGTTCTCCACGAGGTTCGCCATGATCTGCTCGACCTTGTCGGCGTCCAGCCACAGCTCGGGCAGCGGCCCGTGCACCTCCAGCCGGAACCGCTCGACGGGGTCCCCGGCGGCGACCCGCCCGGCGACGACCTTGCGGGCCCGCTCGGGCAGGTCCACCACCTGGCGGTGCAGCTCCAGCCGGCCCGACTCGATCCGGGAGACGTCGAGCAGTTCGGCGATGAGCCGGGTCACGCGGTCGGCGTCGGCGTTGACGGTCTCCAGCATCATGAGCTTCTGGTTCTCGGTGAACCGTTCCCACTTCGCCAGCAGCGTCGCGGTGAAGCCCTTGACGCTGGTCAGCGGCGAGCGGAGCTCGTGGGCGACGGTGGAGACCAGGTCGGCGCGGTTGCGCTCGCTGCGGGCGCGGTGCGCGGCGTCGCGCAGGGTCACGACCAGCCGCACGACGTCGCCGCCGCGCTCCTCCCGCACGTAGCGCGCGGCCATGAGGATCTCGCGGCCGTCGGCGAGCAGGAGGGTGCGTTCGGGCTGGCGGGTGCGGATGCGCAGCCCGCCGTAGGGGTCGCTGTACTTCCACCAGTCGCGCCCCTCGGCGTCGTGCAGCGGCAGGACGTCCCGGAAGTCCCGGCCCAGCGCGGCCGAGGCGGGCACCCGGGTGAGCCGGCTGGCCATGCGGGTGAAGGTCACCACCCGGCCGTTGCGGTCGGCGACCAGGACGCCGTCGGGTAGGTCCTCGGGAGAGAGCCCATGAGCATGCCGACCGGCTTCCTCCGCCGACTGGTCGCCGCGCACGACCGCCTCCCCAAGCCATATATGAACATCCGCGCCGCTGGAGTGCGCAACCGCCCATGTTGTGCGCCGAGCGTTACCAGGCGGTCACGCCACGACCATGACACCGAAGGTCAGTACCCGCTGCTCGGGCTGGCTACGCGCCTGACCTCGCACCTCGCCCCGCCTCGTCCCACGCGGTCCGCCGGACGGGCCGCTGGAGCGGCCGAGGGTGAGAGTTCGAGCGTATCGGCAACTGAGGGTAGGCGAGCAACACCGCGACGCCCCGATATTGCCCCCATTTTGCGGTGATTCCCGGGCGAACCACCACACTCCGTAAGCAGCCGGCCGGTATTCAGGGCGCGGAGCAGGGGCGATACCGGGCTACCCGCATTAAGGGTCGCCAGTCCCCGCACGCATAACGCGCAGCCGTTCGAGCACGCCGCCTCGCTGGTGCAGGAGCGTTGGGCTGCCAGGTGCCTGATCGGGGCTGCCGCAGGTGGCCGCCATCCGCGTCCGGGTTCAACGACGTGTCGCGACGCGGATCAGGTCAGCGACCGCACGGAGGCGGCTGTGCGGCGGCCAGGCGATCACCGTTGTCACGGGCGGAGCGTCCAGGACCGGCACGGCGGCGAGGTCACGGCGCAGGTCGGCGCTGGCGGACTCGGGAATGACCGCGGTGGTGCGGCCGAGCGCGATCAGCTGGAACAGCTGTGTCAGGTTCCGTACCTCCGCGCCCGGCCCTTCCGGGTAGCTGCCGCCGGGACCGGGCCAGCGGGCTATCGGGAGCTCCGGCAGCGTGGTGACGTCGGCCATCCGGACCTGGGAGCGGCGGGCGAGCGGATGCGAGGCCGGCAGGACCGCGACCTGTCCCTCGGTGTACAGGGTTTCGGTGTCGAGCCCGGTAGGCGAGTCGAAGGGCAGGTGGAGCAGAGCCACGTCAGCCTGCCCGTCCTGCAGCAGCCGCTGGTGCTGGTGTGCCTCGCACAGCAGCAGCTCGACGGTGGCCGCGCCGGGTTCCGCGGCGTAGGCGTCGAGCAGTTTCGTCAGCAGCTCGCCAGCGGTGCCGGACTTGACGGCGAGGACGAGGCTGGGGTGCGCTGCCGCGGCCCGTCGGGTACGCCGCTCGGCCGCGGTCACCGCGCTGAGGATCGCGCGCCCTTCGGCCAGCAGCACGCCTCCGGCCTCGGTGAGCGCGACCCTGCGGCTGCTGCGTTCCAGCAGCGCGGTTCCGAGCCGCCGTTCGAGCTGGGTGATCGTGCGGGACAGCGGCGGCTGGGCTATCCCGAGGCGCTGGGCGGCCTTGCCGAAGTGCAGCTCCTCGGCGACGGCGACGAAGTACCGCAGCTCGCGTATTTCCACGAGCCCAGGATAAGGACGGCAGCGGCCAGATCGATATCGCTCGGGTATCGCCGCACGACCGAGATGGTGTTGGAGCCCGGCCGCGGCGCGGGCATGCTCGTCGTCGTGAGCGAGAAGGCGATCGCGCTGGTCACTGGCGCGAACAAGGGAATCGGGTACGAGATCGCGGCCGGGCTGGGTGCGCGGGGCCTGAGTGTCGGTGTCGGCGCCCGGGACAGGCGGCGCCGGGAGGATGCCGTGGCCAAGCTGCGCGCGGCTGGTGCCGACGCGTTCGGCGTGCCCCTGGACGTGACCGACGGCGGGAGCGTGACCGCCGCGGTCCGACTGATCGAGGAGCGGACGGGCCGGCTCGACGTGCTGGTCAACAACGCTGGCGCTGCCGGCGGCTGGCCGGAGGAACCCACGACCATGGACCTTGAGACCGTGCGGCGACTGGTGGAGACCAACGTCATCGGCGTCATCAGGGTCACCAACGCGATGCTGCCGCTGCTGCGCCGCTCGGAGCACCCGCGGATCGTCAACCAGTCCAGCCACGTCGGCTCCCTGACACTGCAGACCGCGCCCGGCGTCGACCTCGGGGGGACCAGCGGGGCCTACGCGCCGACGAAGACCTACCTCAACGCCGTCACCATCCAGTACGCCAAGGAGTTGAGCGGCACCGGCATCCTGATCAACAACGCCTGCCCCGGTTACGTGGCCACCGACCTCAACGGATCCAGGGGGACCCGGACACCCGAGCAGGGCGCGGCGATCGCCATCCGGCTGGCGACCCTGCCGGACGACGGCCCGACCGGCCAGCTGTTCGACGACGACGGGGTCGTACCCTGGTGACCCGGCCTCCGGATGCGTCCCTCGTCGATCAGAGCGCAGACGCCCCGCCGCGCCGACCCGCATCAGCGAGGTGATGTCCGGGACCGTCCGGCCCAGGGCGGACATTCAGTACCACGATCGCCCGCCGCAGCCGGACCGGATCCTTCGCCGCCCGGCTCCGGGACCAGGTCCTGCGGACGGTCCCGCTGACCAGGAGACGGCACGTCGGCTACCCGGCCACGGCGGCGGGCCGGACCACTAGCCGGCGACGGCGGCGCGGCGCTGCTCGCGGGCGGTGGTGTACAGGCACACCGCCGCGGCGGTCGCGAGGTTGAGGCTCTCGGCACCGCCGTAGATGGGGACGCGCACCGCGGCGTCGGCCAGCGCCAGGGTGTCCTCCGGGAGGCCCCACGCCTCGTTGCCGAAGATCCAGGCGACCGGGCCGGAGAGGTCGCCGCCGTCAGCGGCGGCGTCGAGGTCGCGGTCGCCGCGGCCGTCGGCGGCGAGGACGCGCGCGTCGGCGCGGCGCAGGGCCGCCACCACCTCGGCCACCCGCGGGCCGACCACGACGGGGAGGTGGAACAGGCTGCCGGCGGAGGCGCGCACGCACTTGCCGTTGTAGGGGTCGACGGATGCGTCGGTGAAGACGACGGCGTCCGCGCCGGCGGCGTCGGCGGTCCGCAGCACGGTGCCGGCGTTGCCGGGATCCCGTACGTGCGACAGCACCGCCACCAGGCGGGCCCCGGAGAGGGCGGACAGCGGCACGTCGACGAACGCGCAGACGGCGAGCAGCCCCTGGGGGGTCACCGTCTGCGCGAGCTCGCCCATGACCTCCAGGGTGACCCGGTGGACCGGGACCCCGGAGGCGGAGGCGGCGGTGACCAGGTCGGCGTGCCGCTGGGCGGCCTCGGCGGTGGTGTACAGCTCGTGCACGACGCCGGGCCGGGCGAGCGCCTCCCGCACGGCCTGGGGGCCTTCGGCGAGGAAGCGCCGCTCGCGTTGCCGGAAGGCGCGCTTGGCGAGCCGACGAGCCCCCTTGATCCTCGGGGACCGGATGCTGGTGAACTCGTGGCCCGCCATCACGACCGCCCGGATCAGGCCGCGGACTGGGCGGGGGCCGGCAGCGCCTTCTTGGCGGTCTCGACCAGGGTCGCGAACGCGGCCGCGTCGCTGACCGCGAGGTCGGCCAGGATGCGGCGGTCCACCTCGATGCCGGCGGCCTTCAGGCCCTGCATGAACCGGTTGTAGGTGAGGCCGTTGGCGCGGGCGGCGGCGTTGATGCGCTGGATCCACAGCCGACGGAACTGGCCCTTGCGGTCCTTGCGGTCCCGGTAGGCGTAGGTCATCGAGTGGAGCATCTGCTCCTTGGCCTTGCGGTACAGGCGCGACCGCTGGCCGCGGTACCCGCTGGCGCGCTCGAGGACGACCCTGCGCTTCTTCTTGGCGTTGAGAGCCCGCTTCACGCGTGCCACTGTGACTCCTCATGAGTAACCGGTGCGCGTTGTCCGCGCCACCGGGCGGCCTTTCCGGTTGGGCGAACCGGAGGCCGGTCGGAACGAACTTGCCCGCCGGGGGGCGGCGGCGCCGCTCGGGGCGCGCGCACCCGTGGGCGGCGAATCAGACCCGCCCGCGGCGGGCCCCGGGGATCGGCGTGCTAGCCGAGCAGCTTCCTGATCTTCTTCGCATCGGCCGGGGCCAGCACGACATCACCGGTCAGGCGGCGGGTGCGCTTGGTCGGCTTGTGCTCCAGGAGGTGGTTCTTGTTGGCACGGCGGCGCATGATCTTGCCGGAGCCGGTCACCCGGAAGCGCTTGCTGGCTCCACTGTGCGATTTGTTCTTCGGCATTGTCGCCGTCGTCTCCTTCAACTACTCGCTCGGCGTGCCGCCGAGGCCGGCGGCACGGAACCTGACTGGCTCTGTGCTGCGTGGTGGTGTCCACACGCCCACACCGGGGGACGGCGCGGCTGTGCACACCCACCCCGCACGCGGGTGCGGGGGCAACCCCGTGCCGCGTCGCGTCCCAGCGGGACGCGACCGCGGCGCGGGATCCCCCCGCTCGTCGTTGACGGGTGGGGCCCGGATGTCCGTCGGGACCCATGGTCGGCGCCGTCCGCGAGCGGTGCCCTGCACCGTCGGCGGACGGCGGCGATCAGCTCCCCTGCTCGGCGCCGGCGGCCGGACGCGGCTCGCGCGACCGGGTCTTGCCCTCGGCCGCGGCGCGGGCCTCCGCCTTGTGCTCGGAACGCCGCTTGTGCGGGCCGATCACCATGACCATGTTGCGGCCGTCCTGCTTCGCCTGGGACTCGACCTGGCCGAGCTCCTGCACGTCCTCGGCCAGCCGGCGCAGCAAGCGGAAGCCCAGCTCGGGCCGGGACTGCTCCCGGCCGCGGAACATGATCGTCACCTTGACCTTGTCGCCGCCCTTGAGGAACCGCACCACGTGACCCTTCTTGGTCTCGTAGTCGTGCGGGTCGATCTTCGGACGGAGCTTGATCTCCTTGATGATCGTGTTCGACTGGTTCTTGCGCGATTCGCGCGCCTTGACCGCGGACTCGTACTTGAACTTGCCGTAGTCCATCAGCTTGGCGACCGGCGGGCGGGCGGTCGGCGCGACCTCCACGAGGTCGAGGTCGGCCTCCTGCGCGAGGCGCAGCGCGTCCCCGACCGGGACGATGCCGACCTGCTCGCCGTTGGGCCCGACGAGTCGGACCTCTGGAACCCGAATACGGTCGTTGATGCGGGGCTCAGCGCTGATGGGACCCCTCCCTAGCTCTGTCGTGTCGCTGTGTGTGCCGGGAGGCCCGCCCGGGTCCGTGGGACCGCAAAGCAAAACCCCGCCAGCGGGTGCAAGCGGGGTGATCCACCGGAGGACGCCGCGGCCGGCGACCAGGTCGCCAACCGGTGCGCCACGAGCCCGAATCCCGACGTTCGGTGAACGAGTCGCCGTGCCGCCGGTTCGGTTCCGTGTACCGGACCTACACGGGTTTCGCCCCGGTAGGTGGGAGGATCGGCCTCCGCTTACGTGTCCGGTGCCGGAGCACCGGATCAGGTCAGAGACCCACTCTATCAAGCTTCCGGAGCGTTCGGGTATTCCCGGACGCCCGGCCGCTCAGGCGGGTGCGGCCGCCCGCCGGCGCAGTTCAGCGAGGCCGGCGGCCCGCATCGCCTCGACCGGGGCCCGCTCGGCACCGGTCATCAGCTCCACCTGGACCGCCGCCTGGTGCAGCAGCATCTCGAACCCGCCGACCGCGGTGCGGCCGGCGCCGGCGGCCGCGGCGGCCAGCGGCGTCGGCCACGGCGCGTACACGACGTCGAAGACCGCGGCACGGCCGGCGGCCACCACGTCGGCGAGGTGGTCGGCGGCGCCGGCCGGCACCGTGGAGACCACGAGGTCGACGTCCAGGTGCCGCTCGATGTCGGTCAGCGGGGCGAAGGCGACCACGGCTGACATCCGCTCCGCGGCGGCCGAGAGCTCCGCGGTGCGGCCCAGGTAGCGCGCGAGCGCGGTCACGGCGTGCGGCTCGGTGGCGCCCAGTTCGCGCAGCGCGGCCAGCGCTGAGGCCGCGGTGGCCCCGGCACCGATGACGGTCGCGGTGCGCACCCGGGTGGTCCCCGCCTCACGCAGCGCCGCGACGATGCCGGCCACGTCGGTGTTGTGGGCGTGCCGGCGGCCGTCGCGGAACACGAGGGTGTTGGCGCCGCCCACCGCCGCGGCCGGCTCGTGGACCGTGTCGGCCAGCGCGAGCGCCACGCGCTTCAGCGGCATGGTCAGTGAGAGCCCGGCCCATGACGCGTCGCAGCCGTCCAGGAAGGCCGCCAGCCCCGACTCGCCGCACTCGTGGCGCTGGTACTCCCACTCGGCGGCCAGCCCCAGTTCGGCGTAGGCCGCCGTGTGCAGCACCGGCGACAGCGAATGCGCGATGGGCGACCCCAGCACCGCGGCGCGCCTGACCATCTCCCCGTCCTCCCCGTGTCCCGCTGATCACCGCCTGCCCGGGCGGCGGCTCCGCGCACGGGTGGGTGCGCCGCGGTTGCGGCGCACCCACCCCTGCCGCCGGCTACTGCTGGCTCTGGTTGAACCTGTTCACCAGCTCCCAGAACTCCGCCTCCGTCTCGGCGAACTCCGTGACGCCGTTCTCCGGGTCGGTGGCGACGAAGAACAGCCACGCGCCGTCGGCCGGCTCCAGCGCGGCGTTGATCGCGTCCGCGCCCGGACTCACGATCGGCCCGGCCGGCAGCCCCTCGCGGAAATACGTCTCGTAGTCGCTCCCGGAGTCCCGGCACGCCTGCTGCTGCTGGGCGTTCATCGCGATGCCGTACTCGCCGAGCGCGTAGAAGCAGGTGCTGTCCATCTTCAGGTACATCCCCTGGTCCAGGCGGTTGTAGACGACCCGCGCGATCTTCGCCATGTCGTCGACGCCGCCGGACTCGGCCTGGACGATGGCCGCCACCGCCATGATCTCGTTCGGCGTGTAGCCGAGCTCCTCGGCGCGCCGCTCCAGCTCCAGCTCCGCGGCGGCGTCGTCGTAGCGCCGCACCATCTGGTTGAGGATGCCCACGGCGGGCGTCCCGGAGTCGATCATGTAGGTGTCGGGGAACAGGTAGCCCTCGGGGCCCTTGTCCGCGTAGGCCGGCAGGTCCAGCGCGGCGGTGTCGGCGTAGGCGGCCTCGAACTCCTCCAGCGGGATCTCGGTGGCCTCGGACAGCTCGGCGAGGATCTGGCTGGCGCGCAGCCCCTCGCGGATCGTCACCCGGATGCCGATCCGCGACTCGGGGTCCAGCAGCAGCTCCATCGCCGCCTCCGCGCTCATCCCCTCGCGCAGCACGTAGGTGCCGGGCGCGACGTGCGCCCCGTCGATCGCGTTGGTGAACGCCCGCACGCTGGCGACGACCCCGGCCTCCTCCAGCGTCTCCCCGATGTCGGTGCCGGTGGCGCCGGAACCGATGGCGACCTCCACCTCGCCGCTGCCCTCGCCATCGAAGTCGGGCGGGAACACGTAGGTGCGCAGCGCCACGGCTCCGCCCCCGCCCGCCCCGGCCATGAGCACGATCACCAGGGCGAGGACAGCGGGCGACATCCGGCCGCGCTTGCGGCGGCGCCGGGTGGCCCGCCGGCCGCCGCCGCGCCGGCCCGCGGGCTCGGGGCGGGCCCGCCGCCCCCGCCCTGCGGCGGCCGCGCGGCGGGGCCCCCGGCCCTGCTCGTGCTCCTCGTCCTCCTCGTCGTCCCACGCCTCGCCGTCGCGGTCGTCCCGCAGCGCGCTCGGCGCGTCCTCCGGCTGCTCGGCCCCGCGGGCGCGGCGGCCGCGGCGCGGCGGCTCCGCCTCCTCGGGGCCGGGGCCGAGGTCGAGCCCGGCCGCCGGCGTGCGGTCGAGGTGATCCGCGGGCGCGCGGCGCCGGCGGCCCGCCGGCGCGGCCTCCTCGTCCTCGACCGGCCGTCCGAGCGCCATGAGCCCGTCCACGGGGGTCGGGCGCGCCTCCGCGGCCGGCTCGGAGCGCGCGCGGCGGCCGCGGTAGCCGTGGGCGTCCCGG
>NZ_QEIO01000046.1 GCF_003336425.1 Marinitenerispora sediminis | reverse complement strand
GTGGGAGGGGGTCGGTGGGACGCTCCCCCTCGACGACCGGGGTGTCGTAGGGCCGCTCGTTCGCGCCCGCGACCGTGTCGAGGTCCTCGGGCGCCTCCTCGGCCGCGTCCGACCGGCGCGCGCCCGCCCGCCGGGCCGCCGACCCGGCGGGCCGCTTCGGGCGCCGGCGCGCCGGTTTCGCCCCCTCGCCGTCGAGGATGTCCATCCCGACGTCCGGGCCGCCGTCGCGCGCAGCCAGGCCGCCGAACAGCTGCCGCACGCGGTCAGGGATGCGGTGCACGGGCGTGGCGGTCACCACCAGCAGGCCGAACACCATGAGCATGAACAGCAGCACCCCGGTGACCCACGGGGTGACCAGCTGCGACAGCGGCCCGGAGGCGACGAACCCGATCAGGCCGCCGGCGCGGCGCATCGCCGTCTGGCCGTCGGACGGCCACGGGATGTCGTGGGCGATGTGGATGAGCCCCAGCAGGCCCACCAGCAGCGCGGCGGCCCCGATCAGCAGCCGTCCGACGTCGGTCCGGCCGCTGCCCGGCGTGCGCATGAGCCGCCACGCGAACGGCAGGAACAGCAGCGGCAGCACCGGGGAGAACGTCCCGAAGGCCCCGAGGACCACCATCCGCGTCACGTCCAGCAGCGGCCCCTCGGTGTCCCACCACACCGCCGCGGCGACCAGCAGCCCGGCCGCCAGCAGCACCATGCCGAGACCGTCGCGGCGCAGGTCCGGGTCGAGGTCGCGAGCGCCGCGGCCCACCGTGCGGGCCAGCCCGCCCACCGTGTGCGCGAGCAGCTTCCAGATGAGCAGCAGGCCGCGGCCGAACCACGTGAACAGCAGCGCGACGGGCCCCTCGCCCGCGCTCTGCGGCCGGGGACGCGGGGCCGGGGCCTTCCGGGCACGCGGGGCGGCGGCCCCGGAGCGGCCGGCCGGCGACTTGCGGGCCGAACCGCCGCTGCGGGCCGCTCCACCGCCGGAACGCTGGGGGGTCTTGGGCACACGGGTGGCCATGGTGGGCAGCCTACTAAGCGAGCCCCGGCGGGATCAGCCTCCCACCGGCCGTGGGCGTGTCGCAGCCTGCGTGGCGGGAACGCACGGCACCGCGTGGCGGGAACGCACGGCACCGCGTGGCGGGAACGCACGGCACCGCGTGGCGGGAACGCATGGCACCGCAATGGCAAGAACACACGCCATCCCGCCCGCGCGCATGCGGCGCGGGACAGCGGACCACGCCCCCGGTGCCCCGGTCAGACCTCCAGCACGACCGGGACGATCATCGGCCGGCGGCGGTAGGTCTCGTTCACCCAGCGGCCCATGGAGCGGCGCACCAGCTGGCGCAGCTGCGCGACGTCGTTGATGCCGTCGGCGGCGGCGCGCTCCAGCGCGTCCTGGATCTTCGGGACCACCTCGTCGTAGGCGTCCACGTCGATCCCCGACCCGCGGGTGTGGATCTGCGGCTCCCCGACGAGCTTGCCGGAGGAGGAGTCGACCGCCACGATGACGGAGATGAACCCCTCCTCACCGAGGATCCGGCGGTCCTTCAGCGCGGACTCGGTGACGTCGCCCACCGAGGCGCCGTCCACGTAGACGTACCCGGCGGGGATGGCGCCCACGATCGACGCCTTGCCGTCCACGAGGTCGACCACGACCCCGTCCTCGGCGATCACCACGCGCTTCTCGGGCACACCGGTGAGGGTGGCGAGCTGAGCGTGGGCCCGCAGGTGCCGCCACTCGCCGTGCACCGGCATGAAGTTGCGCGGCCGCACCATGTTGAGCACGTACAGCAGCTCGCCGGCCGGCGCGTGCCCCGAGACGTGCACGAGCGCGTTGCCCTTGTGCACGACCTTGGCGCCCCAGCGGGTCAGGCCGTTGATGACCCGGTTCACGGAGTTCTCGTTGCCCGGGATCAGCGAGGACGCGAGCACCACGGTGTCGCCCGGCTCGATGCGGATCTGGTGGTCGCGGTTGGCCATGCGGGTGAGCGCCGACATGGGCTCGCCCTGCGAGCCGGTGGAGATGAGCACCGCCTCGTTGGGAGCCATGGCGTCCAGCTCCTTGACGTCCACCAGCAGGCCGCCGGGGACGCGGAGGTAGCCGAGGTCGCGCGCGATGTTCATGTTGCGCACCATGGACCTGCCGACGAAGGCCACCTTGCGGCCGTGCTCCTGCGCGGCGTCGAGCACCTGCTGCACGCGGTGGATGTGGGAGGCGAAGCAGGCCACGATGATGCGCTGCCCGGCCTGGCCGAACACCTTGTCGATGACCCCGGAGATGTCGCGCTCGTGGGTGACGAAGCCGGGGACCTCGGCGTTGGTGGAGTCGGACAGCAGCAGGTCCACGCCCTCGTCGCCGAAGCGCGCGAACCCGGCGAGGTCGGTCAGCCGGCCGTCCAGCGGCAGCTGGTCCATCTTGAAGTCGCCGGTGTGCAGCAGCGAGCCGCCGGGGGTCCGGACGCCCACAGCGAGTGCGTCGGGGATCGAGTGGTTGACCGCGAAGAACTCGCAGTCGAACACGCCGAAGCGGTGCCGCTCGCCCTCGGCCACCTGCACGAGCTCCGGCTTGATGCGGTGCTCGCCGAGCTTGGCGGAGACCAGCGCGAGGGTGAGCCGCGAGCCCACCAGCGGGATGTCGGGGCGCTCGCGCAGCAGGAACGGCACCGCGCCGATGTGGTCCTCGTGGCCGTGCGTGAGGACCAGCGCCTCGACATCGTCCAGCCGGTCCCGGATGTGGTCGAAGTCCGGCAGGATCAGGTCCACCCCCGGCTGCTCCTCCTCCGGGAACAGCACGCCGCAGTCGATGATCAGCAGCCGGCCGTCGTACTCGAAGACCGTCATGTTGCGGCCGATCTCCCCGAGGCCGCCGAGGGGGACGATCCTCAGCGCGCCCGCGGGCAGCGGAGGCGGGGGGCCGAGTTCTGGGTGTGGGTGGCTCATGCGGATCCTTCCGTCAACCGTTCCACTCCCACGGCGCTCGCCGGCACCGCCTGGTGCGGCGCGAGCCCGATCGGCCCCTTGACGCCGGCGGCCGCGAGGTCCTCCCGCAGCAGCGCCTGGAGCTCGAACGACGCGTCGGCGAGCGGTGTGCGCACCGCTCCCCCGGGCAGGCCGAACATGTTGAGCACGGCCTTGGTGGTGATGACGCCCTGCGTGCGGAAGATCCCGGTGTAGACCGGGGTCAGCCGGCGGTGGATCGCCAGCGCGCGGGTGACGTCGCCTCCGTGGTAGGCGTCGATGAGTTCGTGCAGGTCGGCACCGACGATGTGCCCGACGACGCTGACGAACCCGGCCGCGCCGATGGACAGCATCGGCAGGTTCAGCATGTCGGAGCCGCAGTAGTAGGCGAGGCCGGTGCGCTCCATGACCCAGGAACTCGCGCCGAGGTCGTCCTTGGCGTCCTTGTTCGCGATGATGCGCGGGTGCTCGGCCAGCCGGACCAGGGTCTCGGAGGCGATGGGCACGCCCGTGCGTCCCGGGATGTCGTAGAGCATCACCGGCAGCCCGGTGGCGTCGGCGATGGCCGTGAAGTGGCGGAGCAGCCCCTCCTGGGGCGGCTTGTTGTAATACGGGGTCACCGTAAGCAGGCCGTGCGCTCCGGCGCGTTCGGCCGCTCGGGCGAGTTCGATGCTGTGCCGGGTGTCGTTGGTTCCCACCCCGGCCACGATGGTGGCGCGGTCACCGACCGCCTCGACGACGGAGCGCAGCAGCCGGTCTTTCTCGTCGTCGCTCGTCGTCGGCGACTCGCCGGTGGTGCCGTTGACGACGAGGCCGTCGTTGCGCTGCTCGTCGACCAGATATGTGGCGAGTCGGGCGGCGCCGTCGTAGTCGACGTCGCCGTTCTCGTGCATGGGCGTGACCATCGCGGTCAACATCTGGCCGAAAGGCGCGTTCGGCGTAGTGCTGCCTACCATGCTGCAAACGGTACCGCGAATGGCGGACGAACGGCGCCAAGCGCCCCGGTCAGGGCGGGCAGCCTCCCGTGGCGCATGAACGGGAAGCACCCCTCCCGTGGCGCGAAGGGCGAGCGGCTCGCTCGCCACGGGAGGCCGGTGCCGTGCGCCGCACACCGATCAGTCGTCGTTGCCGCCGACGAAGAGGCTGAGTAGCCAGCTCACCACCGCGATGATGATGGCGCCCCAGAAGGCCGGCCAGAAGCCGTCGATGCTGAACGGGATGTTCAGCAGCCCGGCCAGCCACCCCGTGAGCATGAGCAGCAGCGCGTTCACGACGAGCGCGATCAGGCCCAGGGTGAGGACGTAGAAGGCGCATCCCACCGTCTTGACGATCGGCTTGATGACGGCGTTCACCACGCCGAAGATCGCGCCGACGACCAGGTACACGGCGATCTGGCCTACGAGGGAGCTGGTGGTGACCTCGATCCCGTTGACGAGCAGCACCGCCGCCCACAGGGCGACCGCGTTCACGATGATTCGAATAATGATGCTCACGATCTCGATGCTCCCACGCGGCCCGGCCCGCGAGAAAGTCGCGGCGAAGCGGATGGGGGAAATCTCCGGGGCATCACGGAGGGGAGGTCCGCCTCCGCCGAGGGCGTGTGGGGAGCCGCGCCGGTGCGCGGATTTGGGAACCGGTCCCGGCACTGCCACGATGCGGGGAGGGAGCCGGAGTCCGCCGGCCAGCGAGTGGGGGCGTCCACGTGTCGACACAGCGTTTTGTCCGGTCCGCGCGGGGTGAGGACGTCGAGACCGTCGTGGCGATCCAGGTCGCCGCGTGGCGGGACCTGTACGGCGACCTGCTGCCCGCACCGGTGCTCGCCGAGCTGACCGGCGAGGAGGCCGGAGCGCGGTTCCGCGAGCAGTGGCACACGGCGGTCGAGCGGCCGCCCAGCTCGCGGCACCGGCTGCTGGTCGCCACGGACGACCGCGCGGTGGTCGGCTTCGCCGCCGTCGGCCCGGCCGAGGACCCGGACCGGTGGCCCGGCACGGACGCCGAGATCTACGCGCTGCACGTCCACCGCGACCATGTCGGCCGGGGGCATGGCAGCCGGCTGCTCAACGCGGCGGTGGACCACCTGCTGGAGGACGGGTTCCGCACCGTCCACGTGTGGGTGCTGGAGGCCGGCAACCCGCTGCGCGCGTTCGTCGAGGCGGCGGGCTGGCGGCCCGACGGAGCACGCCGCGAACTCGACCTGGGTGTGCCGGTTCCCATGGTCCGGCTGCACGCCGCGATCGGCGGCTGACACCGCGCCGCCCGCCCGCGGTCGCCGTTCCGCGCGGCGATACGGTGGGACGAAACGAGAGCAACCGGTCCCGGCGCGGCCGCGCCGGGACCGCCGGTGGAAAGAAGGAACCCGCGTGGCCACGGTCCCCGAGTGGGTCGCGGGCGCCCGCCCGCGCACGCTGCCGAACTCGATCGTCCCCGTGGCGATCGGGACGGGTGTCGCCCTCGGCGCGGACGCCGCCGTGTGGTGGAAGGCGGCGCTGGCCATGGTGGTGGCGCTGGCCCTGCAGATCGGTGTCAACTACGCCAACGACTACAGCGACGGCGTGCGCGGCACCGACGCCGAGCGCGTCGGGCCCACCCGGCTCACGGCCACCCGGCTCGCCGCGCCGCGTCAGGTCCTGGTCGCGGCGTGGGCGTGCTTCGCGGTGGCGGCGGTGGCCGGCCTGGTGGTGGCGCTGACCTCCGCGTGGTGGCTGCTCCTGGTGGGCGCGGCGGCGATCATGGCCGCGTGGTTCTACACCGGCGGGAAGAACCCGTACGGCTACCACGCGCTTGGCGAGGTCGCGGTCTTCGTGTTCTTCGGCCTGGTCGCGGTGGTCGGCACCGTCTTCGTCCAGGTGGGTGCGGCTCCCTGGCAGGGCTGGGCCGCCGCGGTCGCGGCCGGGCTGCTGTCCTGCTCGGTGCTGGTGATCAACAACCTGCGCGACATCCCCACCGACTCCCGGACCGGCAAGCGGACCCTGGCGGTCGTCCTGGGCGAGGCCGCCACCCGGCGGCTCTACATCGGGTGCGTGGCCGCCGCCTTCGCGATCGCGGCCGCCATGGCGGTGGCCAACCCGTGGACTCTGCTGGCACTGCTCGCCGTCCCGCTGGCGCTCCGACCGCTCCGGCGGGTGGCGGGCGGCCAGCAGGGCCGCGACCTGGTGCTGGGCCTCGGTGAGACGGGGAAGATGCAGCTGGCGTTCGGGGTGCTGTTCACGGTGGGTCTCGCGCTGGGGTAGGCGGGATCGCCACCTCCTGTACGACGTAGATCACAAATCGGACATCTCGCGGCTCTCTCGCCATCCTTCAGATTCCCGACTTCTCCCCTTCCCCGGGGTGCCACGGACCAGCGCCACCTGGACATCGCCAGGTGGCCGGCCGGGAAGCCCGGCGCGGCGGGCGGGGCGCGATTACCCGGAACGCCTGAGCCCGGAGGAGTGGACGTGCGAGGACGGAACTCGCCGTCCGCACCCGCGACGGCGCCGGCGGACGGCCCGGGCAGCGGCTGTCAGGCGTCCAGTGCCTCGCGCAGCGTCGCGACCAGGGCGTCCAGCGCTGCCGGGTAGCCGTGGTCCGGCGGAGTGGCGTAGCCCACTCCGATGCTCGGGCGCCGGTCCGGGTTCGGCGCCTGCCAGGTGGCGCCCACCGGAACGATGAGCAGGCCGCGCGCCGCCGCTCGGTCCGTCACCTCGGTCTCCGACGGGCCGCCGGGCGGCAGCTCCAGCATCAGTTGCAGGCCGGCCGCCGCTCCCCGCACCCGCACCTCGGGCACCTCCCGGGCGAGCCGGCGGAGGAGTTCGTCGCGGCGGCGCCGGTAGCGGAGCCGCTGCGCCCGGACGTGCCGGTCGTAGTCGTGGCCGCGGATCAGATCCGCGAGCACCAGTTGGCCGATGATGTCGGTCTGGGAGTCGGCGTAGAACTTGGCCTCCGCCACCGGCTCGACGAACCGCCGCGGCAGGACCATCCACCCCAGGCGGAGCCCGGGTGCGAGCGTCTTGGACGCCGTGCCGAGGTAGGCGACGTGCTCGGGCGACATCTGCTGCAGCGCGCCCACCGGCTGCCTGTCGTACCGGAACTCCCCGTCGTAGTCGTCCTCCACGATCAGGCCGTCCGCCGAACTCGCCCAGGTGACCAGTGCGCGGCGGCGCTCGGGCGCCAGCACCATGCCCAGGACGACCTGGTGGGCCGGCGTCACCACGGCCGCGCCCGCGCCCTCCGGCACCTGGCCGGAGGCGCCCTGCGCGTCCACCGACAGCGGCACGACCGACGGCCCGGCCCGGCGCACCGCCTCGCGGTGGAACGGGTAGCAGGGGTCCTCCATCGCGACGACGCTCCGCCCGGACTCGTGCAGCACGCGGGCGAGCAGTCCGATGCCCTGTATGAAGCCGTTGGTGACCACGATCGACTCGGGGTCGGCCAGCACGCCCCGCGTCCGGCCCAGGTACTCGGCGAGGTCCGCACGCAGGGCCGGGTGCCCCCGCGGGTCGCCGAGGGCGAACGCCGCCACTTCCATCCGGGGCAGCACCCGGCGGGCCGCGCGCAGCCACGCCTCGACGGGGAACGCCGAGAGGTCCGGACGTCCCGGCCGCATGTCATGGCGGGGGCGCGGGACCGGGCCCGTATCACCCGCCGCACCGCGGTCCGGAATGCGGCTCGCGGGCAGTTCGGCGACGACCGTGCCGGACCCGCGCCGGGCGGACAGGTACCCCTCCGCGACCAGCTGCTCGTAGGCCGCGGTGACCGTGCCCCGCGCGACACCGAGCTCCCCGGCGAGCGTCCGGCTGGCGGGCAGCCGGGTACCAGGGGCCAGCCGGCCGTCGCGGATGGCGGCCCGCAGCGCCCGCTCCAGCCCGGCACGGCGCCCCCGGTCGGCGGGGTCGACGTCGACGAGCAGGTCGACGCCGGAAGTGGCCCAGTCGATCACCATGGGATTGGACCATAGCAGTCCGCCAATTCCGGCCTAGGGTCGAAGACATGAGCACGATCACGAACGAGACCGTCGAGGTCCCGCAGCGCCTCGACATCGCCCGCCACTCCGCCGCCGCCTACCGGGCGATGGCGAAGTTGGAGCAGACGGTGCACGGCCTGGGCCTGGAGCCCTCGCTGCTGGAACTGGTGAAGATCCGGGCCTCGCAGATCAACGGCTGCGCGTTCTGCCTGGACATGCACACAAAGGACGCGGAGGCGCAGGGCGAGACCCACCAGCGGATGCACGCGCTGAACGCGTGGCGGGAGACGCCGTTCTTCACGGCGCGGGAGCGCGCCGCGCTGGCGTTCGCCGAGGCGGTCACCCTCATCGCGGACGGCGGTGTGGAGGACGACGTCTACGAGGAGGCCGCCCGGCACTTCGACGAGTCCGAGCTGGCCGCACTGACGTGGGCCGTGGCCACGATCAACACGTGGAACCGGCTGGCGATCACCGCGCGCGTCACCGTGGGCGACTACCAGCCGCGCTCGCGCGGATGAGCGCGTCCCCGACCGGCGCGGCGGTCGCGGACCGGGCCGCCGCGCTTCGGGCCCTGCACGTCCCGGGCGACCCGGTGGTGCTGCCCAACGCGTGGGACGCCGCCTCCGCCCGCACGGTGGTTTCCGCCGGGTTCCCGGCGGTCGCCACCGCGAGCGCGGCCGTCGCCCCGGCGCTGGGGTACGGCGACCATGAGGAGACCCCGGCCGAGGAAATGTTCGCGGCGGTGGCCCGTATAGCACGGGCCGTGCCGGTGCCGGTCACCGCGGACATCGAGCGCGGCTACGGCCTGCCGCCGGCGGAGATCGCCGACCGGCTGGCCGCCAGCGGCGCGGTCGGCTGCAACCTGGAGGACACCGACCCGGCCACGGGGAAGCTGGCGCCGGTGGCGGACCAGGCGGAGTTCCTCGCGGCCTTCCGAGCCGCGGCGCCGGACGCGGTCCTCAACGCCCGGGTGGACGTCTTCCTGCACGGCACCGGCACATACGAGGAGCGGCTGGCCGAGGCGATCGAGCGGGGGCGCCGCTACGTCGAGGCGGGCGCGGACTGCGTGTACCCGATCGCCTTCGACCTGCCGGCGGAGACGGTCCGCGCGTTGGTGGAGGGCATCGGGGCACCGGTCAACGCGACGGCGGTACCGGGGTCCCCGGTGTCCCTCGCCGACCTGGCTGCGGCGGGCGTCGCCCGGGTGAGCTTCGGGCCGGGGCTGTTCATGGCGGTCGAGGAGCATCTCGCGGGGCTCGTCGCGGGTGTGCGGGAAGGGAAGCTGCCGCCCGCTCCTTCGCGATAGATTCGTGATTGCCGTCCCGGCCCTGCTACCGACAGGGCCGGGACGGTTCCGTGTCTCGGACGAGTCACGCGACGATCGGGGCCGGCGTCCGCTTGAGGACGAACCAGACGGTGCGGCTGAAGGCGTCGCCGTGGGTGCCCCAGGTCTCGGACAACTCGGCGACGAGCGCCAGGCCGCGGCCGCTCTCATCCCACTCGCGGTCCTTCTTCGGTTTGACGACGGCCAGCCGCGATCCTTTGCCGCAGACCAGGATGCAGATCTCCTGGAGGCACGCGTCCACGGTGACGTGAAAGGGGCGCGGCTGCCTGAGACGCGGTACGAGGCCGGGGACGAGGTTGCGTTCGTCGCCGTGGACGAGCGCGTTGGTCGCGAGTTCGCTGGTCAACAGCGTTGCGGTGTGGGTGATGTCGGGTTCCTCGCGGCGGAGGGCCGAGCGGACGAAGTCGCGGGAGGTGCCGACGTCATCGAGCGTCCGGCCGGAGAGGTAGAGGGTCGCGGCGGAGGGGGTGCCGTCGTGTGGTTCGGACATGTAGGTTCTCCCATCTCGCTGGTGTCACTGAGTAATCAGCGACACACTGATAGTGTTTGGCACAACGAATGGGTTTGACAAGTTGTCATTGACACCTGGTCACCAGGTTGTGGTTGCTGCGGTTCGCGAGAGGGGTGGACGCCATGGCCACTGGGGCGAGTCCGACCGCGCGTCGGCGTCGGCTGGGGATGGAGATGCGACGGCTACGGAAGGCCGCGGGGATGACACTCAGCCAGGTGGCTGAGGCCGTCGAGTGCGACGGCTCGTGGCTGAGCCGGGTTGAGAACGGGCGACGCAGCATCAAGCCGCGCGACCTGCGGCTGATCCTGGGCGTCTATGGCGTGAATCCGGAGGACGTCGAGGTCCTGGTCGCGCTCTCGCGCGAATCCAGGCTCAAAGGCTGGTGGCAGACTTTCGAACAAGGCGCGATTCCGCATTGGTTCGAGAAGTACGTGGGCCTGGAGAACGATGCCTCGGCGATGTGCGAGTACGAGAACCAATTGGTTCCGGGCCTCTTGCAGACGGAGTCATATGCCCGTGCAGTGCTGATGGCCGCCCGGCCGGAGTTGACAGCTGAGCGGGTCGAAGAGCAGGTACAAGCTCGCTTGGAGCGGCAGAAGCTTCTGCATCAGGACACGCCGCTCAGGCTGTGGGCGATCATTGACGAAGCTGTCCTTCGCCGCCCGGTGGGTGGGCGAAGGGCTTTCACCGAACAGCTCCGGCAGGTGATCGGACTGACCGACCTTCGGAATGTGACGCTCCAGGTACTCCCATTCGGTGAGGGAGCACATGCCTCGCTTGGGACGTCCTTCGTCATTCTGACGTTCCCGGAGCCAGCGGACCCGGACATCGTCTACATCGAGGATCTCACCAGCAGTCAGCACCTGGAGTCATCCGAGGATGTCGCCCGCTATAACCTCGTCTTCGATCACCTGCAGTCCGTCGCCTTGTCGGATGCGAAGTCAAAGAGTTTCATAGCGGATATCCTGCGGGAGCGCGGATAATCCTGGAGGAAGCGACTGTGTTCGGGTCATCGAAACTGGTGTGGCGCAAGTCCAGCTACAGCAACGCCGGCGGCAACTGCGTCGAAGCAGCGGCTCTTCCAGGGAGGCACGCCGTCCGAGACTCCACGCATCCACACGGCGCCCAGCTGAGGTTCGCGCTGTCCGAATGGAACGCTTTCCTCGGTGCCGTCAAGGCCGACAAGTTGTAGCACATATCGGCACGTCGGAGGTGAATCGGTGACCGAGCAGGAGTTTCGCGCTCAGGCCGCGGACCGCTGGCACAAGTCCAGCTTCAGCGGTCCAAGCGGCGGCTGCATCTTCATCGCGCGCGTCGGCGACACCGTCGGCATCATCGAGGCCGACGACCCGACCGACACCTCGGCCCCCGTCGTCCTCACCCCCATCGAGAACTTCCGCAAGTTCATCGCGGGAGCCAAGGCCGGCGAATTCGACCTCTGAGCTCTCCGCATCGTGTGGCCCGAGCCTGCCGACCGGGCCACACTTGTCTGTCATGCACTCGGTCTCCGTCGCCGCCGCCATCGTGGACCCTGACGGCCGCCTCCTCACCGTTCAGCGAGCCGACAACGGCCACTGGGAACCGCCCGGTGGCGTCCTCGAACTCGGCGAGTCCATCGAGGACGGCCTGCGCCGAGAGGTCCTGGAGGAGACCGGCCTCCACGTCGGCATCGACGCCTTGACCGGCGTCTACAAGAACATCAAGCTCGGCGTCGTCGCCCTCGTTTTTCGCTGCCACCCCACCGGTGGGCGACTCTGCCTCTCGGGAGAGACGACCGCCGTCGAGTGGGTCACGCCTGACGAGGGCCGCTCCCGCATGGCGCCCGCCTACGCCGTCCGCTTGCTCGACGCCATCGCCTCCGGCCCGCCCCAGGTCCGCACACATGACGGACACGACCTGGTCGGCTGAGTACGGCCGTCCCTTCGCCGACTGGATGCTGCGGTACCTGTGCGAGGACGAGATCTGGCCGCTCCTCAGTGAACTGGGCGACTGAGCGCCCGGCCTCACCGCCGCGCGTGGCGGATCCGCAGCCGTCCGTACCCCATGGCGCCGGAGATCCTGATCGTCGGCCCGCCGGGGCGGACGTTCGGTCGCGGCTTGTAGCGCGGGAACTTCCAGGTCGTTCGCAGACCGTCGAAGTCAACGACCGCGTCGCGCGGCACCGTGATCCTGGCACCGCCGGTGCCGAGCTGCAGCTCGATGTCGACCACCGGGTGCTCGATGACCGCCCGGGACAGGTCCAGGCGCACCCGGCCGTACGCCGACACGACCTTGAGGAACCGCGGTACCCGCCAGGCGCCGCGTCGCCGGATCCGCCCGCTGGCGGCGGCGAGCGTGGACGTGGTCTCCGCGGGCCCCGCCGGGAGTGCGGACAGCGCGGAGATGAGTTCGCCGCGCGTCCGGGCGGTGAGCGCCGACTGGAGCCCTCCGTCCATCTCCTCGTGCGAGATGTGTCCTTCGGCGTACGCCTCCTGCAGGCGCTGCACGGCCGTGGCACGGTCGTCTTCGGTGAACCGTGACGACGGGTCTTCCGGCAGAGTGGTCACCGTTGCACTTTAGACCCGGCCCGCGATGCCCACACGCCGAGGTGCCTTGAGGGCGGGGCTTCCGGTGGCGGGACCGCCCGTCCGACACCGTGGTGCGGCTCGACGGCACGACCGCTACCGCACCGCCGCCCGCCACGCCTCGTCCAGGACGCGGTCGGACTCGTACGTCCGCCGCGCCAGCGCCCGCCACAGCACGCCCGGCCCCGCCAGGTCCAGCCGGTGCGGTCCGGCCGGCCCGTCCGGGACGGAGCCGAGGGCGGCGACCTGCCCGATGACCCGGCCACCGCCCAGCACGCCCGGGAGTTCCCGCAGCTCGGCGTCGCGCAGGTCGAGGTCCTCGGCAAGGAGCTCCCGTCCCTCGTGCGTCACCCGGGTCGCCGACCGCAGCGCCCCGCCGCGCTCCCCCGTGCGGCCCAGCACCAGCGTCTCCCGCCACGCGAGCCGTGCCCCGGCCGCCAGAGACACGGTGGTCTCCCGCAGCACGTCGGCCCCCTCGGAGACGATGAACGACGGCTCGGTCCACGTCATCCGCGCGCCCTCGGCCAGCGTGATGTCCGCACGCCACGCGGCACGGCCGCCGCGTGCGTTGTAGGCGACCGTGCCGTTGGGGTCCACCAGGTCGAGGTGGGCTCCCGGCCCGACATGGACGTGCAGCCGCAGGTCGTCTCCGGCGCACAGCGACGCCCGGACCGCCGCCAGCACCACACGCAGGCCCGGACCCGGGCGGCGCATCACGCGGGGGCGCAGGAACGTGCCGGTCTCCAGGCGGACGGGGTACGTCCGGCCGCCGCCGGACGCGACGGTGACGATTGTGGGCGTGCCGGACGTCAGGCCCGCCTCCCGCGGTCCGTGGTCGCGGTGGTCCGGGGTCGCGGCGCCCGGCCGCACGGTGGGCGCGGTCAATGGACGTGCGTGTGCGGCCCGTGCTCGTGGCCGTGGTCGTGGCCGGCCGGACCGTGGCTGTGCGGGGCCATCGGGCCGGGGTCCTGCGGCACGTGCCGGCCGTCGACGTGCTCGGCGAGCACCCCGCGCACCCAGGCGCACAGCTCCGCGACCGACGCCGCGTCGGACCGCGACAGCGCCAGCACCGGCCGGCCGTCCCGCGCCTTCTCGGCGTCGGCCACCATCCGGCCGACGTCCACGCCGACGTAGGGCGCGAGGTCGGACTTGTTGACGACCAGCAGGTCGGCCCGGCCGATGCCCGGACCGCCCTTGCGGGCGACATCGCCGCCGCCGGCCACGTCGAGGCAGAAGATCTGCGCGTCGATCAGCGCGGGGCTGAAGGTCGCGGTGAGGTTGTCGCCGCCGCTCTCCACCAGCACGAGGTCGAGCGGCGCGAACTCCTCCTCCAGGTCCTCGACGGCGTCGAGGTTGGCGGTGATGTCGTCGCGGATCGCCGTGTGCGGGCAGGCGCCGGTCTCGACGGCGCGGATGCGCTCGGCCGCCAGCACGCCCGCGGAGCGCAGGAACCTGGCGTCCTCGTCGGTGTAGATGTCGTTGGTGACGACGGCCATCGCGAACTCGCCGGACAGTTCGCGGCACAGCGTGGCGATGAGTGAGCTCTTTCCGGTGCCGACCGGACCGGCGACGCCGAGGCGCAGCGTCCGGCGGCCGGGGGGCGCCGGGGATACCGGGGACACGGTGGGGTCAAGCAATGAACAGCCTCCTCGTGCTCTGGGCGTGCTCTGCCGCCCACTGGTCGATGAGCGGGGCGGATCGGGCCGGCAGGTCGGCGGGCGCGGCGACGGCCACGGCGGCGCGGACCGCCGCCTCGATGTCGTCGGCGGCGTCCACGACCCACCGCACGGTGGCGAGCGGATCACCGGGGTGCAGCTTGAGCGCGGCGGCGGTGACGGTCTGCGCGTCGTCGTAGAGGACCGCGCGGGCGGTCTGCGCCTCGGTGAGGCCGAGCGCGGCGCCGAGCGCTCCGAGCACCACCGGACGCAGTGGCCGCAGCCCGGGGGTGGCCGCGGTCGCGGTCGCCAGCCCGGCTACCGCCGGATGGCCGGGGCACAGGGCGCGGGCCAGGCGGGTCAGCCCGCGGCCGAGCGAGGCCGAGGCCGCCCGCAGCGGCGCGCTGGGCGTCCGTGCGGCGAGGGCCGCCTGCACCGGCCCGTAGTCGACCGGCCGTCCGCGGCCCGCCCGCAGGGCGAGCACGGCCGCGGCGGCCTCGGTGCGGGCGACGGTCCGCAGCCGGGCCCGGATGTAGGCGGGCACCTGTTCGGCCGCCAGCCCGGCGGCGACGGCCCCCTCCAGTGTGGCGGAGTGCGCGTGCCCGCCGGTGGGCAGCCGCGCGTCGGCGAGCAGCAGCGCGCCGAGTGCCCCGGTCCCGGAGCCGCGCGCCGCCGCGCCCGGGTCGTCCTCATCGGCCACCGGAACCCCCTTCCCACCGTCGTGTCCGATCGAACCGGGCGACCGCCCCGCCGCCACGGACCCGTCCCGCCCGGGACGCGATCTCCACACAGTGGCACGGCGCAACGGGCGGCCCGACACTCGGAACGCGCCCCCGCCCCACGGCCGCCTCTCCCCCGGCCACGCGCCCCGCCTGCCGGCGGCGGCGACCCGTCATCACCGGCGTGCACGTGGACGTAGCGGCATGAGGCGGTCCTCCGGACGGTGGGTGAGCCGGGTTCCGCGCTGGGCATCGGACGTTGCCGGCTCGGTGTCGCTCGGCGACCGGCGGCGTCCGATCGCCGGACGCGCCGGAACGAGAGCCCTCGAAGCCGGGCGGCACCTCGCACGGCCGCACCCGCCCGGCGAAGGACCGCGCCGATCGACTGGACTCGTTCATGGCCGTACGTGCGACCTCCGAACGATCCCGCTGCTGCTTGCACCGATCCATGGCCTCGGGGTCATCGCCGCGATCACTCCGTCCCCGTGCTGAACGGTCTCGAACGAGGCCGGCTCCACATCAGCCGGTCCGGGCATGGCGGCTGGCGCCGCCACATCGAGAGCGACCGGTGTCCGAGCGGCTGTCGTGCCTCCGGGACCGCGCCCCCATGCGATCCACCGGCACGGCCGCCGGGCCGGCCCGCGGACCCGGCCGAAGCCTCCTGCGGCTCCTGGGAACGCGCGGGTCCTGCCGGTCGAGCACGGCGATTGCGCCGATGAGGAACCGGTGACGGGCGGACGCCGCCGTCACGGGCGCGGCGGCACCCGTCGTGGTCCGCACTCCGTTCCCCCTCAGCGGCCGGGCGCTCCGCGGGCCGCTCACCGCCGCCGTCCATGCCGGAGCTCGCCCGCCTTGGAGCCGGGCGGCGGCGTCGGCGAGGGGAGCCGCCGCAGCCGGACGTCACGCCGGTGAACCGGCCGTACGTAGCCGTCGGTCTCCGCACCGTTCCTCCCCTCTCGCGCACGCTGTTGTTCCCGCCGCGCAACGATGGATCGCCAGGTGACCGGCGGGCCGTCACCGGTCAACGCGGACGACACCGTTCGCCGGGCCGGACGCTCTGCCGACCGGGCCGGAGCCGTCGTCACCGCTAGAACATCGAGTACCGCTGGGTCAGCGGCAGTTCGCCGACCGGACGGTCCGCACCCTCGGGGTCCACCTCGTAGCCGTCGATGGTCACCCGGAACGTCTCGGGGTCCACCGAGATGCTCGGCAGCGCCGTGTTGTTCGGCATGTCGGCCTTGCCCACCTCGCGGGTGGGGTGGACCGCCATGAGACGGCGGCGCAGGCCGAGGCGGTCGGCCAGACCGTCCTCCAGGGCCGCCGGGGAGACGAAGGTGGTGGCCAGGTGCGCGGCCGACGCGGTGGCCGCCGCCAGGCCGCGGCGCATCAGCATCGGCTGGGCGGTGGGAATGGTGGCGTTGGGGTCGCCCTGCGGGGCGTACACGACCGCACCGCCCTTGACCACCGCGGCCGGGCGGATGCCGAAGAACGCGCGGTCCCACAGCACGAGGTCGGCCAGCTTGCCGGGCTCGATCGAGCCCACCTCGTGGTCGATCCCGTGCGCCACCGCCGGGCAGATCGTGTACTTGGCGACGTACCGGCGGGCGCGTTCGTTGTCGGCGGGCAGGGTCGTGGACCGCAGGCCGTGCCGGTTCTTCATCACGTGCGCCACCTGCCACGTCCGGCAGATCACCTCGCCGATGCGCCCCATCGCCTGGGCGTCGGACGAGGTCACCGACATCGCGCCCAGGTCCTGGAGGATGTCCTCGGCCGCCATGGTGGTGTCGCGGATGCGCGAGTCCGCGAACTGGACGTCGGCCTCCACGTCGGGGTTGAGGTGGTGGCAGACCATGAGCATGTCGTGGTGCTCGGCCACCGTGTTGATCGTGAAAGGCAGTGTGGGGTTGGTGGAGGCGGGGATGACGTTGGGTTCCGCGGCCAGCTCGATGACGTCGGGGGCGTGCCCGCCGCCCGCTCCCTCGGAGTGGAAGACGTGGATGCCGCGCCCGCCGATCGCGCGGATGGTGTCCTGCACGTACCCGGCCTCGTTGAGGCTGTCGGCGTGCAGAGCGACCTGGAGACCGAACTCGTCCGCGGCACGCAGGGCGGCGTCGATCGCGGCCGGCGTGGCGCCCCAGTCCTCATGGACCTTGTACCCCGCCGCGCCGGCCAGCGCCTGCTCACGCAGCGCCGGATAGCCGACCGTGTTGCCCTTGCCGAGCAGCAGCACGTTGACCGGTACGTCGTCCAGGGCGCGGTGCGCCAGAGCGAGGTTCCACGGCCCGGGGGTGACCGTCGTCGCCTTGGTCCCCTCGGCCGGGCCGGTGCCGCCGCCGACGACGGTCGTGGTGCCGGTGGCCAGCCCCTCGTAGAGCATGTCGGTGTTGAGCAGGTGGACGTGGGTGTCGATCGCGCCGGCGGTCAGGATGCGTCCCTCGCCGGCCAGCACCTCGGTGCCCGGGCCGATGAGCAGGCCGGGGTGCACCCCGTCCATGATGTCGGGGTTGCCGGCCTTGCCGATGGCGGTGATCCGGCCGCCACGCACGCCCACGTCGGCGCGGACGATCCCCCAGTGGTCCAGCACCACCACGTTGGTGATGACCAGGTCGAGCGCGCCCTCCTCGGCGGTCGCGGTGCCCTGCAGCATCGACTCACGGATGGACTTGCCGCCGCCGAAGATCGTCTCGTCGCCGCCAACGCAGTGGTCCCGCTCGACCTCGATCCACAGGTCGGTGTCGGCGAGACGGATCTGGTCGCCGACGGTCGGCCCATAGAGCGCGGCGTACTCGCTGCGCGGAATCTCACTCACCGTCGGTCCCCCGCTCGTCCGTGCCGTCCGCCGCTGCCGTTCCCTCGGGTGGCGGGATCTGGATGCCGGGGACGTACCGCCGTCCGCCCAGCGCCACGATGGGCAGCTTCTTCTCGTCACCGGGCTGGAAGCGCACCGAGGTGCCAGCGGCGATGTCCAGCCGGAAGCCCTCGACGGAGGTGGGCACGAGTTCGCCGTCCGCGGTCTCCTCGTGGATGGTGACGGCCGCGTTGACGGCGGCGAGGTGGATGTGCGAGCCGATCTGCACCGGCCGGTCGCCGTCGTTGCGCACGACCACGGCGCGCTGTTCCCGTCCCGCGTTGAGCGTGACGTCGCCGTCGCCGTACCGGATCTCGCCGGGTTCGAGATCGGTCGCGTACGCGGTGGCGGCCGGGTCCGTCGTGCTCACCTTCGGCCGGATGGGGTGGTTGAGCGTCACCAGTTTCCGCCCGTCGGGGAACGTCGCCTCGACCTGGACGTACTCGATCATCGAGGGCACGCCGTCCATCACCTGCTCCGGGCGCAGTACGTGAACGCCCTCGTCCATGATCTTCTTGACGGTCCAGCCCTCGCGTGCGCGCTCCAGGATCCAGCAGGAGAGCAGGGCGACCGCCTCCGCGTGGTTGAGCCGGACCCAACGCTCCAACCGGTCGCGCGCGACCATCCCGGCCACGCTGAGCAGTAGTTTCTCCGTATCCGACGGAGTCAGGAACATGGGCGCCCTCCCCACGGCACGACTCAGCGTGCCGCCCCGGTAACAGAGTTCTTTATAGAACACGCACCGCGACAGGAAGGTTACAGCCGTGTAAATCCGCTGACAGCAGCGTGGCCGGACGAGGACATCACGCCTGCGGGCCGCCGATTTTCCCGCCCCGCCCCCAGGGCCGGCAGCCAGTGCGGCACGGTCCGCACCGGGAACACGGCTGGCTCCCGAAGTGCCGCTGCCGCCCGGTCGCCGCGGCCACCGGGCGGCGGTGGCTCACCCCAGCCCGAGCAACGGCTCCAGCCCCACGGTCAGCCGGTCCGGCAGCTCCGCCACCCGGCGCACGCCCAGCAGCACGCCCGGCATGAAGGACTCCCGGTTCATGGAGTCGTGCCGGATGGTGAGCGTCTCGCCGTGCGTGCCGAACACGATCTCCTGGTGCGCGATCATTCCGGTGATGCGCAGCGCGTGCACCCGCACGCCCTCGACGTCGGCACCGCGCGCTCCCTCGATCTCCGACGTGGTGGCGTCCGGCATCGGCGCCGACCCGGCCGCGGCGCGGGCGCGCGACACCAGCTCGGCCGTCCGGTAGGCGGTCCCGCTGGGGGCGTCGGCCTTGTTCGGGTGGTGCAGCTCGATGACCTCGACCGACTCGAAGTAGGGCGCGGCCTGCTGGGCGAAGTGCATCATCAGAACAGCGGCGATGCCGAAGTTGGGCGCGATGAGGACGTTGACGCCCGGGTGCTCCGCGAGCAGCCCGCGCAGCTCGGCCAGCTTCGACTCGTCGAACCCGCTGGTGCCCACGACGGCGTGGATGCCGTTGGCGACCAGCCACCGCAGGTTGTCCATCACCGCGTCCGGGTGGGTGAAGTCCACCACCACGTCCGCGCCGAGCACCTTGTCCCGCTCGGCGGCGGCGTCGACGCCGGCCACCAGCTCAGTGTCGTCCGCGCCCTCGACGGCCCGGACCACTTCCGCTCCCATGCGCCCGTGAGCGCCGAATACTCCTACCTTGATCACGGGTTCACCGTACCGAACGCACCGGCGGCGCGAACGCCCCGTCGGGGGTGTCCGCGCCGCCGACCGGTGGTTCAGCCGCAGCTGTCGCCGTAGGCCGCGAGTGCCGCCTCGACCGTCTCGCGGGTCTCCTCGGCGCCCGCGAAGCCGTCCAGCTCGACCTCCTTGCGCCCGTCCGGGAGGTCCTTGTAGACGCGGAAGAACGCCTCGACCCGCTCGCGCTCGATCTCGGGGAGGTCGGAGATGTCGGCGATCCCGGCGTAGGTGGGGTCGACGTCGTCAATGGGGACGGCGACGACCTTGTCGTCCTCCTCGCCGCCGTCGACCATCCGCAGGGTGCCGATGGGCCGCACTTGGACCACGGAGCCGGGAACCAGCGGCTCTCGCGTGAAGACGAGCACGTCGAGCGGGTCCCCGTCACCGGCGGTGGTCCGGGGCAGCGACCCGTAGTTGGCGGGGTAGTCGACCGGCATGGACTGGAACCGGTCGGCGACGAGCTGGCCGGTGTCGGCGTCGATCTCGTACTTGGTGAAGCTGCCCTGCCCGATCTCGATGACGGCCGCCACCCCCTCCTCCGCGGCGTCGCCCGGCTCGGGCTGCGGGTACCCGAAGGGGTGGGTGTAGCCGCCTGGCTCGGCCGCGAAGCAGCCGTCGGCGGGCTCGGCCGGCGCCGATCCGGGAGAGGCGGCGATCGCGCTGGAGACACCCCAGAACAGCGCCGCCGCCACCGGCACGGCGGCGATGGCGGCGATGGTGCGGGCGGAGGGTCGGGCCACGGGGCACACGTCCTTCAGAAGGGGATTAATCGGACAGTCAGGATGACGGTCGCCGATACTTCCCTCGTCCGCTGAACGCCTCCGCAACAGCCGCGGACGACCGCGTGACCGCCACCGGAACAGCACCGCGCGGGTGCGGCCGGTGGGGTCCGGCCCTCTCCGGGACGGCACCGGCTCCCCCGCGGGTGCCGTCCCGGCCCCGGAACGGCGGTGGCGGCCCGGGCCGTGCCCGTGCCGCCACCGTGCCGTGTGCGGACGGCTAGAACACCCGGTCCTCCTCGTAGGGGCCGATCACCGCGAGGGCGTGCGGCCGGCCGAGCACGTCCGCCGCGACCTCGCGGACGTCGTCCATCGTGACGGCGTCGAACAGCGCCAGGTCCTCGTCCAGCGAGTAGTGCCGCGGGTAGGACAGCTCATGCTGGGTCAGCCGGCTCATACGCGAGTTGGTGCCCTCCGTGCCGAGCACCCACGAGCCCCGGATCTGGCCCTTGGCGCGGGCGAGCTCCGCGTCGGTGATCCCCTCGGCGGCGGCCTTGGCGAGCTCGCCCCGGCAGACCGACAGCACCTCGTCGATCTTCTCGGGCAGGCAGCCGACGTACACCTGGAAGATGCCGGTGTCGGCGTAGGACGCCGGGTAGGCGTGCACGGCGTAGGCCAGCCCCCGCTTCTCGCGGACCTCCTGGAACAACCGGGACGAGCTTCCGCCGCCGAGCACCGACGCCAGCACCTTGAGCGCGTACCAGCGGTCGTCGGTGCGGGTCAGCCCCTCCGACCCCAGGATCAGGTGCGCCTGCTCGGTGTCGCGCGACAGGAGCGTGCTGCCCGCGTTGACCGGCACCGCCGGACCGCCGATCCGCGGCCGGACCGGCCGGGCGTCGCCGGCCGCCGCCAGCTGCGGCTCGAAGGCGGCCCGCACCCGGCGCACGACGTCGTCGTGGTCGAGGTTGCCGGCCGCGGCCACCACGAGCCGGTTCGGCAGGTAGCACTCGCGGTACTGCTCGAAGATCCGGTCGCGCGGGAGCGCCTTGATCGTCTCGTTCGTGCCGAGCACCGGCCTCCCCAGCGGTGCGGCGCCGAAGACGTGCGCCGCGAACACGTCGTCCACGAGGTCGCTCGGCTCGTCCTCGTACATGGCGATCTCCTCAAGGATCACGCCGCGCTCCGTCTCGACCTCGTCCGGGTCGAGCACCGAGTTGGCTACCATGTCGCTGACCACGTCGATCGCCAGCGGGAGGTCCCGGTCGAGGACCTTGGCGTAGTAGCTGGTCTGCTCCTTGGTGGTGTAGGCGTTGTAGTCCGCGCCCACTCCGTCCAGCTGCGCGGAGATCTCCAGCGCGTCGCGGCGCGCGGTGCCCTTGAAGAGCAGGTGCTCCAGGAAGTGCGCCGAACCCGCGTGCGCGGCGTCCTCGTCCCGCGAACCGGTGGTGGCGGAGATACCGAAGGCCGCCGAGCGCACCCCCGGCATGGTCTCGGTGACCACCCGCAGGCCGCCCGGCAGGACGGTGCGGCGCACGAGGCCGGCACCGTCGCCCGGCGCCTCCAGCGTGACAGTGGTGTCGGGTTCCTGATCGGCCGCGATGGGGACTGCTGCGCTCATACGTCCTTCCCAGTTCGACGCCGTCGCCGGACGGCGACGCAAACCTCGCGGGGCGGCCGCACTCTCGCAGTGCGACCGCCCCCTGTTCACAGCGACTCGATACGGATCAGGTGTTCTCGCCGCGGCCGCCGCGGGTGCGGCGGCGCCGGCGGTCGGCACCGTCGGCCGCGGACTCGGCCGGCTTCTCCGCGGCCTGCTCCTCGCCGTCCGCCTGGTCGGCGGTGGCCGACTCGGCCTCCACGACCTCGACGGGCACCAGCGACAGCTTGCCCCGGTCGTCGATCTCGCGGATCTCGACCTGGATCTTCTCGCCGATGGAGATGACGTCGTCGATGTTCTCGATGCGCTTGCCACCGTGCAGCTTGCGGATCTGCGAGATGTGCAGCAGGCCGTCCTTGCCCGGCAGCAGCGACACGAACGCGCCGAACGCCGTCGTCTTGACGACGGTGCCCAGGTAGCGGTCGCCGACCTCCGGCATCGTCGGGTTGGCGATGCTGTTGATCGTGTCGCGGGCGGCCTCGGCGGACGGGCCGTCGGTGGCACCGATGTAGATGGTGCCGTCGTCCTCGATGGTGATCTCGGCGCCGGTCTCGTCCTGGATCGAGTTGATCATCTTGCCCTTGGGGCCGATGACCTCGCCGATCTTGTCGACCGGGACCTTGACGGTGAGGATGCGCGGTGCGTGCGGGCTCATCTCGGCCGGACGCTCGATGGCCTCGGCCATGACGTCGAGAATGGCGAGCCGCGCGCCGCGGGCCTGCTGGAGCGCCGCGGCCAGCACCGACGCCGGAATGCCGTCGAGCTTGGTGTCGAGCTGGAGCGCGGTGATGAGCTCACGAGTGCCGGCGACCTTGAAGTCCATGTCGCCGAACGCGTCCTCGGCACCGAGGATGTCGGTCAGCGCGACGTACTCGCCGCCCTCGCTGATCAGCCCCATGGCGATGCCCGCCACCATCTCCTTGAGCGGCACGCCCGCCGACATCAGCGACATCGTGGAGGCGCAGACCGAGCCCATGGAGGTCGAACCGTTGGAGCCGAGCGCCTCCGACACCTGCCGGATGGCGTACGGGAACTCCTCGCGGCTCGGCAGCACGGGGATGAGCGCCCGCTCGGCGAGCGCGCCGTGCCCGATCTCCCGGCGCTTGGGCGAACCCACGCGGCCGGTCTCGCCGGTGGAGTACGGCGGGAAGTTGTAGTTGTGCATGTAGCGCTTGGTGCGCTCCGGGTTCAGCGTGTCGACCATCTGCTCCATGCGCAGCATGTTCAGCGTGGTCACGCCGAGGATCTGGGTCTCGCCGCGCTCGAACAGCGCCGAGCCGTGCACCCGCGGCAGCACGCCGACCTCGGCGGTCAGCTGCCGGATGTCCTTGACACCGCGGCCGTCGATGCGCACCTTGTCGCGGATGATGCGCTCGCGGACCAGCTGCTTGGTGAGCGAGCGGAACGCCGCGGAGATCTCCTTCTCGCGGCCCTCGAAGTCCTCGGCCAGCTTCTCGGCGGCGAGCGCCTTCACCCGGTCGAGCTCGGACTCGCGGTCCTGCTTGTCGGCGATGGTGAGGGCCTTGGCCAGCTCCTCGCGGACCGCGCCGTCGACCGCCTGGTACACGTCCTGCTCGTAGTCGAGGAAGATCGGGAACTCGGCGGTCTCCTTGGCGGCCTGGTCGGCGAGCGTCTGCTGCGCCTTGACCAGCACCTTGATGAACGGCTTGGCGGCCTCCAGCCCCTCGGCCACGGTCTGCTCGTTGGGGCCGACGGCGCCGTCGGCGACGAGCTTCAGCGTGTTCGGGGTGGACTCGGCCTCGACCATCATGATCGCGACGTCGCCGTCGGCGAGCACCCGGCCGGCCACCACCATGTCGAAGGTGGCCTCGGCGAGCTCGCTGTGCGTCGGGAACGCCACCCACTGGCCGTCGATCAGCGCGACGCGCACGCCGCCGATCGGGCCGGAGAACGGCAGGCCCGCGAGCTGCGTGGACATCGACGCCGCGTTGATCGCCACCACGTCGTAGAGGTGGTCGGGGTGCAGCGCCATGATCGTCTCGACGATCTGGATCTCGTTCCGCAGCCCGTGCGCGAACGACGGGCGCAGCGGCCGGTCGATGAGCCGGCAGGTGAGGATGGCGTCCTCGGACGGACGGCCCTCACGGCGGAAGAACGAGCCGGGGATCCGGCCCGCGGCGTACATCCGCTCCTCGACGTCCACCGTCAGCGGGAAGAAGTCGAGGGTGTCCTTGGGACGCTTCGAAGCCGTGGTGGCCGAGAGAACCATGGTCTCGTCGTCCAGGTACGCGGTGGCCGAACCTGCGGCCTGCCGGGCCAGCCGGCCCGTCTCGAAGCGGATGGTACGGGTGCCGAAGCGGCCGTTGTCGATGACGGCCTCGGCGGAATACGCGCCCTCCATGGGCGACCTCCTACACGGATAGGATTACCTGTTTCGATCCCGCGTCCGTGCCCCGAAGAAATCAGTACGTCGTCGAGTGTCGTCTCGACCGGACGGCGCGGCGTGGACTCGCCGACGCAGCGCTCGATGGTCCGTGACGGCCGGCCATCGATCGAAGCCCTCGGCGCGCCCGCGTGGGCGAGCCGAAGACCACTACCGAGGACCGGCCCCGACGCGGCAGCCGAGGGTAGGAGCGCGGGAATGCTGGTCAATTCAGTTGTTCATACCGGCGACGACGGCGGACCGTCCCTGCTGGCCACGGCCGCCGGTACTCGTAGCTCCACACTACTAAGAAAGGGAGCGGCCGTGGCCACTCCCTTCCGCAGCTTGTGCTAGCGCCGCAGGCCCAGGCGCTGGATCAGCTCCCGGTAGCGGGCGATGTCCTTCTTCTGGATGTACTGGAGCAGCCGGCGGCGGCGACCGACCATCAGCAGCAGACCACGGCGGCTGTGGTGGTCGTGCTTGTGGGTCTTGAGGTGCTCGGTCAGCTCGGTGATCCGGTGGGTCAGCAGCGCGACCTGGACCTCGGGGGAGCCGGTGTCGCCGTCCTTGGTGGAGTACTCGGCGATGATCTTGTTCTTGGTGGCGGTGTCGATCGACACGGCGCTCCTTCTCGCTTCTCGGCGCGCAGGACATGGCATGTCCCCACTGGGCGGTCCATGCGGGACCCGGAGGGGCCGGCAACCATGCGCACCCACAGTCGCCGGATGGATTCGTTCGCGGCCGTGCCGTTCCGCGGGAGCCGCAGGGGCTTCGACGCCGGCCGGGCACGGCCGAAGGGCCGGTCGTGTTCCGGCCACGGCCATAGTACTACCCCTGCTGAGCGCAGATGCCTGTCGTTGCCTGCAGATGCGTAGCAGATGCCTGGCAGGGGCCGGTGGATGCCGGCGGAACCACGCGAAATGTCGATCGTTGCCCAGCGGATGCCGCCTGCCGCCGGACAGCGGGAAGATCACTCAGGGGCTGTCCGGGTCCCCCGGCGCCTGCCCTCGGCTGAGGATCTCCCGGGCCCGGTCGACGTCGCGGTCCATGGCGGCGATGAGCGCGTCCACGCTGTCGAACCGCTGCTGCCCCCGGATGCGCGCGGTGAACTCCACCGCCACCGCCCGGCCGTACAGGTCGAGGTCGTCCCGGTCCAGCGCGTAGGCCTCGACGGTGCGCACGGTCCCGTCGAACTGCGGGTTGGTGCCCACCGAGACGGCCGCCGGCCAGCGGCTCTCCGCCCGCGCGCCGGCGCCGCCCCGCTCCTCCGGCAGCAGCGACAGCCATCCGGCGTACACCCCGTCCGCCGGCACCGCCGCGCCGGGCGTACCGGAGAGGTTGGCGGTCGGGAAGCCGAGCAGCTCCCGGCCCCGGGCGGCACCGTGCACCACGACGCCCTCGAGCCGGTGCTCGCGCCCGAGGTCGGCGGCGGCCCCGGCCACGTCGCCGCGCGCGACCGCGGCCCGCACCCGGTTAGAGCTCACCGGCTCCGGATCGCCGAGCAGCGGCACCGCGTCGACCGTGAAGTGGTACTTCTCCCCCAGCGTCCGCAGCTCGTCGACGTCTCCGGCGGCCCGGTGCCCGAACCGGAAGTCGGCCCCCACGACCACCGCCGCGGCGTGCCAGCGGTCCGCGAGCACACCCGCCGCGAACTCGTCCGGGGGCGTGCGGGCGAGTTCCGGGGTGAAGGGCAGCACGTCCACCTCGGCGGCGCCGTGCGCACGCAGCAGCTCCACCCGCCGTCTGACGGTGGTGAGCGCGTCCGGCACCGCCTCGGGCCGCAGCACCGCCAGGGGGTGCGGATCGAAGGTCACCGCCACCACCGGCAGCCCGAGCCGCCGCGCGTGCCCGCCGGCCCGGCGCAGCACCTCCTGGTGGCCGCGGTGCACCCCGTCGAAGACCCCGACGGCCACGACGGCGGGTCCCCGACCGAGCGGTTCCGCGTCCTCCGACTCCTGCCCGTGCCAGCCCCGCACGTTCCACCCCTTCCGTCGCGTCAGGTCGTCCCGGGCGGCCCCGGCCGCCGGGCGCCCGGATCAAGGGTGCCACGCCGCACGGCGGCGGGCCTCACCCGGCGTCGAGTGCCCGGCTCATGAAGAGCGCGACCTCCCCCTCGCTCGGCGTCCCCCGGTACAGGCTGCTGTCCAGCCCGCAGAGGGCGAACCCCATGCGCTGGTAGGCGCGGACCGCGGGAACGTTGACGTTGCTGGTCTCCAGCCACGCCGTGCGCGCGCCGTTCCGGCGGCCGTACCGGCAGGCCCGCTCCATCAGCGCCGCACCGATCCCGCGACCCCGGTGGCCCGGCGCCACGGCGATCTCGTGCACCACCAGGCGGCGGTTCCAGGCCGTGACCTCGAACGCGACGAACCCGCACCCGGCCGCTCCGCTGACGGCGGCGTCCACGAGCACGCCGGGGGACCACTCGTCCTCGTCCGGCGGGAACGTCTTGGTCAGCGGCCGGTCGAGGAGGGCCTCCCGCACGGTGAACCCGCCGGGTCCGGCCGCGACCTCCAGGACGGTGTCCGTGGTGAAGGAGTCGTCGAGCTCGGCGAGCCACTCCTGGTCGTCCGGACCGGCCCGCCGATAGCTGATCCCGTGTGCCCGGTGCATGGTGCCGCTCGCTCCCCTGTCACGTTCGGTCCGGGAGCCGGGCCGGGCGTACCCGCCCGGCGGGGCTCCCGCTCCGGCTGGTCACGCCGCCGCGAACACCACGATCGGCTTGCTGTACCCCGGACGCTCCTCGGCCAGCGCGAGCACGGTGCCGTCGGGCGCGAACAGCCCGATCGGACCGGGGCCGAGGCCGGCCGCCGGAATCCGGTTGCCGTGCGCGATCCGCCGGGCCTCCTCGTCGGACAGCGTCCGGCTGGGGAAGGCCGTGGCCACCGCCTCCGCGAGCGGCAGCACCGAGAACTCCTCGGCGAGCTGCTCCAGGGTGCGGGCCCGCGACAGGTCGTAGGGGCCCACCCGGGTGCGCCGCAGCGCGGTCAGGTGGCCGCCGACGCCGAGCGCCGCGCCGAGGTCGCGGGCCAGGGCCCGGATGTAGGTGCCGCTGGAGCACGTGACCGTGGCGTCGAAGTCCACCAGGACTCCGGCCTCGTCGGCGGTGCGGCGGATGTCCTCGACAGTGAACTCCGAGACCGTCACCTGCCGGGCCTTGAGCTCGACCTCGGTGCCGGCCCGGGCCATCTTGTAGGCCCGCTGGCCGTTGACCTTGATCGCGCTGACCTGCGGCGGGACCTGGCTGATGACACCGGTGAGCGCGGCGGCGCCGTCGCACACCTCGCCGTCGGTGACGCGGTCGGCCGCGACGCGCTCGCCGGGCTCTCCCTCAGCGTCATCGGTGCTGGTGCGCTGCCCGAGCCGGATGGTGGCGCGGTACTGCTTCTCGGTCAGCGTGAGGTGGCCGAGCAGCTTGGTGCCCTTGTCGATGCCGAGCACCAAGACGCCGGTGGCCATCGGGTCGAGCGTGCCGGCGTGGCCGACCCGCCGGGTGCCGGCGAGCCGGCGCACTCGGGCGACCACGTCGTGCGACGTCCAGTCCGCGGGTTTGTCGACGATCACGACACCGCTGTTGGTCATGTTCCGGCTCCCCACGCCCCTGCCCGCGCCGCCGTCAGTCTTCGCCGTGCTCGTCGTCGTCCGCCCGCTCCCGCGGTACCCGGTAGGGGTCGCGGTCGCCGGCCGGCTGGGCACTGGCCGCGGTCCGGGCCACCTCGGCGTCGGCGCGCCGCGCCTTGGCCAGCAGCTCCTCGATGTGCTGGGCGTTCTGCTGCACCTCGTCCATGACGAAGGTGAGGCTGGGGGTGTGCCGCAGACCGGTCTGCCGCCCGACCTCCGAGCGGATGACGCCCTTGGCGCTCTCCAGCGCGGCTCCGGTGCCCGCCTTCTCCTCGTCGGACCCGAAAACGGTGTAGAACACCGTCGCGTCGCGGAGGTCGTTGGTGAGCCGCGCGTCGGTCACGGTCACGAACCCGAGCCGGGGGTCCTTGATGCGGCGCTCCAGCATCTCGGCCACGACCTTCTGGATCCGGTCGGCGAGCTTGCGCGCGCGGGCGGCGTCAACCATGGTCTCTAGTCTTCCTCTTCGCTGAAGAGCCGGTGTCGGGCCGACAGCAGCTCGATCTCGGGCCGTCCGGCGACCAGCCGCTCGCAGGAGTCCATGATCTCCGTGCAGTGCGCGGCCGTCGACGACACCACGGCGACCCCGAGCTCGGCCCGGCGGTACAGGTCCTGGTCACCGGTTTCGGCCGCCGACACGGCGAACTTGCGTTGCAGCTCGGCCACGATGGGGCGCACGACCGAGCGTTTCTCTTTCAGGGATCGGATGTCGCCCAGGAGCACGTCCAACGTGAGGGCACCGACGAACAAGCGCTGTCCACCTCGTGGGATGTCAGGGGTCGTTCACTACTGGCCGCCGGGCGGCGGCCGAGCGGGGCAGCCCCCGGGCCCCGGCGGACCCTCCCGGTCACTCGGGAAGGCTCCTGCCGGGGCCCGGGGGCACGCCGCCGCGTGCTACCGCGCGTTAGTCGCGCGGCTTCTCGCGCATCTCGTACGTCTCGATGACGTCCTCGACCCGGATGTCGTTGTAGCCGACACCGATACCGCACTCGAAGCCGTCGCGGACCTCGGTCGCGTCCTCCTTGAACCGGCGCAGCGACTCCACGGTGAGGTTGTCGGAGATGACCACCCCGTCGCGGATGAGCCGGGCCTTGGCGTTCCGCCTGATGACACCGTCGCGGACGATCGAACCGGCGATGTTGCCGATCCGCGGGACCCGGAAGATCTCCCGGATCTCCGCCGAGCCGAGCTGCACCTCTTCGTAGATCGGCTTGAGCAGACCCTTGACGGCGGCCTCGACCTCGTCGATCGCCTGGTAGATGACGGAGTAGTAGCGGATGTCCACGCCCATGCGGTCCGCCAGCTCGCTGTTCTTCCCCTCGGGACGAACGTTGAAGCCGATGATGATCGCCTCGGCGGACGCGGCCAGGTTGATGTCGTTCTGCGTGATCGCACCGACACCGCGGCCGATGACGCGGATGCTCACCTCGTCGCCGCCGGCGTCGATCTTGAGCAGCGACTCCTCCAGGGCCTCCACCGAACCGGACATGTCGCCCTTGATGAGCAGGAGCAGCTCGTTGCGCTCCCCCTCCTCCAGGGTCTTCTGCCAGTTCTCCATGGTGACCCGGCGACTGGACCGCGCCTGCTGGGCGAAGCGCTCGCGCGCCTCGCGCTGCTGGGCGATCTGGCGGGCGACCCGGTCGTCCTTGACGACCAGGAAGTTGTCGCCCGCGCTGGGCACGTTGGTCAGACCGAGCACCTGCACGGGGCGGGACGGCTCGGCGACCTCGACGTTGCTGCCGTTCTCGTCCAGCATCGCCCGGACGCGCCCGTAGGCGTCGCCGCAGACGATCGAGTCGCCCACCCGCAGGGTTCCGCGCTGCACCAGCACCGTGGCGGTGGAGCCGCGGCCGCGGTCGAGGAACGCCTCGATCGCGAGACCCTGCGCGTCCTGGTTCGGGTTGGCCCGCAGGTCCAGGGCCGCGTCGGAGGTCAGCACCACCGCTTCCAGCAGGCCGTCGATGTTGATGCCCTGCTTGGCGGAGATGTCGACGAACTGCACGTCGCCGCCGTACTCCTCGGCCACCAGGCCGTACTCGGTGAGCTGGGCGCGGACCTTCTGCGGGTCGGCCCCCTCGACGTCGATCTTGTTGACCGCGACCACGATCGGCACGTCGGCCGCCTTGGCGTGGTCGATGGCCTCCGCGGTCTGCGGCTTCACACCGTCGTCGGCCGCGACCACGAGCACCGCGATGTCCGTGGCCTGCGCACCGCGGGCACGCATGGCGGTGAACGCCTCGTGACCCGGGGTGTCGATGAAGGTGATCTTGCGCTCTTCGCCGTCGACCTCGGTGGCGACCTGGTAGGCACCGATGTGCTGGGTGATGCCGCCGGCCTCGCCGCTCACCACGTTGGTGTTGCGGATCGCGTCCAGCAGTCGGGTCTTACCGTGGTCGACGTGGCCCATGACGGTGACCACCGGCGGACGCGGGAACAGGTCCTCCTCGCCGCCGTCGTCCTCGCCGAACTCGATGGAGAAGGACTCCAGCAGCTCGCGGTCCTCGTCCTCCGGGCTGACGACCTCGATGCGGTACTTGAGTTCCTCGCCCAGCAGCAGCAGGGTCTCGTCCGGCAGGGACTGCGTCGCGGTGACCATCTCGCCCAGGTGCATCATGACCTGCACGAGGGACGCCGGGTTGACGTCGATGCGGTCGCCGAAGTCCGACAGCGAGGCGCCGCGCGGCAGGCGGATGACCTGGCCGTTACCGCTCGGAATCTTGACGCCGCCGAACGACGGCGCCTGCATGTCGTTGAACTCCTGGCGCCGCTGCTTCTTCGACTTGCGCGCGCGACCGGGACGGCCACCGGGACGCCCGAAGGCACCCGCCGTGCCGCCACCGCGACCGCGGCCGCCGCCACCGGGACGGCCGCCGAAGCCGCCCGGACGCGGACCGCCGCCACCGGCGCCGCCGCCCGCACCGCGCGGGCCGGCGCCCACGGGGCCACCGCGGCCGGCGCCGCCCGGACGGCCGCCACCGCCACCGCGACCACCGCCGCCGGCACCGCCGCGACCGCCGCCGCCGGCGGGGGTCGGACGCGAGGACGGCATGTTCATCGGGCTGGGCCGCGGGCCACCGGGCCGCGGGCCCATGCCGGCCGGGCTGGGCCGCGGGCCACCGGCGCCGGGCGCACCCGGGCGCGGGGACTGCGGGCGCGGAGCCTGCGGACGCGGCGGACCGCCGGCGCCCGGACCGGGACGCGGACCACCGCGCTCACCGGAGCCGCCGCCGGGGCGCGGCGCACCCTGGCCGCCCTGGCCGGGACGCGGGCCCGGCCGCGGCGCGGGCTTGGAGCCCATGCCGGTGGCCGTGGACGCGAACGGGTTGTTGCCGGGACGCGGCCCGGTGGGACGCGGACCCGGACGCGGGCCCTTGCCCGACTCGGTACGCCCGCTGCGCTCGGGACGGCCGCCCCGCTCGGGGCGTCCGCCGCGCTCCTCCTGGCCGCCGCGCTCGGGGCGGCCGGACTGGCCTCCCGGCTTGGGCGCGCCAGGGCGCGGACCGGGCTTGGGGCCCGGCTTGGGTGAACCGCCTGCGGGCGCGCCACCCGTGGGCGCGCCACCTGCGGGCGCACCGCCCGCGGGGGCGCCGCCCGTGGGCGCACCACCTGCGGGGGCCCCGCCCGTGGGGGCGCCGGGACGTGCGCCCGGCTTCGGACCCGGCTTGGGGGCACCCGGACGCGGGGTCGGGGCGCCGCCCTGACCCTGGGCGGGCGCCGACGGCCTGATGTCGCCGCGCGGACGCGGCTTCGGCTCCGCCGGGCGGGGCTTGCGCTCGCCGCCCTTCCTGTCGCTGGAGCCGTTGTTGAAAGCTTCCTTGAGCCTACGCACGACCGGTGCCTCTATCGTCGAGGACGCCGAACGTACGAACTCGCCCATTTCGTTGAGCTTGGCCAGGACGGCCTTGCTCTCTACCCCGAACTCCTTCGCGAGCTCGTATACCCGGACCTTCGCCACTGCTCTCCTCTACTTCGGTCCGGGACATGGGTGTGTGCCGGACCGTCGCTAGCTTGAATTACTCATCGCTGCGTACTCATCGAGCGCTCATCGCAATCTCGACCCGCTTCCGACTCGTCTGTTACACAACAATGGGCCAATTACAGTTGACCTGCCGGCACAGCAAGACCCGCCGACCCGGTCGGTATTTTCAACCGACAGACCGGCGCGATCATTCCAACCTTATCTGGAACCCGGCTCGACTCCAACGCGCGGGAGGCCCTCGAAGCAGGCCGCGACGCGCGCGGTGTCGAGTCCGCCCGAGGTTCGGAACGCCCGCCCCCACACCTTGCGCCGCTCGGCCATCTCCCAGCACCGCAGGTCAGGGTGGAGGTACGCCCCTCGGCCCGGAGCCCGTCCGGCGGTGTCCGGCGTGATCACCGCACCGACCACCACCAGCCGCAACAGATCCGACTGGGCTGTGCGCGATCGGCAGCCCACGCACATCCGTACGGGGGCGGCACGACCGGCACCCGCCAGTCTATCGCGCCGACGTGTCATCGGTGGACGCCGGACGCCGCGACCCGGGCGCCGGGGCCGGCGCTCCGGAGCCGCCGGACTGCTCGGCGAGCTCGGCGTCGGACCGGATGTCGATGCGCCATCCGGTGAGCCGGGCGGCGAGGCGGGCGTTCTGGCCCTCCTTGCCGATGGCCAGCGACTGCTGGTAGTCGGGCACGGTGACGCGGGCGACCCGGGCGGCGGCGTCGAGCACCTCGACGTGCGTCACCCGCGCCGGCGACAGCGCGTTGCCGACGAACACCGCCGGATCCTCCGAGTAGTCCACGATGTCGATCTTCTCGCCGTGCAGTTCGGCCATCACGTTGCGGACCCGGCTGCCCAGCGGGCCGATGCAGGCGCCCTTGGCGTTGACGCCGGCCTTGTTCGACTTGACCGCCATCTTGGTGCGGTGTCCGGCCTCACGGGCGATGGCCGCGATCTCCACGGTGCCGTCGGCGATCTCGGGCACCTCCAGCTGGAACAGCTTGCGCACGAGGTTGGGGTGGGTGCGCGACAGGGTCACCGACGGGCCGCGGTGGCCCTTGCGCACCTGCACGACGTAGGCGCGCAGCCGATCGCCGTGGTTGTAGCTCTCGCCCGGCACCTGCTCCTGCGGCGGCAGGATGGCCTCGATCCGGCCGAGGTCCACGAGCACGTTCCGCGGGTCCTTGCCCTGCTGGATGATGCCCGAGACGACCTCGGACTCGCGCCCGGCGAACTCGCCGAGCGTCAGTTCGTCCTCGGCGTCGCGCAGCCGCTGCAGGATGACCTGCTTGGCGGTGGAGGTGGCGATGCGGCCGAAGCCGGAGGGGGTGGCGTCGTACTCGCGCAGGACCTCGCCCTGCTCGTCGGTCTCGGCCGCCCAGACGGTGACGTGTCCGGTGGCCCGGTCCAGCTCCACCCGCGCGGTGGACTCGGTCCCCTCCTGGCGGTGGTAGGCGATCAGCAGCGCGTCCTCGATCGCCTTCACGACGAGGTCCACCGAGATGTCCTTCTCGCGCTCCAAGCTGCGCAGGACACTCATGTCGATATCCACGGGGCTCCCCCTCTAGTCCGCCGCGCCGGCGTCGGTGCCGCGACGGAATTCCACCTGGACCTTGCCGCGCCCCAGGTCAGAATAGCCGTATACCCGGCTCTGGCCATCGATGTCCACGGTGACGCCGTCGTCGTCGGCGTGGGTCACCCGCCCCTGGACCTCGGTGCCGTCCACGAGCGCGGCCCGCACCAGGCGCCCTCGGGCCCGCCGCCAGTGCCGGGGCTGGGTGAGCGGCCGGTCCACGCCGGGCGAGGTCACCTCCAGCACGTAGGGGGCCCCGCCCATGACCTCGGACTCGTCGAGCGCGCTGGAGATCCGCTGGCTCACCGCTCCCACGGAGTCGAGGTCCACGCCGTCGTCGGAGTCCACCACGACGCGAAGCACGCGGCGCTTGCCGGCCGGGGTGACGTCGACGGCCTCCAGGTCCAGTCCGGCCTCGGCCAGTACCGGCTCCAGCAGCTGCGTGAGGCGGTCATGGCGAGCCTGCGCGCCCATCGGTGGTCCTCCTCGGCGGTCTCCGCTTCCGCCCGATTCCCGCCAGCCCGAGCGGCTGCGAAGCGGGAAAGGCGCGGGGCGGTCCAGCTGTGCACGGTGCACGTTCTCATCCGCGCGTCGTCTCCGACGGCGGTTTGAACCAAGAGTATCCACAGTCAGCCGATACCCGCGCCGGTCGCGGCCTCACCCCGGCCGGGCGGGACCGCCGTCTGACCAGACACTCCGCCGCGGCTCCGGGCGCGCGAGCCGCCCCCTCGGCGTGGAAAGATAGATCGCGACGGCCGTCGGACGCCGCCACCGCCGCGCGCCGGTGCCCCGTGCGAACCCGTCCCCCACCCAGCTCCGCCCCCGTCTCCCTGCCCTGCCGAAGCCCGCACCGTGGAGGTCCCGTTGCGCCAGAACGCGGTCAGCCGCCGCACGGTGGTCGTCGGCGCGATCATGGGACTGGCCGCGGTCGGCCTGGCCGGCTGCCGCGGGGCGCAGTGGTATCCGAGCGACATCAGCCCCGACGAGTACGTGCTGCGCGGCGTCATCACGCAGAAGGAGCGGCTGGTCGCGCGCTACCAGGCGACGATCGCCGCCGGCGAGGGGCCGACCGACCTGCTGCGCACCCTGCTCGCCGACCACGAGCGCCACCTCACCGCCCTGCGTGAGCGGCTGCCGGCCGGCGCGGAGCCGGACGGCGCCGCCGCCCCCGAGCCGTCCGGGAGCCCGGCCGATCCCGTTCCGGACCCGGTGCCGGAGACCGCGCTGTCGGTCGCCGCCCTGCGGGTCGCGGAGTCCACGGCCGCTGGCGCCCGCGGCCGCCAGCTCGGGGAGGTCTCCGAGGCCAGTCTCGCGCAGCTGCTCGCGAGCGTGGGCGCCTGCGAGGCCGGCCACGCCCTCCTGCTCGCCCAGGTCTGAGAATCCCGGAGGCACCATGAGCACCAGCACCGATCCCTCGCCCTCCCCCCGGTCGTCGGACGCCGAGGAGTTCAGCGACGTGGTGGCGCTGCAGAACGCGCTGCTCGCCGAGCACGCGGCGGTGTACGGGTACGCGTTCGTGGGGGCGAACAGCACCGACGGCGCCCGGGAGCTCAGCTACACGTGCCTGGACGCGCACCGCGCCCAGCGTGACACCCTGCGGGCGGAGCTGCTGGAGCGCGGGGCCGAACCCGAGGCCGGCGCCGCCGCCTACGACCTCCCCGCCGCCACGGACGCAGAGGGGCTGCGCGCCTTCGCGGTGGAGCTGGAGGAGCAGACCGCGCAGTCCTACCTGGAGCTGGCGGGGGCCGGTGCCCCGGACCTTCGCGATCTGGCGGGGCGGTCGCTGCAGTCGGCGACGGTGCGCTCACTGACGTGGGGGGCCGACCTCCCGGCGTTCCCGGGCTTCCCCGGCGGCGAGCCCTGACCGCCGCCGGGGAGGCGCGGTGCGGCTCAGCCGGTCTGCTCGACCATGGCGACGACCCGGGCCACGGCGCCGTCGAGCGGGACCTCCTCGCGGGTGCCGGCCGCGCGGTCGCGTAGTTCCACCACCCCGCTCGCCAGCCCCTTGCCGACGATGAGCGCCGTCGGCACGCCGAGCAGTTCGGCGTCGGTGAACTTCACGCCGGGCGAGACGCCCTTGCGGTCGTCGACGAGGACCCGCAGGCCGCGCTGCTCCAGCTCGCCGGCGAGCCGCAGCGCCACCTCGACCTGCTCGCCCTTGCCGGTGCCGACCACGTGCACGTCGGCGGGTGCGACCTCGCGCGGCCAGATGATGCCCCGCTCGTCGTGGGACTGCTCGACGATCGCGGCGACCACCCGCGAGACCCCGATGCCGTAGGAGCCCATGGTGATGCGGCGCGGCTTGCCGTCGGGGCCGAGCGCGTCGACCTCGAAGACGTCGGTGTACTTGCGGCCGAGCTGGAAGATGTGGCCGATCTCGATGCCGCGCGCGGAGTAGAGGGTGCCCTCGCCGTCGGGCGAGGGGTCGCCCTCGCGCACCTCGGCCGCCTCGATGGTGCCGTCGGGGGTGAAGTCCCGGCCGCAGACCAGGCCGACCACGTGGTGGTCGGGCTTGTCGGCGCCGGTGACCCAGCTGGTGCCCTCGACCACGCGCGGGTCGACGAGGTAGCGCAGCTTGTTGCCGAGCAGCGCGCCGGGGCCGATGTAGCCCTTGACCAGGAACGGGTGGCGGGCGAAGTCCTGCTCGTCCAGCAGCTCCACCTCGGCGGGCTCCAGGGCGGCCTCCAGCCGCCGCATGTCGACCTCGCGGTCGCCGGGGACGCCGATCCCGAGGATCTCCCAGTCCTTCTCGCCCGGCGCGCGCGTCTTGACGAGCACGTTCTTCAGCGTGTCGGCGGCGGTGAACGTGCGGCCGAGGCCGGCCGCGTTGAGGAAGTCGACCAGCGACTCGATGGTGGGGGTGCCGGGGGTGTGGTGGACCTCGGCCTCGGGCAGGCCCGCCACCGGCCGGGCGGGCGG
>NZ_QEIO01000441.1 GCF_003336425.1 Marinitenerispora sediminis | reverse complement strand
GGGGGGCGAGCAGTTGGAGGCGGCGATCGGGGCGGCGAGGGACTTCGCGCGGTTCGCGTTGTGCGGTGCGGTCTCCGGTTACAACGAGACGGGTCCGCGGTCGGGTCCGCGCAACCTCGGTCTCGTCGTCACCAAGCGGCTCGCGCTGCGCGGGTTCATCGTGACCGATGACGCGCACTTGGCGGGGGAGTTCCACAGCG
>NZ_QEIO01000440.1 GCF_003336425.1 Marinitenerispora sediminis | reverse complement strand
TCGGTGCTCATCCTGGACGGACTGGAGGAGGTCAGCACGCTGGCCCCGGTGTCACGGACCGACCTGCTCGCCGGCCTGGCCGGCTTCCAGCGCGAGCGCGCGCGGGCCGGGGCCCCGGTGGCCGTGGTGGTGACCTGCCGGGACGCCACCGCGGCACGGGTGCGCTTCCCCACCGGCAGCGTCGCGATGCGGCTGGCGGAGTT
>NZ_QEIO01000439.1 GCF_003336425.1 Marinitenerispora sediminis | reverse complement strand
GAGGAGAAGGGGTACGCGCTCTTCCTCGTCTCCACGGAGGAGGACTGGGAGGAGAACCGGGCGCTGCTCGACGAGATGACCCGGTCCTTCGAACCCGCGGCGTGACAGGCGGGCCATGACCAGGCGCTGGATCTGGTTGGTTCCCTCGTAGATCTGGGTGATCTTGGCGTCGCGCATCATCCGCTCCAGCGGGAAGTCCTTGACGT
>NZ_QEIO01000438.1 GCF_003336425.1 Marinitenerispora sediminis | reverse complement strand
GCGCTCGCGCTGGAAGCCGGCCAGGCCGGCGAGCAGGTCGGTCCGTGACACCGGGGCCAGCGTGCTGACCTCCTCCAGTCCGTCCAGGATGAGCACCGACAGCGCGTCGCGGCCGGGGCCCCGGTGGCCGTGGTGGTGACCTGCCGGGACGCCACCGCGGCACGGGTGCGCTTCCCCACCGGCAGCGTCGCGATGCGGCTGGCGGAGTT
>NZ_QEIO01000437.1 GCF_003336425.1 Marinitenerispora sediminis | reverse complement strand
CGGTTCATCCCCGCGCCTGCGGGGCTTGGTGGCCATCGCGCATGAGCGGCCACAGGCGCCGCGGTTCATCCCCGCGCCTGCGGGGCTTGGGCCGAGGTGGCGGCCTGATGGCGCGACGCGGTCGGTTCATCCCCGCGCCTGCGGGGCTTGGAGGCCGCCGTCGGGGCCGCCCGTCGAGAAGTCCGGTTCATCCCCGCGCCTGCGGGGCTTGGGC
>NZ_QEIO01000045.1 GCF_003336425.1 Marinitenerispora sediminis | reverse complement strand
GCGGTGAGAAGGGCGTCCAGGTTGTTGGTCACACATCGATCGTGGGCGCCCTTCGCCATGCCCGCAGCCGGTTCAACAAAATCCCATCAACGATCTAGCTGCCCGCCTCCTCCGCCACCGTGTCGAAGACGAGGTCCGTCCAGCCGCCGGGGGTGGTGTCGATCTCGCCGATCTCGCTCATGAAGGAGCTCAGGGCCTCCAGCCCCTGCGGGGTGGTGGTGAACTCGGTCCCCTCGCGGGTCAGGTAGTCCTCGTACTGTTCGGCGGTGACGTCGCCGTCCTCCGCCTCGGCGAGAATGCCGGCCGCCCGGGCCGGGTCGCTGTTGATGAGTTCGTTGGCACGGGCCACGTTGGCGTGCACGGCCGCGATGACGTCGGGGTTGTCCTCGGCGTAGTCCTCCAGCGCCGTGACGACGTTGAAGCCGTGCGGGGCGCCGAACACCTCGTAGCTGTCCAGCAGGATCCGCGCACCCTGCTCGACCGCCTGGTACTGCGACGGCGGCGCGGTCACGGCCGCGGCGATCTGGCCGCTCAGCAGGGCCTGGAGCGCGTCGGGATGCGGCATCGCGACCATGTTCCGCGTGAACCGGCCGGGGTCGCCGTACCGGTCCTGCGCCGCCTTGGCCAGCACCATGGCCTGGATGGAGCCGGGCTGCGGCGAGGAGATCCGGTCGGACTCGGTGATGTCGTCCAGGCTCTGGATCCGGTCGTCCAGCGCCACCATCCACAGCGGCATGTTGTTCAGCGCCGTGACCACCCGCCACGGCACCCCGCTCGCCCACGCCTGGAGGAAGGGGGCCTGGCCGCTGGTGCCCAGTTCGAGGCTGCCGCCGAGCAGCCCGTCCCGGCTGGCCGAACCGCCGCTGAGGACCTTCCACTCGACCGTGTGGTCGGGAAGCTCCTCCTCCAGCCAGCCCTGGCTCTGGATGATGATCAGTGGCGCGAAGCTCAGGCCGTAGCCGGAGGCGATGGCGATCCGCCGGTCGCCGCCCGCGCCGCCGGACCCGCCGCACGCCGAGAGCGGGCCGACGACCGCGGCGCCGAGCAGCACGCCCAGCCCGCTGCGGAGGACGTCGCGGCGTCCGGGACCACGGCTCATGTCGTTGCTCCTTGCTTCATGCCCCACCGGACGACGGTCTGCCGTTCGAGGACCGAGAACAGCAGGTCGAGGGCGATCCCGATGACGGCGATCGTGACCAGTCCGGCGAAGACGTCGGGGATGTCGAGGTAGAACCTGGCGTTGTTGATGAAGAAGCCGAGACCGCCCTGGGCGCCCGCGACGCCGAACACGAGCTCCGCGGCGATGATGGTCCGCCAGCCGAACGCCCAGCCGGTCTTGATTCCGGCGACCGTGGCGGGCAGGGCGGAGGGCAGGTGCACGTCGCGGATCAGCCGCCAGCCGCGCAGCCCGAGGGAGCGCCCGACCATCAGCGTGGTCTGCGGCACGGTGCGGAACCCGGTGCCCAGGTTGACGGCGAGCGGCCAGAGCACCGCGTTGGCGACCACGAACACCAGCGCGGTCTCGTTGAGGCCGAACCAGAGCATGGCGAGCGGCAGCACCGCGACGGACGGCAGCGGGTTGATCATGGCGGTGAGCAGCGACAGCACGTCGTCGCCGGCCTTCGTCGCGACCGCGAGGGCGGTGAGGGCGAGGGCCAGGGCCATGCCGATCGCCATGCCCAGCCCAAGGATGCGCAGCGTGGTCAGCGTCGGTCCCACGAGCGCGCCGCTGCCCCACCCCTCGGCGAGCGCGACGGCGACCTCCCACGGGGAGGAGAACACCAGCGGGCTGACGTCGGCGACGACCACGTAGAGCTGCCAGACGCCCACCAGGGCCGCGAAGAGCAGGGCGCGGCGGAGCACGGTGGGCAGTCGGGACCACGGGCCCGCGCCGCGACGGCGGTCGCGCCGGGCGGGCGCCCGCCCGGCGGGACCGCGGGCTTCGGGGCCGCCGCTCCCCCGCGCCGTGCGGGGCGGGCTAGTCGAAGACGCCATGCTCGGATCCCTCCTCCTCCGAGGCGAGCAGTCCGCGCAGGTGCCGCCGGGCCTCGGCGAAGCCCTCCGCGTCCGGCTGCTCCAGCCCCGACACGTCGACGTCGTCGCGGACGCCGGAGGGCCGTCCGCCGAGCACGATCACCCGGTCGCCGAGCAGGATCGCCTCGTCGATGCTGTGCGTGACGAACAGCAGACTGGCCCGGGTGCGGCGGGCGAGGGCGGCGAGTTCGTGCTGCAGCCGACCGCGGGTCTGCGCGTCCAGCGCGCCGAACGGCTCGTCCATGAGCAGCATCCGGGGCGCCAGCGCGAACGCGCGCGCGATGGCCACCCGCTGCTTCATCCCCCCGGAGAGCTGGTGCGGGTAGCGGTCGAGGGCGTGGTCCAGCCCCATGAGCGCCAACTGCTCCTCAGCCTGCCGCCGGGCGGCGGCGCGGGGTGTGCCGGTGGCGCGCAGCGCGTAGGCGACGTTGCCCACGACCGTGCGCCACGGGAGGAGCTGGTCGAGCTCCTGGAAGACGACGGCGCGGTCCGGACCGGGCTCCAGGTCGTCGCGGCCGTCGAACACGATGCGGCCGGAGTCCGGCCGCAGGAAGCCGGCGACCGCCTTGAGCAGGGTGGACTTGCCGCAGCCGGACGGGCCGAGCAGGATGACCTTCTCCCCCTGCCGGACCGCGAAGTCGGCCTCGCCCACAGCGGGCACGTACCCCTGCGGCTGGTGGTAGCCGATGGCCACCCGCTCCACGGTGAGCAGCGGCCGGCCGGCCCCGCCCGGTACCGCGGAGTCGGCGGCCGCGTCGGCCGCCGGAGGTACCGCTTGCACCTTCACACACCTCCTTACACCTCTTTTCCGACTTAACCCGTGAAACATACCAAATAAGTAGGCTTTCCATGCCGGTCCCTCCGCCCCGGCACCGCCGGCTCCGGTCGGACAAGCGTTGTCCACAGCCGCGGAACTCCGCTTTTCCCCGTCTCCACCCCGAATCGAGACTGGAGGAGTTGGATCGGCCGTAGCGCCCCCGTGCCCGAGAGCCCCAGTCCGGCCACCGTCTCCGAACGGCCTCCAGCACCGGCCCGCCGTCCGCGGCGGACCGCCCGCAGCCCCGGGTCCCATCGCCGAGCAAGGAGCCGCCATGCCCCCCGTACGCCGTCGCCGCCCGCCGTCGCCGCCGTCGTCCAGCCCCGTCCGCGTGCTGGGGTGCGTCCTCCCGACGGTCGCCCTCGTCCTCATCACCGCGGGCGGACCCGCCCAACCCGCGCACGCCGACGGCGGCCCGCCCTCCGGCACGGCCGGCATCGAATGCGACGGCGGGGCCGTCCGCGGCCATGTGCGTTCCTACTGCGTCCAGATGGTCCGCGAGGGCCTCGTGCCCCGGGTCCGCCGCGAGTCGCTGTTCGACACCGGACGTCTGTGGGGCGTGCGGCGCGGCTACGACTTCGCCGACGGCGCCCGTGTCCGCATCACCGTCTACGAGGGCGGCGCGGTGCCGCCCACGCTGGAGAACGCCGTGGCCGAGCACGGCGGCTTCGAGGCCGGCCGGCCGGTCCTGCTGGACGGCCGCCGGGCGCGGGTCGCCGCCGGCCGGGTGGCCTTCGAGCCGGCCGGCGCGGAACTGGCGCCCGTCCCCGGGCCGGTCGCGGTGGTCGTCGAGTCCGACGTCCCCGACGACCTCACCCCGGTCGGCATCGCCCAGGGCATCGTGGTGCTGCCGTGAGCGGGCGTTCGGCGGCGGGCGGCCGCGCCGGATCAGCCGAGGTGCTGGGGGGACTCGTCCCGGTCCGGCCACGAGGTGACCTCGCCGGCGGCGGTCCACAGGGCGCCGTCGATACTCGGGTAGCTCAGGCCGGACGCGTCGTCGCGCTGGTTGAACAGCGCGGCCCAGCTCATTTCGTGGTAGGTGCGCACCCGGATCGTGTAGGTGCCGTCCAGGCTCCCGGTGTGCCAGGTGTTGCGCCCGGTGCCGCCCGAGGTCGCCCGCACGCTCCAGCCCAGGCCGTGGTACGAGCCGTTGCCGTTGATCACGGTCTCCGGCTCGGCGAACGTCCGCGCGACCGACGTCGCGTCGAGCACGCCGGTGCCGGAGCCGTCGAAGATCGTGGCGAACCGCACCAGGTCCACCGCCGAGGCCAGCCAGCCGCCGTGGGCGTCCATGTTCTCCAGGTTCCACCGCCCGTAGGGGGCGGCCACCGTGGCACCGGAGGAGTCCAGCACGGTCGTCCCGGTGTACCGCGACACGTAGGGCACCTCGGTGGCGGCGCGGTGCTCCTCGGCCATGCGGCCCAGCCGCGTCCGGGTGATGCCCACCGGACCGCGGACCGCCTCCTGGACGTGGTCGGCGTAGCTCTTCCCGCTGGCCTGCTCGATCGCCCGGCCGGCCAGGAGGTAGCCGTAGTTGCTGTAGGCGTAGGTGGTTCCGGGGGCGTGGTCCAGCCGGCGGCCCGTGGCGTAGCTCATGATGTCGGGGCGCTCCACCGGCAGGGAGGTCCCCAGCGCGCGGGCGATCGAGGCGTCGGCGAACATCACGTCGCCGGACGCGTCGCGGTCCCAGCCCCCGGTGTGCCGGAGCAGCCGGCGCAGCGTGACCTCCGGCAGCCGCGGGCCGGCGGTGCCTTCCGGCGGCGGCGCGAGGTCGAGGACCGACGTGATCGGCGCGGACAGGTCGAGCTCGCCGTCCTGGACCAGCCGGACCAGCGCGGCGGCCGTCACCGGCTTGGAGACGCTGACGATCCGGAACAGCGAGGTGGGCTGCACGTCCAGGCCCGGGCCGGTGCTCCAGCTGTAGCCGCGCGCGAGTACCAGCCGCCCCCGCCAGGTGACCGCGAGCTGGCCCGCCGTGATTCCCCGCTCCCGCATGAACGTGCGCATCGCGTCGTCGAAGCCGCGCAGCGCCGACACCGCCGTTCCCGTGGTGCGCCAGGTGCGCTCGTCGGCCCGCGCGGTCGCTCCCCCGGCGGCCCCGCCGAGGACCGCGCCGAGCCCGGCGGCCCCCAGAGCTCTGCCGGACCCGCGCCTGCTCAGCTCCGCACGTGCCATCTGCCGTCTCCCGCACTCGCGGTCCGCCTGTTCCACTGGTCCGCGCGCTGGCGCGGGCGCGGCGCTGGCACCCTGGCGCGGGCGGGTGCCGGGCCGGCCCGCCCGGTCACGCCCGGGCACCGGCGGGCGGCAGGAGCAGGCTCAGTTGAGGACCCGCACCGGCGCGCCGCCGAGGAACGCCAGCACGTCTGCCACGGTCTCCCGGAAGAAGATGTCGTAGGTGTCCTGCGTGCCGTAGCCGATGTGGGGGGTGAGCACCGTGTTCGGCGCGGTGCGCAGCGGGTGGTCCGGGGGGAGCGGCTCGGTCGCGTACACGTCGAGCGCCGCCCCGGCGATTCCGCCGGAGGTGAGGGCGTCGAGCAGCGCGCCCTCGTCCACGATGGGGCCGCGCGAGGTGTTGACCAGGTAGCCGTCCGGGCCGATCAGCTCCAGCTCCCGCCGCCCGATCAGCCCTCGGGTGCGGTCGCTCAGTTTGAGGTGCAGGGTGACCACGTCGGAGGCGCGCAGCAGTTCCTCCCGGCCCACCGGCCGCGCGCCCTCCCGCTCCGCGCGTTCGGCGGTGAGATTGGCGCTCCAGGCGAGCACCGTCATGCCGAACGCCGCCCCCACCCGGCCCACCCGGGAGCCGAGGCGGCCCAGGCCGACGATCCCGAGCGTCCGGCCGGCGAGGTCGACACCCACCGTGTGCTGCCAGCCGCCCGCGCGGACGGCCCGGTCCTCAGCCGGCACCCGGCGCAGCAGGGCGAGGATGAGCGCCCACGTCAACTCCGCGGTCGCGGCGGGGGCACCGCCGGTCCCGCTCACGGTGACACCCAGTTCACGGGCGGCGGCCATGTCGATGGAGGCGTTCGCCATCCCGGTGGTCACCAGCAGCCGGAGTTCGGGCAGCCGCTCCAGCACGGCACGCGGGAACGGGCTGCGCTCCCGCATCGCGCACACCACCGTGAACGGTGCCAGCCGGGCCACCAGGGCCTCGGGGTCATCAACATGGTCGGTGAACACCGTGAGTTCGACCCCGTCGGGCAGCCGGTGCCAGTCGCCGAAGCGGCGGGCGATGTCCTGGTAGTCGTCGAGAACCGCGATCCGGATCGTCACGCGGGCATCCTACGAGCCCCGGCAGCGCTCCTCCAGCCCGCGACGGCCGGCCCGGTCCCGCGGCCGCACGCGCACCCGGCCACTCGCGGTCCCTCCCCCTGCGCCGATCCGCGCCAGTCGCCGCCGCCCCCTCCGCCACGGACCGCGCACCTGCTGGTGCGGGCCGCGGCGGCCGGTGAACGGCATTGCCCCGCCAGGGGACCGACTGCGCGGCGCCTGCCCGCCGGCGGGACAGGGAGGCGCGCGCGTCGGGCGCCCAGGGGCGGGCCGCTCCCCGTATCGGCCGAGGTCTCCAGCGCACCGCGGGATGTGTCCTGCCGGCCACAAGACGCTGTCCCCGTGCTCGGCGCACCGCCGGTCCGCGCCGGTCGCGGCGGGGGTGGGCCAGCGGGTCGGCGGACCCGTGTGCCTGGTGGGTGGCGGCCCCGCCGCCGCGGCGCGCTCGCGGGCCGCACGGCGGCGTTACTCCGGGTTCGCCGCCCCGCCCCGTTCCGGCAGCCCGCGGTTCGACGGCTCCCCCTTCCGTACGCTACGTTCTTGGCGTATTACTCAGGGGTCACATCTCATTGGCACGAAGGGATCCCCCCGGATGCGTCCCCCCGCTCGACGCCTCGTCCGCTCCTTCTTCGCGGTCACGCTGGTCGGCCTGCTCTCGCTGCTGGGAACCGGCGTGGCGCACGCCGCGCTGCCGCCCGCTCAGCTCCAGGCCGTGACCGACGACTACCTGTACAGCCGGTCGCTGGCGGAGTTCAGCTCCATACGCGCCCAGCAGCCCTACGCCGACCAGCTCGACTGGAGTTCCGACGCCTGCAGCTGGTCACCCGACCAGCCGATCGGCTACGACTTCACCAGCAGCTGCCACCGGCACGACTTCGGGTACCGCAACTACAAGCTCCAGTCGCGGTTCACCGAGGAGAACCGCCTGCGCATCGACAACAACTTCCGCGACGACATGTACTCCGTCTGCGGCAGCAGCTCGACGTGCCGCGGCGTCGCGAACATCTACTACGCGGCGGTCCGGCAGTTCGGCGGCTCCAGCACCAGCACGGCCGAGGCGCTGACCAGGGCCAACGCCATCGAGAAGGCGGAACTGCTGGTCGCGCGCAGCGCGGCCGAGTGACCCGTGCCCCCGCGGCGGGGACCGGTCCCGGCCGCGGGGGCCGCTCAGCGCTGGTCGATGGTCGAGCGCTTGCCGGCCAGGAAGCGCTCGGTGAAGAACCGGATGTCGGTGTTGATCAGGGCGACGTCGAGCTCGATCTCGATGTGCCGTCCCACGAACAGCTTCATCCCGGGCAGTGGCGGGAAGGTGTCGATGCCGAAGTCGAACCGGTCCAGCCGCCCCGATCCGGTGAAACTGGCGAGCGCCGCGTCACCGAAGGGGTACGGCCGCTCGCCGAGGAAGCGCCCGACCAGCGGTACCGGCCGGGTGACCTCCTTCAGGGTGAGGTCGCCGTGGAACACCCACACCTCGGGGTCTTCGGTGGGTTCGGCCCGGTGGCCCTGCCACGTCATCGTGGGGAAGCGCGCCGCGTCCAGGAAGTCCGGAGATCTGAGGTGGTTGTCCCGGCGCTCGATGCCGGTGTCGATACTCGCCGTCTCCACGGTCACGCTGGCCGAGCTTCGCTCGGGGTTGTCCGCGATCCACACGACGCCGGACACCTTGCCGAACCGGCCGCGGATCCGCACCAGGTCCTGCATCCCGGCCGCGAACCCGATCGTCGAGTGCACCGGGTCCACGTACCAGGTGTCGGCCCTCGGGATGCGCACGGTCCTCGCCCGCGGGTCGCCGTCGCGGACGACGTACAGCCGCCCGAACTCTCCGCCACCGCTGTCCATCGCCTGCTCCCCTGGTCGGGCCGCCCGGCGCAGCGCCGGGTCCGGTCGTCGTCCGGTGATCACGCTAGACGGGACCGTGAGCGGCCACGCCCGGTGCGGCGGGAAGTGCCACGGAGGTTCACGGAAGAGATAGTGATCCGCAATCGGAACGTGGCTCGGGACGTCTCCCGGGCGCGGGAGTCAGGACGGCTGGCACTTGGGGCACCAGTAGAGGGTCCGGCCCGCCAGCTCGGCGGAGCGGATCTCCGCCTGGCACACCCGGCAGGGCTCGCCGGTCCGGTAGCAGACGTAGAACGCCTCCGAACGCGGCACCGGCCCCGGGCCGGGGTCCGAGCGGTCCGCCGGACGGGTGGTGATGATGCGGCCGTCCCGCACCCCGTCCCGCAGCAGTCCGGCCAGATCGGCCCAGAGGGCGTCCCACTGCTCGCGGGTGAGGTCGCGGCCCGGGCGGTAGGGGTCGATGCCGGCGCGGAACAGCGACTCCGCCCGGTAGATGTTGCCGACACCGGCGATGACGTCCTGGCGCATCAGCAGGGCCGCGATCGTGGTCCGGGAGCGCTGGATCGTGCGCCACGGCCGGTCGGGGTCGGCGTCGGCGCGCAGCGGGTCGTCACCGAGCGCGGCCTGCGCGGCCTCCTTCTCCGCCGCGGTCAGCACCACGCAGGCGGACGGCCCGCGCAGGTCGGCCCACCCCGTGGAGCTGACGAAGCGGGCGCGCACCGCGCCGGCCGGCGCGGGCGGCACGACGAAGCCCTCCTCGTCCCGCTCCAGCGCGCGTTCACCGGCGCCCTCGGCCCTCGGCGCGCCCAGGCTGCGCTCGCCCGCCGCGTCTCCGAAGGTCCACGCGCCGTACAGGCCGAGGTGCACCCGCAGCCAGGAGCCGGAGTCGAACCCGAGGAAAAGCTGCTTGCCGTGCGCCTCGCTCTCGACGAGCGCACGCCGGTCGAGCAGGCGTGCGCCGTCAGCGAAGCGCCCCTGGGGGCTGGAGACCCGCAGCCGCCGACCGCCGTAGTTCTCGGCGAAGTACGCCGCCAGCCGATGCAGCGTGTGGCCCTCGGGCACCGATCCCTCCCCGCGCTTTCCCGGCCGCGGCGGTGTTTCGTGCCCACCGGGCCGCACCGAACTCTATCGGCGGATGCGGGTCGAGCGGGCGGCCGGTCCGGCGCCGGCCAGGAGCGCGGATCCGGGGCCAACCGGCGAACCGGGCCGGTTCTCCACCGAAAGGGCGGTCCCCCTCCGAAGCGGTGCGCCGACGCCGGAAACCTGTCTCCGGAAGCGAGAAAACTCGTCTATCTTGCCCGGTTCTGTTGACATATCACACAAACAAACGTATTCAGATACATACGGACTTTAATCACCAGCCAACCGGACAGCGAACGGAGGTGAACGCGGAGTTGTACGCGCCCGAGCGACACCAGGAGATCCTGACGCGGGCACGGGAACGCGGCCGCATCAATGTGCGGCGGCTCGCCCAGGCCCTGGAAGTGACCCCGGAGACCATCCGCCGCGATCTGGCGACGCTGGAACGCCACGGCGTACTGCGCCGGGTGCACGGCGGCGCCATGCCGGTGGAGCGGACGTGGCCGTCGCCCGCCGGCACCGCACCGGGTGACGAGCGGGACGCGTCCTCCGCGTCGCGGGAGCGCATCGCCCGCGCCGCGCTGGCCGAACTCCCCGCCACCGGAGCGGTCATCCTGGGCGCGGGCGCCACCACGGTGCGACTGGCCGAACTGCTCCCCCAGGACCGCGACCTCACCGTCGTCACCCCCTCCCTGCGGGTCGCCCTGGTGGTGGCGACGCGGCCCGGGATCCACCTGCACGTCCTCGGCGGCCGGGTCCTCGGCCGCTCACCCGCCACGGTCGGGCCGTGGGCCGCCCGCGACGTCGACGACATGCTCGTGGACGTGGCGTTCCTGGAGGTCGACGGCATCACGCCGGACCTCGGCCTGACCTCCGCCGACCCCGAGGAGGCACAGGTCAAGCGCTGCCTGCTCGCTGCGGCACGCCGCACCGTCGTCCTCGCCGAGCACGGCGGGTTCGGCCGGGAGGCGTCCGCGCACGTGGCCGCGCTGGACGCCGTCGACACCGTCATCTCCGACACGGAACTGGACAGCGAGTTGGCCGAGGCGATCACCGCGGCCGGACCCCGGATTGAGCTTGCATGATCGTCACCATCACCCCCAATCCCAGCGTCGACCGCACCCTGGAGATCTCCGCCCTCACCCGGGGCGAGGTGCTACGCGTCCTCGCCTCCCACTCCCAGGCGGGCGGCAAGGGCGTCAACGTCTCCCGCGCCCTGCGCAGCCACGGCTCCGCCACCACCGCCGTCCTGCCCACCGGCGGCGCCGACGGCGACCAGCTGCTCGCCCTGCTCCGTGAGCACGACGTCAACGCGGTCACCGTTCCGGTCGCCGCGACCACCCGCTCCAACCTGACCGTCGCCGAGGCCGACGGCACCACCACCAAGCTCAACCTCGCCGGCCCCAGCCTCAGCGAAGCCGAGGTCGACGCCCTGCTCGCCGCCACTGACGCCGCCCTGGCCTGCCAGCCCTCCTGGCTGGTCGCGAGCGGCAGCCTGCCGGTGGGTGCGCCCGGCGACTTCTACGTGCGGATCGCCGCGCGTGCGAGCGCGCTCGGCGTGCCGGTGGCGCTGGACACCTCGGGCGCGCCCCTGGAGGTGGCCGCGCTCGCCGGCTCCTTCGCGCTGCTCAAGCCGAACCACGAGGAGCTCGCGGAACTGCTGGGCCGGGAGCTGCCCACCATCGGAGACGTCATCGGCGGCGCCCGCGAGGTGCTGTCCTGGGGGAACGAGACCGTGCTCGTCACCCTCGGCGGACACGGAGCCCTGCTGGTGGACCGCCAGCACAGCTGGTGGGCCGGCAGTCCGAGAGTGACGCCGCGCAGCACCGTGGGGGCGGGCGACTGCACACTCGCGGGCTACCTGTACGCGGACTCGGAAGCGCCCGAGCGGCTGCGCCGCGCGGTCGCGTGGGGCACGGCGGCGGTCGCGCTGCCCGGCACCACCGTCCCCGGGCCCGACGACATCGACGAGTCGGCCGTCGAGGTGGTCGCCGAGCCCGACCCGGCACTCGTCATCAAGGAACTGTGACCCCGTGACCGGCCGTCCGCCCCGCCACCCGGCCGCCGACCAGCTGTCCGCGGCGCGATCCGGCGGGGCCGGCCCGGCCTGCCCCGGCTCCCACCCGCACGCGGCCCCGTCCCGGCGGCGGAGGCCGGTCGCGGCGTGCACCGCACCGCCGAGAGCGCTTTTCGAAGGAGCACTGACGTGAGCGAGTCGACTCCGCGTCTGATCACCGCCGACCTCGTCCTCCCCGGCCTCGCCGCCGCCGACCGCGAGGACGCCACCCGGCAGCTCGCGGCGCTGCTGCACAAGGCCGGCCGCGTCACCGACCTGGACGGCTTCCTCGCCGACGTGCGCGCCCGCGAGTCGCAGATGCCCACGGGGCTGCCCGGACGGGTCGGCCTGCCGCACGCCCGCTCCGCCCATGTCACCGTTCCCAGCCTGGCGGTCGGCCGCTGCCCCGCCGGAGTGGACTTCCAGGGCCCGGACGGCACCGCGACGCTGGTCTTCCTCATCGCCGCCCCGACCGGCGGCGATGCCGACCACATGCGCATCCTCGCCGCGCTGGCCCGCAGACTCGTGCACGCCGAGTTCCGCTCCGCGCTGCTCGATGCCCGCGACGCCGCCGAGATCGCCGACACCGTCACGCGGGAGGTGGTGGTGTCGTGAAATTCGTGGCGATCACGTCGTGTCCCACCGGCATCGCGCACACCTACATGGCGGCCGAGGCCCTGGAGCAGGCGGCCCGGGCGGCTGGACACGAGATGCACGTGGAGACGCAGGGCGCGGCCGGCTCGACCCCGCTGGAACCGGACGTCATCGCGGCGGCCGACGCCGTCGTCTACGCCGCGGACCTGGAGGTACGCGGCCGGGAGCGGTTCGCCGGCAAGCCGTTCGTGGACGTCGGTGTGAAGGCCCCGATCAACGACGCCGCCGCGGTGCTCGCCGCGGCGGAGGAGGCGGCGCGCGACGCCGCCGAAGGCGCTCCCGTCGCGGGCGGTGAGCCGGACGGCGGCGCGACCGCCGCCGCTGCCGATGGCCCGCCGGCACCGGCCACCAAGGTCACGGCGCGCGGCGGAGCCGGGACCCGGGTCCGCCAGTGGCTGATGACCGGCGTCTCCTACATGATCCCGTTCGTGGCCGCCGGCGGCATCCTCATCGCGCTCGGTTTCATGGTGGGCGGCTACCAGATCAACGAGGCGCAGCCGGACGATATCGTCAGCGGCTTCAACGCCGCCTCGGCGCACGACTGGGGCGCGCTGCTCTTCCTCACCGGTTCGGCCGTCTTCGCCTTCCTGGTCCCGGTGCTGGCCGGATTCATCGCGTTCGCCATCGCCGACCGGCCCGGGCTGGTGCCGGGCTTCCTCGGCGGGGCGGTGTCGGTGACGGTCGGCGCGGGCTTCCTCGGCGGCCTGGTCGCCGGTTTCCTCGCCGGCTTCCTCGCCCTGGGCCTGACCCGGCTGCCGGTACCGGCCGCGGTCCGCGGCGTCATGCCCGTGGTGGTCACGCCGCTGGTCGCCTCGTTCGGGACCGGCCTGGCGATGTTCGTCGTGCTCGGCCGGCCGCTGGCGGCCCTCATGGACGGCCTCAACGGCTGGCTGGGGTCCCTGTCGGGCGGCAGCCTGGTGCTGCTGGGCACCCTCATCGGGCTCATGATGGCCGTCGACATGGGCGGCCCGGTCAACAAGGTCGCCTACACCTTCGCCACCGCCGGCCTGGCAGCGGCCGGCGCGTCGGCGAACCCCGACGCCGTGGAGTTCACGGTCATGGCCGCCGCGATGGCGGCCGGCATGACGCCGCCGCTCGGCCTCGCGCTCGCCACCCTCCTGCGCGCGCGGCTGTTCACGCCGGGAGAGATCCAGAACGGCAAGGCGGCGTGGCTGCTCGGCGCCTCGTTCATCACCGAGGGCGCGATCCCGTTCGCCGCGGCCGACCCCCTGCGGGTGATCCCCGCGCTGATGGTGGGCTCCGGCGTCACGGGTGGCCTGGTCGCCGTGTTCGGAGCGACACTGCGCGCCCCGCACGGCGGCATCTGGGTGACCCCCCTGATCGGCCACCCGCTGCTGTTCCTACTCGCCCTACTGGCCGGCACCGCCGTGACGGCCCTGGGCGTGTGCCTCCTCAAGAGTCTCGGCCGCCGCTCCACGGCCGCCGACGCACGGAGCGACGCCACCACCCCGGCCGGGGTGTGACCGTTCCCTCCCCCCTGTGACCACGTCACCGAGCATGCGCTCGTCCAGAGAACAAGGAGATCCCATGCCCCAGCGCACCGCCACGATCGGCTCCTCCGTCGGTCTGCACGCCCGCCCGGCCGCCCTCTTCGTGCAGGCCGCGACCGCGACCGGCCTGGCGGTGACCATCGCCAAGTCGGGCGGCACCCCGGTCGACGCCCGCAGCCTGCTCACCGTGATGAGCCTCGGCGCCGTCAACGGCGACAAGGTCGTCCTGGAGGCCGAGGGCGAGAACGCCCAGGCGAAGCTGGACGAACTGGCCACCCTGCTGGAGACCGACCTCGACGCGGCCTGACCTCCGCCCGCGGGGCGGCGCCCGGCCCATCGAGCGCTGCCCCGCGACGCCGCGCCCCGCCATCGCGGACGGGCGCACGGCACGGCGGGCGGCGGCTGCCCTCCAGCCGCCCCCGCCCGGAGCCGGCGCACCTCCCAGCGGCCCTTCGCCGCGCCCCGCACGCGGCCGGGCACGCCGCGTCCCATCCCGGCCCGGCAGCCGCGATCCGCCGGCCGCTGGTGCGCGCGGATCTCTCCTGGCGTTTTTCGGGGCGAGCGCCGCGTCCCTCTGGACGTCGCCGAACCCGCCGGGCCCGGCCCGCCGTGCCGCCCGCACGAGCGAAGGACGGCCGCCCGCACCCACCAGCGGGTCCGGGGACCAGACACCGCGTTCCGCCGACAACCGACCGGTGACCCCCGACAGCCACCGCCCCGCAGCCCGACCCGCATCAACGATCCAGTGTTCTGAGTCGTTAATTCGATGGCAATCCGAATATGGTGCCCCGCATGGCGGATCCGGGCCCCGAGGAACGTGCCCAGCCAGACCGCCATCCCACGCGGCTGGCGTTGCCCTCGGACTCAGACTGCATCTCGTCGATGGATGGAAATCTCCACGGATCCGTTCTTCGTCGAGAAGGTCCACGCTGTCACCGGCCGGTACCCGGATCCCCCGATACGGCGCTGGTGCTGTGCGTGGACGACGAATCCCGTGTCCAGGCCCTGAACCGGCCCGCGCCGGTCCTGCCGATGACGCACGCGGCGCCGGGCCGCCGAGACGACATCCGGGCTGAAGGCGACCGCCCTGTTCGCGGCCCTGGATATGGCATCGGGCACGGTGATCTCCTCCCACCACCGCGAGCACCGCGACGGCGAGTTCCGGAAATCCATGAACCGGATCGACCGAGGACACCGCCTGGGCTTGGTGTGCATCCAGTGCTGGACAACTACGGAACGCACGAGGCGCCGGTCATCGGGGAACGGGCGCTGGCCCACACGGGTTTCCATCCGCGCTCCATCCCCGCCGATCTTCATCGGACCGACGACCCGCAACACCGGCGGCTCGGAGACGGGCCTCCCGGGCCTAGTGGCAGAGCGGGCGCGGCGCGCCGGCACGGCACCGAGCGACGGCGGCCGCTCCCGCGCGCAACGCCTCCGGCGGCTCCGACCAGCACCCGCAGTGACGGCCCCCGGGACGGACCCGGCGCCGGCCCCGGCAGGGCCCCCAGCCCGCCGCTCGATGCGGTCACGGCGGCCGCCGCCCCCGCGGTCGGGCCCACTCGCGGTGCGTGACGGCCTCACGCGCCCGCGTTCAGGATCTCCTTGGCCATACCGTCCGGATCGTGCAGGCAGCGCCAGGCGGGGGCGCGGACGACGGGCTCGCCCGCCGACCGGTGGAGCTGGACGCACCGGCCGAGCAGCCGGCGGAGTTCGCGGCCGGAGCCGGACCGGTCCACCACGACCAGCGTGGTCCCGTGCGGGGTGCGCACCCGAAGGTCGGCGTGGTGGCCGCCCGCCGACACGTCCTCCGTCACCTCGTCGGACATGCTGCGCAGCGCGTCCAGCAGCGACTGCCGTGCGGGATCGCGCCGCCGCCGGGCGGCCCCGCGGTCGGCCGGCGGCCAGGCCGGTGCGCCGGCCACCGCTCCCCGGCCGGGAGCGGTCCCGCCGATCAGCCCCTCGGCGCAGAGTTCGGCGGGCAGGCCCCCGCACGCCGACCAGAACGCGGCGTCGCCCACCACGACCACCCGCCGGCTCGCCCGCGTGAGCACGGCGTGCCACGCGTCGGCGCACTCGGTCGCGCGACGCGCCAGGTCGGCCGGCGCGCCGGCGCAGATGGTGGGCGAGAGCACCATGACGTCCCACTCGCCGCGGAACGCCTCGGCCGCGCCCACCCGGACCTCCCGGCGGCGGCCCGCGTGCTCGACGAGCCGGCTCAGCAGCGTCCGCTGCGAACGGTACGGCGCCACCACACCGATGGCGGCACCGGCCGGCAGAGCGGCGTCGAGGGCCCGCACCGCCGCGGCGACCTCATGGGCCTCTTCCGGGTTGACGCAGGACCGGCCGACGGTGCGCGCGCAGCCGCCCACGACATCGCGCCACTCCACCACCCGGCCGCGCGGGGCCGGGTGGTGGGTGCGAGCGGCCGGGGCGGTGGAGCGCCCGCCGTAGAAGTGCCGGTCGGCGAGCGCGGCGAGCCGGGGGTGCCGGCCGTCGTGCTCGTCCAGCCACAGCACGGGCCGCCCGGTGGCGGCCAGGGCGGCGGCGCAGGCGTGGTAACCGGAGTCGCCGGTACCGCGCAGCGCCCGCTCGGTCAGCCAGCGCTCGCCGAGCCGGGCGGCCTGGCGGTACCGCAGTTCTTCCTCGGGTTCGGGGCCGGCTGGCGACGTCCCCCGGCGCGGATCGCCGACGACCAGCGCGCGCTTGGCCCGGTACAGCAGCGGCAGCGCCTCGGCCACCGGGCAGTTTCCGGCGTCCACCAGGACGACCAGGTCGAACAGCCCGGCCTCCGGTGGGAGGGCTCGGGCCCCTGCGGTGGTGGTCGCCCACGCAGGGACGGCTGTCAGCAGCCACGGGAACCCGGCCCAGCTCCTCGCCCCGTGCCAGTTCAGGCTGTGCAGCCGGTTGGCGATGGCCTGCCGGCCGCCCTCGATCCTGCTGGCCACCGCGGCCTTCAGGCAGTCCAGGCTGGACAGCCGGTGGCAGCCGGCGGCGGCGTCGAGGTTGGCGGCGGGATCCGCGGGCACCGCGCTGCGGCGCCAGCGGTCCATCGCCGTCCGCCAGTCGTGCTCCGCGCGGGCGGCGCGGCCGAGCATCGCCAGACTCGCCGGGTCGGCCGGCACGCCCAGTCCGCGGCGGATGGCCGCGCGCCGCAGGGCGCCCGCCACGCCGCGGCCGAACGCGCGCCCGGCCCGGCGAGCCCACTCCTCGGGAGAGCGCCGGGTGGAGCCGAACACGGCCGCGGGATCCCATCCGGCGGCGGCCAGCCGGGACCGCGCCCGCGCGAGCAGCGCGAGTTCGTGCTCCTGGGCGGCAACCGCGTCGACGGTCCGCTCGGCCGTGCGCAAGCTGGTCCAGTCCTCGCGGAGGCTGGCGTAGCGCACCGCCGGATCGCCGCCGCCGTGCTCGCGTCCGAGGAGTTCGGCGAGCACCTGCGGCTCGGCGGCGCGGTACCGCGGCCCGCCGGTGCGCACCACGAGCGGACGCGCGTCGACGTCGGCGGAGCGGGCGACGCTCTCGACGGTCGAGGCGTCCGGGGCGGCGACGAGCACGCTCTGCCCCGCGACGACGGCGGACTGCACGGCGGCCGCGGCCAGGCCGGTCACCGCGGTGCCGGGCGGACCGGCGACCACGGTGAGGGTTTCGGCCATCGCTGACCGCAGCGCGTCGCGCTGCGGCTCGCCGAGCCCGCGGGTGTCGACGGGCGCTCCGGGGTCGGCGCCCCCCGGGCGCGGACCGGCGAGGGCGGCCAGCGCGGTGTCGCCGATGCGCTGCACCCGAAGCCCCGTCTCCTCGTCGCAGGCCAGGTCGGCGAGGACACCGGAGACGGCGACCGCCGGCGGCGCCGCACGGTAGAGCAGGGCGACGTTGCGGGCCCCGGGCCGGGGCGGCAACCGGGCGAGTCCGCCCCGCAGGCGCGCGGGGTCGATCGTGTCGACGGGCTCGATCCCGAGATCGTCGAGCAGCCGCCGGGTCCGGCACGCGAGGTCGGCTATCACGGGGCCGTCCGCTCCGTCGGCCAGCCACTCGCGCAGTTCGACGGAGTCGGTGCGCCCCGGGTGGCCGAGCGCGCGCAGCACCGCGGGGTTGACGACGGGGGCGGAGAGCGCCCGCAGCCGCGGACCCGTGATGGCCGCGTCGGCATCGACGTCCACGACGAACAGCGGGGCCGCCAGGAGGCCGGCGGCCGGGAGCTCCGCATCGGGCAGCCCCGGCAGGTCGGCCGGGTCCAGCAGCACCGTGGGGTATCCGTAGCGGACGGTCTCGCCGCGTTCCACCGCCGCCCGGACGAGGTCGGCGGCGGCGCTCCCCAGCGCCGGCCGCGGGTCGGCGCCGCTGAACAGCGGCTCGGGACCGGCCGGCCAGCAGACATGCCCGCCCGCGCGGTCCAGGTCGGCGAAGGACCGGACCACCGCCGCCCGGCGGACGCAGCACGCGTGGTAGTCGAGCAGCGCGCGCCAGCGGGCGGCGTCCAGGGGTAGGGCGGGATCATCGTCGGGCGGTCCGGGGAGCGCGCTGGGGCCGCGCCCGGGACCGAGGTGGCCGACGAGGGCGCCGGTCCCGGCGCGTTCCGGTCCCCCCGCGCCCCGGCCGCGGACCAGGCGGACCGCCCCTCCGTCGTGCTCGCCGAAGCGCAGGGCCACCGGCTGCCCCAGGCCGGTGATCCGGCCGAGGTCGGCACACAGGTGCTCGACGAGGTCGCGGGCGTCGATCCAGCCGTCCCCGTCGCGGTCCTCGGCCGCTCCGGCCAGTGCCGCGGCGGCCGCGAGGGTGAGCACGCCGCAGTCCGCGTGGCCGAGCGGGTCCGGCCGGCCGGGCAGGTGCGGGTCCGGCCGGCCGGTGGTGGCATCACGCTCCGCCGCCGACACGACCACGCCGACGCCGTGGAGTTCACGGCGCAGTTCCACCTCCGGCAATCCCGCCCGGGCGCCGGCCGCCGAGGGGTCGCCGGCGGTCCGATGGCGGCAGTCGAGCAGCACCGCGGCGGTCGGGGTGGGCGCGGCGCGCAGCAGGTCGCCGAGCAGGCCGACGGGGACAGCGGTGCGCCGGGGGCGCCGGGACACCGTGTCGCGGGCGGCGAGGAAGAGCCGGCCGTCCCCGGTCACGAGCCCGTACCCCGTGAAGAAGAGCAGCAGGAGGTCGTCGGGCCGGGAGTCGGCCAGGAAGGAGCGCACCGCCGCCTGCACGCGACCGCGGTCGGGGTCGAGCAGCAGCGTCGTCTCGTCGAACCGGCCGTGTGCGCGCAGCACGGCGTCCAGCGACCGCGCCCCGGCACGCGCCACCGGCAGGTCGGCGAGAACGGGATCGGTGTGGGACGTGGCGGCGATCAGCAGCGCCCGGCGGCGGCCGATGCTCATGTCGGCGGCCCCGCGTCACCGTTCCTGGAGAGCCCAGCTGGAGCTACCGGCACGTCGCACCTCATGTTGTTTCCGGCCGTCCGGACAGCGACCGCTACGTGACGAAGTCGTCACACATTGCGATCACGATCATTGTTACGGCAGCTCGCGACTGCGTACCGGGGAAACAGCGCGGATTACTCGACTCGTGGCCGACTTCGGCCATCGCCCAAGAAAACCGCCGCCCATGTGATAGAGAAGCCCGCCACCGACTCGGCCCGGGACGCCGAAGCGGGCCGCTGTTCCCGCTCCGCCGGCCTCCGGCGAAGAGCACCGCGCGGGTGGCACGGGGTAGCAGCCAGGAGAGGACCGCGAGGGGCAATGGGCTGATCCGCGACCGTGCGGCAGCGGCCGGTCCTGCTGGCGGGCGTGCCGCTCAGTGGGAACCGACCGGCCACGGGATCATGGGCCGCTCGTCCGTGGGCTGACCGTTCTCGGCGACGCCTCCCCGCCCCCGCGGCAGCGCGTCCCGGCCGCCGTGGAAGCCGTCAGCCGCGCACCGGTCCGTATGGGAGTAGGCGCGGTGGTCTCGGCGAAGGCCTACCTGAGCAGGGCTGGTCCGGGGCCGAAGGCTGAAGGGTCAGGGGACGCGTACCAGGCAGAGGTTGTACCTCGGGGTCTCTATCACGCGGTCCCAATCCCTCACGTTGTCGCTGTCCTCGCAGCTCTCGCTCGGGTCGCTGGGGCCGGTCGAGTCCGACCCCCAGTAATGCTGGAGGACGACCCTGTACTCGGCGTAAGCGGACTCGCAGGGGACCTCGACCGTGGCCGACCCGCTGTCGGCCGACTCCGTCATCGCGCCGCCGCGGTACGGGCTTCGTTCCCTGGGCTTGCTCCGCGCCCCGGCTGCGAGGCGGCGCCCGGCAGCCAGGCCCCGCGCGACGGTCAGCGCGGTGACCGGTCCCTCTCCAGTACTCCCGGTCACCGCGTCGGCCGGGCGGTTAGACGTCCAGGGTCGCCTCGATCCCCCGCAGCCGGTGCCGGGCCAGCGCCAGGTTGGAGCGGTGGCGGTCCAGGGCGAGGTACAGGAAGAGGCCGCTGCCCTTGCGGCTGGTGAGCGGCCGGATCAGGTGGTACTGGTTCGCCAGCGTGATGAGGATGTCCTCGATGCTGTCCTTGATGCCCAACTGGTCCATCGTGCGCAGCTTCGCGCGGACCACCTCGGTGTTCCCGGCCGAGGCGACCATGAGGTCGAGGTCCTTGGACGTGCCCAGCGACCCCAGCGCCATGCCGCTGCCGTAGTCGACCAGCGACGCCCCGATGGCCCCGTCGATGGACATCATCTCTTTCAGCCCGGTGTCGATGTCGGCCATTGCCAACCCTCCATTCATCTGTGGTGGTGCGGGAAGGTCATCGGGCGCGCGCCACGCGCGCCACCATGCCCGGAGCAGCCCGCCGCCGCGGCCTCGGGAGGATCGAGCCATCAGGACCCGACCCCCGCCTGCAGGACGGAGACGCCGGCCCGCGGCGAAGAGGCGTACAGCCCCCGGAGGGCGCCCAGCACGCGCTCCAGCGTGGCGCGGTCCGGCGGCGTCCACCTGACGCCGTCCGCCCCCCGCGCGGGGCGGTCCGGGTCGCGCTGCCGCACCGGCAGCCCGGCGGTGGTGCGGGTGCTCGGCGCGCCGCCCGTGTCCGGCCCGTGGCCGCGGCGGCGCTGCATGGGGACCGAGGGGGCGCGTCCGAGCGCGAGGAGCTCGGCGGTGGACTCCGCGGCGAGCCGCCGGGCGAGCCGCCTGATCGCCCGCCGGGCGAGCGCGAGGTTGCCGGTGGTCCGGTCGAGCCGCAGTTGGATGTGGCAGCGGGTCCTCGGCCCCGGACTCCCGCGGACGACCGCGACCAGGACGTAGCCGGAGCGGGTGGTGAGCACGACGTCCTCCAGGTCGGCCTCGCGACCGCGGTGGGCGAACGGCTCGGTTTCGAGGATCACGCGGATGACGGCCGCCGTGCCCGCGGCCTCGCCCGGCACCGCCGCGGGGTCGTGGCCGCGCCGGGCCATGACGCGGTCGTTGGTGTGGTCCACGAGGGACACGCTGCGCGCACCCGGGATCGCCAGTAGCTCCTTCATGTGGTCGTCGATCGCGAGCACTGCGTTCCTTCACGGGTTCGGACGGCGGGGTCCGGCCACCGAGCCGGTCCACCGTGAATTGCCGATACTCCGGGTCAACTAGCGAGCGTATTCGCGATCGGCCCTCGATGCAGCATTTCTGGCGGAATTCACATTTTGGACAAGTGATCATCCACGAAGGAGCATCGCGAGCCCGGGGAATTCTCTGTCCATAATCCGAGAACAGGCCGCCTTCCCCCAGGGGGCCACCGCACCCGCACCAGAAGGGAACGGGTCGAAAGTCCCGCGAATTCAGGCCGAATGTCGGGGCCCCGCCGCCGCGGTCGGGCGCACCGGTCGCCGCCAGCGCCGGGCCGCCGGCGCCCGCTCTCCGGTCCGGGCCGGTCCAGGGCCCGGACCACGCTCTTCGGGCGGCGGCTCGCGCCTGGATCCGGTCGGCCGCCTGCTCACGCGCCGCACCGCCGCCGATCAGCCAACGCCCACGTCGCCCGCCCAGCAGGGCCGGCGGTCAGCCGGGAGGGCGCACTCGCCCCGCGACGCTTCCCGCCGCACCGCCAAACCGCCGTCCTCGGCGACGACCGGGTTCCCCCTCCCCGACCGGGCGGCCAGCCACCCGACGCCGATCGCCGCCGCGCCGGGGGGATCCGGACGCGCGCGCCCGAGACCGGGGGCCGCGGCTCCTCGGACGCCCGCCGGCACGCACCGGAGAGCGGCATAAACTCCGGCGACTTCACGAAGCCCACCCTTTTCCCATCCGGAAACCGGCCGCCATCCGCCCCACCATCGACGTCGCGGTAATACCTGGGTGAAAAAGGTGACAAAAGTACACATGAGGGAATTGGGGCGAGGGAATTCGCCGTCGCGAAGATCGCTTTTCGGGCGTATTGCCGGCCCCCGTCCTGCCCGATCCCCCGCCCGATCCGGCCCACCTGGGAAAACAAGTGGCTGTGATACACACATTCGAGCTAGTGTCACTGGGCTATGTATCCCATCCCAGCCCCCGAGCCCGGCATGCCGGACCACCGCTCGCCGTGGCGCTACGTGGCCTGGACGGCGCGCCGGCAGTGGCCGTCGCTCGTCCTGGCCAGCGCCATGAGCACCCTGTTCATGGGAGTGCAGGCGCTGCCGCCCGCCATCATCGGGCGCGTCATCGACGCCGGGCTGACGGAGCGCGACCCGCGGGCGCTGCTCATGTGGGTGGCGGTGCTGCTCGGCACCGGTACGGTGCAGGCGGTACTGGCCGCGGCCGCGCACCGCGCCGACGTCTACAACTGGTTCCACGCCGCGTACCGCACGATGCAGGTCGTCGCCCGGCGGGCCGGCCGGCTCGGGGTCACCCTGCGGCGCCGGGTCTCCTCTGGCGAGGTCGTGTCGGTCGGGTCCTCCGACATCGAGGAGCTGGGCGAGCTCACCGAGTACACCGGAATGCTGGTCGGCTCGCTCGTGACCGTGGCCGGGATCAGCGTCTACCTGCTCTCGTCCTCCCTCACACTGGGGCTGCTGGTGGTCATCGGCGTACCGGCCATCGTCCTGGCCCTGGGGCCGCTGATCCGCCCGTACCACCGCCGCACCACCACGCACCGCGAGCGCCTGGCCGAACTCGCCGACCAGGCGGGGGACATCGTGGCGGGGCTGCGGGTCCTGCGCGGAATCGGCGGCGAGCGGATGTTCGCCCGGCGCTACCGGGCCGCCTCGCAGGAGACCCGCCGGGCCGGGGTCCGCGTCGGCCGGTTCGACGCGCTGCTGCGCGCCGCCGAGGTCCTGCTGCCGGGCCTGCTGGTCGCGGCCGTGGTGTGGTTCGGCGCCCGTGCGGCGCTCGCCGGCGAGATCACGACCGGCCAGCTGGTGGCCTTCTACGGGTACGCCGCCTACCTCGTCGTGCCGGTGCAGTCGCTGACCGCCGTCCTCGGGGTGGCGGTCGCCGGGCACGTCGCCGCGACCCGGATCGTGCGCGTGCTCTCCCTTCGGCGCGATGTCACCGACCCCGCCGCTCCGGTCCCCGGCCCCGCACCGGGCGGCGCGCTGTACGACCCGGTGAGCGGCGTGACAGTGCGGCCGGGCGCGCTCACGGCGGTCGCGTGCGCCCGGCCGGCCGACGGCACCGCCCTCGCCGAGCGCCTCGCCCGGCTGCGCGACAGCGACCCGCCGGTGCTGTTCGGCGCGGTGCCCTCCGCGGCGCCCGAGCCCGCCCGGGCGGACACCGCGGACGTGGTCGCCCTGCCCGACATGGCGCTGGCGGAGGTGCGCGGCCGGATCCTGGTGAGCGACAATGACGCCTGGCTGTTCCCCGGACCGCTGCGGAGCGAACTCGCCCCGGACGGTGCCTCCGACGAGCGGCTGGCGGCGGCGCTGCACGCCGCGAGCGCCACCGACATCGTGGCCGCGCTGCCGGGCGGGCTCGACGGCCTGGTCACCGACCGCGGCCGGGAGTTCTCCGGCGGGCAGCAGCAGCGGCTCAAGCTCGCGCGGGCGCTGCTGGTGGAGCCCGAGGTGCTGATCCTGGTGGAACCGACCTCCGCCGTGGACGCCCACACCGAGGCGGCCATCGGCGAACGACTCGCCAAGTACCGGTCCGGGCGCACCACCGTGCTGGTGACCACGAGCCCGCTGCTGCTGGACCGCGCCGACCGGGTCTGCCACGTCGCCGACGGCCGCCTGATGGCCGAGGGAGGCCACCGGGAGCTGCTGCGCGACGATCCCGGCTACGCCCGCACGGTCCGGCGCGGGGACGGCGCATGAGCGCTCTCCGGGCCGGCCGGCGCGAGCGGGCGGGCGGCTCCGGGCCTCCGGGCGGCCGTTCGGTCCGCCCAGGCCTCCCGGAGCCGGAACGGCCCCCGCCCCGGCGCACTCCACGAGCGCACCTGCCCGCCCCGGCCCCGATCGAGGACCGCCGCACCCCGCCCGGTGGGGGCCGGGGGATCGCACGCGAGGAGTTGTGATGACCGTCGAGACGCCCACGCGCGGACTTCCCGTCGCCGACGGGCGCGAGGTCCGGGCGTTCGCCCGCGCCACACTGGCCCGCCACCGCCGGCCGGCGCTGGGGGTCCTGGTGCTGCACGGTGCCGCCTCGACCGCCGGTCTGGCCGCCCCGTGGCTGCTCGGGACGGTCGTGGACGACGTGGTCGGCGGCACCGGCAGCACCGGTCGGATCGATCTCGCCACGGCGGGCATCGCCGGGTGCCTACTGCTGCACGCCCTGCTGAGCTACCTGTCGGTGACCGCGTCGATCCGGCTCGGCGAGCGGGTGCTGGCCGAGCTGCGCGAGGACTTCATCGACCGGGTGCTGCGGCTGCGCCTGGCCACCGTCGAGCGCGCCGGCACCGGCGATCTCGTCGCGCGCACGGGCCGGGACATCGACCACCTGTCCTCGACGGTGCGGGAGGGGCTGCCGGAGATCGCGATCTCCCTCGTGACCTTCCTGCTCACCGCCGTCGGCATCGCGCTGGTCAACCCGCTCCTGGTGCTGCCGGCGCTCACCGCGCTGCCGCTCCTGTGGGCGGGCACCCGCTGGTACCTGCGCCGCGCGCCGCAGGGCTACGTCGCCGACCTCGCCAGCTACAGCACCATGCTGCAGGGTCTCAGCGACACGGTCGAGGGCGCGCACACCGTCGAGGCGCTGCGCCGGGAACGGCAGCGCGATCAGCGGACCGACGCCGACATCGCCAGGTCCTACGCCACGGAGCGCTACCTGCTGTGGCTGCGCACCGTGTGGTTCCCGACCGTGGAGATCAGCCACATCCTGCCCATCGCGGCAACCCTGCTCACGGGCGGCTGGCTGCTCATGAACGGGCACGCCTCGCTGGGCGAGGTGACCGCGGCGACGCTGTACGTCCAGCAGCTCGTCGGACCGGTCCAGCAGCTGTTCGAGCAGGTCGATCCCACCATGCAGAGCTACGCGGCGCTGCGCCGGCTGCTCGGCGTGCGGCTGGCCGAGGAGACGGCCGGATCCGGCCCGCGGGCCGGAGAACCTGCGGCCGCCGCACCCGCCGCGGCCCCGGCGGACCCGGCCCGGGCGGGCGGCCGGACGAGCGCCGACGGGAGCGTGGTGCTGCGCGGAGTGAGCTTCGGGTACCGGCCGGAGGAGGACGTCGTGCGCGACGTCGACCTCGAACTGCGGAGCGGTGAACGCCTCGCCATCGTCGGCCCGAGCGGCGCCGGCAAGTCCACACTCGGCCGGCTCATCGCCGGGGTGCACCCGCCGCGCACCGGCTCCATCCTGGTCGGCGGCCGTCCGCTCACCGGCCTGTCCCCCGAGGAGCAGCGCAGCAGAGTCGCGCTCGTCACCCAGGAGGCGCACGTCTTCAAAGGCACGGTGGGCGACAACGTCGCGATGGTCCGCGAGGGCGCCGCCACCCCGGAGGCGATCCTGGCCGCCCTCACCGCGGTCGGCGCGGACGGCTGGGTGCGGGAGCTCCCCGACGGCCTCGACACCGAGGTCGGCTCCGGCGGCCGCACCCTCGACCCGGCCCGGTCCCAGCAGCTGGCCCTCGCCCGCCTGGTCCTCGCCGACCCGCGCGTCCTCATCCTCGACGAGGCGACCTCCCTCCTCGACCCCCGCGCGGCCCGCGACCTGGAGCGGTCGCTGTCGGCGGTCCTCGCCGACCGCACGGTCATCGCGATCGCGCACCGGCTGCAGACGGCCTGCGACGCCGACCGCATCGCGGTGGTGGAGGACGGGCGCGTCACGGAACTGGGGACGCACGACGACCTGCTGGCCGAGGGCGGCACGTACGCGGCGCTGTGGCGCACGTGGCACGGGGAGTAGCGAGAACGGTGCCGCGGAAAGCGGGGCGTTCATCGGACCGCGTGTCGGCAGCGCCCCGCAACCCCGCGGGTCGGCTCCTGTGGCCGTCCTGCGGGGGGCTGTCCCGACACGGTGGGCGGCGTCGCCCGCAGACGGGTGGGGTACCAGCGCGCGAGGAGGAACCGAACCCGCGTAGCCGGGTGTCTGACCACACGCTCCGCCCCACGCACGCGGAACCTGCCCGGCCGGTGAACGGGGCTGATGTCGGCCACTGGAGCAGGCTCCCGGCACCTGCTCCCCGCGGTGCCCCGGCCGCGAGCCCCAGCGCCTCGGCTCGCCCGCGGCACTGATCGCCGGGCTGGTGACGCAGGCCGACCACCGCCCGCTGATCCGGCCAGCCCGCACGGTTTCGGCTCACATCGAGACGGACGGCGTCGTACTCCGCGCGTCGGCGCGGGACGTCCGCCACGGGCGCCGCGAAGCCGCCGTGTCTCCCGTGTCACGCCGTCGACGCTCCCACAGGAGGCGACCAGGTCAGCGGCCGCGAGGCTCCGCCGGGCCAGCGCCCGAGCCGCCGGTTGGCCGCCATGGCGGCCAACCGGACGGGGTGGTCCCCCCGAAGGAGGCCGGTGCCGCTGTGCGGCCCCTGCCGTCATCCTGGCCGGAGCGCCCGAGCTCCTGGAACGCCCACGAGCACCGCCCGTCCCGCGACAGCGGACCCGCCCTCATGAGGCCGGATCATCGCAGCCGCGCCACGGCACGGCGACCGCGTCCCGGCAGCCGGGGCACCGCGTCCGCACCGGGATGGCGCCCACCCGCCATGACCGGCCCGGACGGACCGGAACCGCCCGCACGCCGACCACCCGCACAGCGCCCGGCCCGGCGCACCGGACCGGCCGCAGGCCGCACCCCCGCCGCCCGCTGGTGCCCGCGGCCCGGCGCGGCGGGCACCGCGTGCGGCGCCAATCCGGGCCCGGGCGTCCGCGCCGCTACGACTTCTCCAGCACCCGCAGCGCCAGCCACAGCTCCGTGCGGTAGTCCGGATCGTCTAGGTCTCCCGGGAGCAGCTCCCGGATGCGGGTGATCCGGTACCGCAGCGTGTGGCGGTGGATGCCCAGGGACTCCGCCGCCGCGTCCCAGCGGCCCGCTGTCGCGAGGAAGGCCCGCAGCGACGCGAGCAGGTCGTTCGCGGCGCGCTGGTCGCGGAGCGGGGCCAGGAGGTCGTCGGCCATGCGGGTCCCGGACGGGGTGTCGACAAGGCCCAGGAAGCCCCCGGGCAGGTCGGAGTGGCGCACGAGGCGGGCCGCACCGCGCTGGGCCGATTCGAGGGCGCGTTCGGCCTGGGTGCGGCTCGTGGACAGGTCGGCGTACCCGGTGGGCTCGCCGACGCCGACCGGCCCGCCGGTGACGCGGGCCAGGGTCTCCCCCGGATCGTCGGCCACGCTGCCGAGGACCACCACCCGGCCGGCCAGCTCCGCGGCCAGATGCCCCTCCAACTGCGGGTCGGCCACCACGCTGCCCTCGGGGTCGGTCGCGGCGACGGCCACGACGACGGGTTCGGCCGGGAGTACGGCGCGCAGGCCCCGGGCCGCACGGCTGCCGACGTCCACGGCGCCGTCGAGCAGGGCGGTCAGCAGCCCGACCCGCAGTTCCGCGCCGCTGCCGGGGGTGCTGCGTTCGAGTTCGAGGGACAGCAGTGAGATCGCGGCGTTGACCAGCGTCCGCTCGTCGGGGCCGAGCCGGTGCGTCGAGCCGACCGCGAGGAAGCCGCGCAGCCGTCCCCCGACCCCCAGCGGCTGGATGGCCACGTTCTCGCCGCCGCTGGACACCGACACGCTGGCGCGGTGCGGGGAGCCGCGCAGCCGCCGCACCTCCGTGTCGAGTGCCGGCCCGCGAGCCGCGGCCTCAGCCGGGAAGGCGTGCCGCAGCGCGCCGCCGGGTCCGAAGAGCAGGACCCATCCGCCCAGTTCGGCCCCGAGGCGGTCGACCACCGCGTCGGACCCGCGGAGTGCGGCCTGGGTGAGCTGCCGCTGCGCCACGAAGGCGCGGGTGAGCCCCTCGTACTCCTCCTTGGCCAGCAGCCGCGACACCTCCTTGCCGATGGCCACGAACGCGGTGGACGCGGGCACCTCGACAAGCGGCAGGCCGAGCTCGGTAGCGGCCTCCACCAGGTCCGCGGGCACCTTGTCGTGGGCCACCCCGACACCGAACCCGAGCCCGGCGACGCCCCGCTCGACCAGGCGGTGGACGTAGTCGCGCGCCGTGCCCGCCCGCTCGGCCCACCTGATCCCGGTGGTCAGGAGGAGCTCGCCGCCCTCCAGGTACGGGGTCGGGTCGGTCAGCTCGCTGACGGCGACCCACCGCACGGGCCGGTCGAGCCGGGCACCGTCGGTGAGCAGCCGCAGCCGGAATCTGGGGGTGCGAAGTACAGCGCCGAGAGTGGGCGGCACAGCGGGCTCCTCGGTCAGCGGACAGGGGGGTGGTCACAGGAGGGCGGGCACAGGCCGGCGCCCAGCATGAGCACCGGCCGGTGGGCACCGTTGCCTCACACGACTCGCCAACCAGATTGGCCAATTGCCTTCAGCGATCTTATCCACCATGGAGATAACCTCCGCAATGCCTGACGTCCAGAGCCGGGGCCACCAGCAGGTCTCCGCCCTGGCCGACCGCCGCTCGGCGCCCGCCCGGAAGGGCGGTCCGCCAACTCCCGAGGGCGGGGAGCCCCCGGCTGCCACCGGCACGGAGGTCGCGCCCGCGGCGTCCCCCCACCGTGCGCCTACCGCTCCACGCGCGGCGCGCCGCACCGCCGGCGGTCCCGCGACGCGCCCGGCCGTCCGGCGCATGGCGAGTGCCGGGTTCACCCCGCTTCGCGGCGGGGGTTACGGCCACCCTCGGATGCTCGGCGCGTCGGCCGCGAACGGCTGGGGTTTCGGGCACGCGAATCCTCGGAGACCCCGCTGGACGGGCGATGAAGGCATCGCAACCGGCGGCCGACCACCGACACCTCTGACGGCTTTCGTCCACTATGTCGCCCCGGCAGCGAAACAGTGCGCCGAGATGTTCGGCTTGTTGCTACTTAGCGTTAGTATGGCAACGCTCTGTGTTACGAAAATCGGCCTGGGCTATTCCGGTGCTCCAGCGTTTCTGGTTCAATAAAGAGCCGGTAACTATTGGCCCGCCAGACTGTCCTAAACCACGGGGGGAGCAAGGACGTTGAGCGGTCTGAGCATCATGTGCGAGCGAAGCACAGCGAATGCGGACTCGAGCGGCAGCATCTACGTGTTCGACCCGGGGTCACTCACCCCGGCGCAGCTGACAGGCGACGCCTGCGCCATCTGCCACGCCAAGTGGCCTCGGCCGCGTCAGCCGCTGGGCGAGCTGCCTGACGGCTCCGAGGTGTTCGGCTGCGACGAGTGCGCCGGGATCGTGGTGGCGCACAACGCACGGACCGTGCGCGCACACGCCCTGGCGGCACACTGAGCCGCGGACGGCAGTAGGCGGGAAGCCTCCGGCACCGTCCGGAGTGAGCATATCCCGGTACGGCGCACCAGGCCACTTCCACGCCGCAGGCGGGCAGCACACGGCGGAGGCGTTCCGGGCTCCGGGGGAGTCAGCCCCGGACCGCCTCCGCCGCGGTGCGCCGCCCGCCGGCGGCGCGGGCGCGCCTCAGTCGCTCGCGCGCGCGTCGACCTCGGTGAGCGCCTCGACGAGGATGTCGCGCCCCTCACGGGCCTCGTCCTCGGTCAGGGTCAGCGGCGGCGCGATACGCAGCACGTTGCCGCGCACGCCGCCCTTGCCGACCAGCAGGCCGCGCCGCCGCGTCTCCTCCAGGACCGCGGCGGCGAGTTCCGGGCTGGGCGCACCGGTGCCGGGGTCGACCATGTCCACCCCGGCCATCAGCCCCCGGCCGCGCACCGCGCCCACGGTGGCCAGCGAGTCGGCCAGCGGGCGCAGGCCGTCCAGGATCACCGGGCCGAGCCGGGCCGCGTTGGCCTGCAGGTCGTGGTCGAGCACGTAGTCCAGCACGGCGTTGGCGGCGGCCGTCGCCACGGGGTTGCCGCCGAAGGTGGACAGGCTGTTGGCCGGCAGGCCGTCCATGAGGTCGCCGCGCGCCACCACCCCGCCGATCGCGAACCCGTTGCCGAGCCCCTTGGCGAAGGTCAGTGCGTCCGGGGTGACGCCGTGGTTGCCGATTCCCCAGAAGCTGCTTCCGGTGCGCCCCCACCCGGTCTGCACCTCGTCGGAGACGAACAGGATGCCGTGCTCGTCAAGGACCTCCTTGTAGGCGGCGAACAGCCTGTCCGGGGCCATGGCGACCCCGCCGACCCCCTGGACCGGCTCGGCGATGAGGCACGCCACGTCCGGCGCGGTCGCGGTGGCCAGCACGTCGCGCAGGTCGGCGACGCAGGCAGCGACGTAGTCGGCGTCGGACATCCCGCGGAACGCGGGGTGGCCGCGGTCGGTGCCGTGCAGGTAGTGCACGTTCAGCGGTGACAGCGCGGAGTTCTTCCACACCCGGTTCCCGGTGACCGCGACCGTTCCGTAGGACCGGCCGTGGTAGCTGCTGCGCATGGCCAGCACCTGGTCACTGCCCCGGGCGCAGGTGGCCAGCAGCAGCGCGGTCTCGTTGGCCTCCGTTCCGGAGTTCGTGAAGAACACCTTGGCGTCGGGGATCCCGGAGAGCCGCGCGATCTTCTCGGCCAGCTCCACCTGGCCGCGGAGCAGGTAGAGGGTGGAGGTGTGCACCACGCCCCGGGCCAGCTGCCGTTCCACGGCCTCTCTGACCTCGGGCACGTCGTAGCCGAGCATGTTGGTGACGATGCCGGCGAAGAAGTCGAGGTAGCTCCGACCCTCGGAGTCGGTGACGCGGTTGCCCTTGCCGGCGGCGATCTCGATGGGCGTGTCGTAGTACAGGGTCAGCCACGAGGGCATGACCGCGCGATGACGAGCGAGCAGATCCGACATGCTCCAAGTCTCACGGCACGCGCGGCCGGCCGCCAGCGCCGCCCCGGCGTTTCCCATCCATAGAATTAACAACATGTCATGACGAATCGGTCATGTAGTAACCGTTCCCCCCATTACGGTCACGCTACGTAATGACGGAGTGACAGGGCGCGCTCCGGGGGACCGGTCGCGTCCGGCCAGGTCAGGCCCGGCCCGGTTCCAGGCTGTAAACGGGTTCCGCCGCACGCTGACACTGCGCTGGCTAGACTCGGTCACGTGCTGCCCTCCCTCGCCGACGTGCTCCGGCTGCCCGCCCTGCGCCGGGCCCGGGCACGGGTGGTCGTCGGCGCCGAACACCTCGACATCCCCGTGCGGTGGGTGCACATCGCCGAGGTCACCGACCTCGCCCACCTGCTCCGCGGCGGCGAGCTCGTCCTGACCACCGGCATCGCCATGCCCGACGACCCCGGGGCACTGCGCCGCTATGTCGCCGAGCTGGCGGAGGTCGGCGTCGCCGGCATCGCGGTGGAACTGGGGCGCAAGTACCACTCCGAGCTCCCCGCGGCACTGCTGGACGCCGCACGCGAGGCGCGGATGCCGGTCATCTCACTGGACCGCGAGGCCAGGTTCGTCGAGATCACCGAGGCCGTGCACGTCCGCGTGGTCAACGAGCAGCTCGCGGAGCTGCGCGAGTCCGAGCGGCTGCATGACGTCTTCACGCAGCTGTCCGTCGAGGGCGCGCAGCCCGGGCAGGTGCTACGCGAGGTGCAGCGGCTGTCCGGGTGCCCCGTCGTGCTGGAGAACCTCACCCACCAGGTGCTCGCCTGCGAGCCCGGCGGCGAGGACCCCGGCGCACTGCTGGCCGCCTGGGAGAGCCGGTCCCGCCGGGTGTCCACCCCGCCCCGGACCACGCACGACCCGGCCACCGGATGGCTGGTCACCATGGTCGGCGCGCGCGGCCAGGACTGGGGACGGCTCATCCTGGTGTGCGGCGGCCCGCCCACGGCGCGGCAGACGATGCTCGTGGAGCGCGCGGCCAGCACGCTGGCCCTCGGCCGGCTGCTGGAGCGCCACGAGGAGGGCCTGGAACGCCAGACGCACCGCACCATCATCGCCGGCATCGTGGACCGCGCCTACTCCGACCCGGAGGAGGCGCTGGTCCGGGCCCGCGCGGTGGGCGTGCCGCTGAGCGGGCGCAACCTCGTCGGCCTCGTGCTGCGGCTGCGGGAGAACGGCACCGGCCTGGCCGCCCAGGCCCGGCTGGCCGACACCGCCGAGGGAGCCGCCCGGGCCTGCCGCGACCTGCGGCTCCAGGTGCTCGTCGGTTCCCTGGACGACCTCCGGGTCGGCATCCTCCTCGCGCTACCCGACCGCGAGCCGCTGGAGTCCTGCCTCACCCGGCTCGCCGAACGGATCCGCGAACGGGTCGGCGACGGCTCGGTGCTCGCCGTGGGCTCGCGTGCCGAGAGCATCCGCGAGGTGCGCCGCTCCTTCCTGGAGGCGCGGCAGGTCGGCGACGTGGCCCTGCGGCAGAGCGACGAGCGGCCGTACTACCGGCTGCCGGACCTGCACCTGCGCGGGCTGCTGCACCTCTTCCGCGACGACGAGCGGGTGCAGACCTACGTCGAGCGCGAACTCGGCCCGCTGCTCGCCTACGACGCCCGGCACGGCAGCGACCTCACCGACATGCTGCGCTGCTACCTGGCGGCCGGGCGGAACAAGGCGCTCGCGGCCACCCGGGCGCATCTGTCGCGGCCGGCGTTCTACGAGCGGCTGCGCCGGATCTCGCGGGTGCTGAACGCCGACCTCGACTCGGTGGAGACGTGCCTGTCCCTGCACGTCGCGCTGCTGTCACTCGACTCGGTCCGCGAGCGGCTGCACCCCTGAACCGCCGCGGCGGGGCGCGGCCAGCCGCCGCCCGCCGCACGGCGCGGGCCGGGTCCCGCCCCGCGGACACCGGGCCGCGCCCGGCGCGAGCGCGTGGCGGAGCGGGCCGACGGGGCACCGAGCCGACGCACGGAGAACCGGCGGCGTCCCCCTGGACAGGGCCGCCGGGACGCGGCCGCCCAGCGCACCGCGGAACGGCCGCGGCAGGTCGGCCGGGGCTCCTCCGCCGCCATCCGCACCGCGGCCGGGCGGCCGGGGACCGCCGCGCGGCAGCGCGTCCAGCGGCTCCTGGGGGGACGGTCGCCCGGGCGTCGGGGCCACGGGTTCGCCGCGGCCCGGCTTCCGCGGCGGCGATGGCCGGCGTGCGGTACGACGGCGGCCCTGCGAGCGGTGCCGACGACCGCACGCCGCTCAACCGCGTTGGCTACTTAACCGCCAACACGGGACCGCCCGGCCCGCTGATCGGGCCGGTGACCGCGGACGAGCACGAGAGGCCGGCCCCGGCCGCGTCCGCGCGCCCCGCACAGCGGGGGCACCGAGACGTTCCGGGCCTCGTGACCGACGCGCTGGCCGCTCCTCCTCCGCGGCGCGGCGCCGCCTGGCGCGCGCCGGGCCGGCCGCAGGCGGCCGGAGGCGGGACCGGTCACGTCGCGGAGCCGATCCCCCGCAGCAGGGTGTCCACCACCCGGCTCGCCAGCGCGTCGGTGTCGCCGTCGGCCGGGATGCTCCGAGTGGCCTCGTGGATGAGCGCGTAGTACACCCGGCGGGCCCATACGAGGTCCACGTCGGCCCGGATGTCCCCGGCGTCGCGCGCCCGGAGGAACAGCCGGTCGCACTCGGCGAGCACGCGGGCGTGGATCCGCTCCACCTCGGGGTCCGCCGATCCGGGCCGGCTCATGGCGAACCCCCACCCGCTCTTCACCCGCAGCACGTTCGCCGTCACCTGGTAGAGCGCCACTAGCGGCGGCAGGGTGTCCGGCCGGCCGGCCCGGACGGCGGCGTCGAACTGCTGGGCCGCCCAGAGGGTCATCGCGTCGATCAGGGCCTCTCGCGAGGTGAACCGCCGGTGGATCGTGGTGCGCGCGACCCCGGCGGCCTCGGCGATGCGCTCCATGGTCGCGGTGGGATCGTCGCGGAGCACGCGTTCGGCCGCCTCCAGGATCCGCCGCACCGTGCGTTCCGCGTCCGACCGCAGCGCCCGCCCACCTGGTCCGCCTGGCACGGCCACCTCTCGCTCCATAGGGAAAACACTACACGAGAGACGCTGTTTCGCCGACACTTGCAACATTAATGTCGCTAGTACTATCTTTCATGCGTCACCAACGTTGCACTTACGGAGGAGTCCCCATGGACATGCAGCTCACCGGAACGACCGCCCTCGTCACCGGGGCGAGCCGCGGGATCGGCCTCGCCATCGTCCGCGCCCTGGTCGGCGAAGGCGTGCGGGTGGTGGCCGGCGCGCGCACGGTCACCCCGGAACTGCGCGACACCGGAGCGGTGGCCATCCAGGTGGACCTCGCCACGTCCGACGGCCCGCGCCAGCTCGTGGACGCCGCTCTGGCGGAGCTCGGCGAGCTCGACCTCCTGGTCAACAACGTGGGCGGTGGTGACGGGGGCGCCGAGCAGGTCGGCGGGTTCCTCGCCTTCGACGACGGCGTGTGGCAGGCGACGTACGACCTCAACTTCCTCAGCGCCGTGCGCGCCGTCCGCGCGGCCGTGCCCGCGCTGCTGCGCCGCCGCGGCACCATCGTGAACGTCTCGTCCGCCAGCGCCCGGATGCCGCACTCCGGCCCTGTCCCCTACACCACGGCCAAGGCCGCGCTCACCGCGCTCGGCAAGGCCCTGGCCGAGGAGTACGGCCCGCAGGGCCTGCGGGTCAACACCGTGTCCCCCGGCGCGGTCCGCACCTCCCTGTGGGAGGGGGCGAAGGGGTACGGCGCCGCGCTGGCGGCCTCGATGGGGGTCGGCCTCGACCAGCTGCTCGACGGGCTGCCCGCCCAGACGGGGATGACCACGGGGCGCTGGATCGAGCCCGAGGAGGTCGCCGCGCTGGTCGTCCACCTCGCGTCTCCGCACGCGGCCAGCGTCTCCGGCGCCGACTTCGTCGTCGACGGCGGCACGATCAAGACCGCCTGATCCGGGGCCGGCGGCCGGCGGCCGAAAAGATTGCGGGCGGCCCGGTAAACCCGCTGCCCCGCCCCGGCGTCCTACCGAACGACGGCGGCCGTGCCTCGCCCCCGAGGGGCACGGCCGCCGTTCCACGTTCCACGTATGGCGGGCCGCTGCCGTCTCAGGCCGGCACCAGCTCGCCGGCCAGGTCGGGGACGTAGACGAGCAGCACGAACCGCGCCGTCCGGGTCACCATGGTGATCACGACGAACCAGGCCAGCGGCATCCGGATGGTCCCGGCCAGCACCGACACGACCATGAACGGCGGCACGCTGGAGAACGAGCTGACCGCGACCAGCCCGGCCGCCCACACCGGCCGGCGCTCCGCCCGCTCCCGCCAGGCCGCGATCCGCCGGGTCCAGCGGTTCGGGCGCTCGGCCCTGCGGCGCAGCCACGGGACGTCCAGCGCACCGCGGCCCAGGTAGTAGTAGACGATCTTGCCGATGGTCTGCCCCGCACCGGCGGCCACCGCCATGGCCACCAGCGCGCCGTCATCGAGCAGCGCGGCGGCGCCGACGAGGTACAGCTCGATGTTCACGAACGGCAGCAGCGCTGAGGTCAGCGCGATACCGAAGGCGAGGGCCGTCTCGCCCACCGCGGCTCCCGGCTCCCCGCCGACCCCGCTACTGCTCGGCCGCGGCGAGCTGGCCGCAGGCGCCGTCGATCTCCTGCCCGCGGGTGTCGCGGATGGTCACGGAGACGCCGTGGGCCTGCAGCCGGCGGACGAACTCGCGCTCGTCCTCGGGGCGCGAGGCGGTCCACTTCGACCCGGGGGTGGGGTTGAGCGGGATCAGGTTGACGTGCACGAGGTGCCCGGCCAGCAGTTCGCCGAGCAGGTCGGCGCGCCACGCCTGGTCATTGATGTCGCGGATCAGCGCGTACTCGATCGACACCCGCCGGCCGGTGGTGCCGGCGTAGCGCCACGCGGCGTCGAGCACCTCGGCCACCTTCCAGCGGGTGTTGACCGGCACCAGCTCGTCGCGGAGTTCGTCGTCGGGTGCGTGCAGCGAGACCGCGAGCCGCACCTGCAGCCGCTCGGCGATCAGCTTGTCGATGGCCGGCACCAGCCCGACCGTGGAGACGGTCACGCCGCGCTGGGAGATGCCGAGCCCGCCGGGGACGGGGTCGGTGATGCGGCGCACCGAGTCGAGCACGCGGCGGTAGTTCGCCAGCGGCTCGCCCATGCCCATGAACACGATGTTGCTGATCCGGCCGGGGCCGCCGGCGACCTCGCCCCGCGCCAGGTCGCGGGCGACCGACACGACCTGGTCAACGATCTCGCCCGTGGACAGGTTGCGGGTCAACCCGTTCTGGCCGGTGGCGCAGAACGGGCAGTTCATGCCGCATCCGGCCTGTGAGGAGACGCACAGCGTGACCCGGTCGGGGTAGCGCATGAGCACCGACTCGAACAGCACGCCGTCGAACGCCCGCCACAGGGTCTTGCGGGTCATACCGTCGTCGCAGGTGATGTGGCGCACCGGGGTGAGCAGCGGCGGCAGCAGCGCCTCGCCCAGCCGCTCCCGCGACTCGGCCGGCAGGTCGGTCATCTTGGCGGTGTCGGACTCCAGGTGGCCGAAGTAGTGCTGGGCGAGCTGCTTCGCGCGGAACGGCTTCTCGCCGAGCTCCGTCACCGCGGCGCGGCGCTCGTCCGGGGTGAGGTCGGCGAGGTGCCGGGGCGGCTTGGCACGGCGCGGCGCGGCGAAGGTGAGCTCGGCAGGCATGTTTCGGATCCCGATCGCGGAGGCGGCTGAGGGGCGGCGGCGCACCGGTGCTTCGCGGTAGTTTAGGGCCCGAACGGCCTGTCGCGGGTCAGCGTGCGGCGCCACCGGCACGGCGTCCATAGTATGCGCCGCCTGGACGGGTCGCGTTACGACGAGGGAGGGTGGTCGGGCCGGTGACCGGTACGCGCGTTCTCCTCGATCGGCTCAGCCCCTACCGCAGCCGCCGCGTCGTCGTCGAGTACGACTCCCGGACCACAGCCGCCTACCTCCTCGATCCGCGCGGCGAGGTGCGGGTCCCGGTCTGGCTGGCCAACCACGAGCTCGCCCCGGACGGCCCGGAGCCGGAGGAGGCCGCCGCCGGCCGCGCGCCGCTGATGCCCGCCGCGCACACCAAGCACCCCCACGGCCGCTCCCCGCTCGATGCCGACCGGCTGCGCGTCGTCTGGTTCGAGGAGGGCGACGGGGTCGCGCTGCTGGACGACGACGGCCTGCTCGCCATCATCCCCGGCTGGGCCGAGGCCGACCGCGGCCTGCCGGGCTACGCGCGCGACGCGATCGGCCGCAGCCCCTACGCCTGGGCGCTGGACGACGTCGCCGCGCAGCTGTGGCCCCGGGTGGTGCACGCCGAGGCGTACTGGGCGTGGCGCGAGGCGCCCAACGCGTGGCGCAGTGTGCAGCGCACGGTGTTCGGCCACCTGGGCCGGACGGTGGGGCCGCCCGGCCACTACTGGGACGTCTCCGACGGCCACGACCCGCTGATCCGGGTGTCGGAGCGCCCGCCGACCGCCGACCGCCCCTACACGGTGCTGAGCACGGTGGGGATGTCGGGGCAGCGGATGCCGACCCTCGACCGCTACATGGCCGACACCTCGGCCTACGCGCGGGTGGAGCTGGCACTGGCCACCACGACCCCGGCCCACCTGGCGGCACGCATGTTCCGCTGGCTGGGCACCTTCCCGTGGCGGGCCGTCACCTGGTTCGGTCCCGGGCACAGCGTCAAGTGGCTGCCCACCACCGAGGACGCGGCCGTCCGCGGCGACCACGCCGCGGTGCTGCTCGTCGCCGACCCCGGCCCGCTCGTCGGCCCCGGCGACCCGCCGCCGCCCGACACTTCCGGGCTCAGCTTCCACGGCGACCCGGTGAACTGGCTGTGGGTGGTCCCCATCACCCGCCCCGAGCACCTGTTCGCCAAGGAGCACGACGCCACCACCCTCATCGCCAAGCTCGCGGCCGAGGGGCGGAGCTGGATCCTGCGCTAGCGCGCTGGCGGGGGCCGGGGGTGCTGGCCGGTGGTCGGCATGCCCGGCCTGTGCGGCAACCGCGTCAACGTCGCCAACCACCGCGCCCGCCGAGCCGCGGCGCGCGACCGGGGCGCCGGCCACGGGGAGGCCCGGTGACCAGGGGCCGGCGGCCCAGGAGCCCCGCAGGCCCCCGCCCGTGGGCGGCGGACCCCCCGCCGACAGGTCAGGCGAGCGGCATCGCACGGGCGCCGGCCGCCGGGCCCGCGAGTTCGGCGGGGGCGG
>NZ_QEIO01000436.1 GCF_003336425.1 Marinitenerispora sediminis | reverse complement strand
GTGGGGGTGACCCGTCCAGGGCGGGCTGGATGCGGTGCTGGGCGAGGCCCGCCCCACGCACGTGGGGGTGACCCGAGATGATCAGCCCTCTGATTCAGGTCGACCACGCCCGCCCCACGCACGTGGGGGTGACCCGTCCAGGGCGGGCTGGATGCGGTGCTGGGCGAGGCCCGCCCCACGCACGTGGGGGTGACCCGAGATGATCAGCCCTCTGATTCAGG
>NZ_QEIO01000435.1 GCF_003336425.1 Marinitenerispora sediminis | reverse complement strand
CTGGGTGTGGAAGCACTGTGAGGTGTGGAGCTGACCGGTACTAATCGATCGAGGGCTTGTCCATCACGGATGCTGGGTGTTCGCGCACATTGTTTTTTCTGCGGGTCTTTAGGTTTTCCCCTGGGGGTTTGTTCTTGGGGGGTTAGGGTTACGGCGGTTATGGCGAGAGGGAAATACCCGGTCCCATTTCGAACCCGGTCGTTAAGCTTCTCAGCGCCGAT
>NZ_QEIO01000434.1 GCF_003336425.1 Marinitenerispora sediminis | reverse complement strand
TCATGCCCGCCCATCCCCGCAAAGGCCAGCGGTGGGCCGACCACCGCGGAACCGTCAACGCCATCCTGTTCCGCGCCCGCACCAGGACGGGGATCCCCTTGCGGGATGTGCCCGAGCGGTACGCCCCCGGGGAGACCGCCGCGGGGCGGCACCGCCGCTGGTCGCTGGCGGGCACCTGGAACCGCATCGCCGAGCGGCTGCGTATCGACGCCGCCACCGGCGA
>NZ_QEIO01000433.1 GCF_003336425.1 Marinitenerispora sediminis | reverse complement strand
ACGCCGGCCATCCGCGCGCAGATCGCGGCCGCCTACGAGCGCTCCCGCACCCGGATGGCGGCCGAACTGCACGGCGTCGATCCCGAGGTCGACCAGCGCACCGCCCGCGCCATCGGCTCCGTGCACATGGCGCTGGTCGACCTCGGGATCGACGCCGTGCAGTTCGGCCGCCATCCGGGTGCGGGAGCGCTCGTAGGCGGCCGCGATCTGCGCGCGGATGGCCGGCGT
>NZ_QEIO01000432.1 GCF_003336425.1 Marinitenerispora sediminis | reverse complement strand
CGAAGGACTCCTCGAACAGCTCGCCCCACGGGCCGGCGAACGCGGTCACGGTGATCTCCCGCTCGCCGGACCCGGAGCCTCCGGTGTCGATGGCGCCGCCTCGGCGGTCCTCGCCCTCCTCACCAGCACCGCGTGCGGCGCCATCGACACCGGAGGCTCCGGGTCCGGCGAGCGGGAGATCACCGTGACCGCGTTCGCCGGCCCGTGGGGCGAGCTGTTCGAGGAGTCCTTCG
>NZ_QEIO01000431.1 GCF_003336425.1 Marinitenerispora sediminis | reverse complement strand
TGGGTGTGGAAGCACTGTGAGGTGTGGAGCTGACCGGTACTAATCGATCGAGGGCTTGTCCATCACGGATGCTGGGTGTTCGCGCACATTGTTTTTTTCTGCGGGTCTTTAGGTTTTCCCCTGGGGGTTTGTTCTTGGGGGGGTTAGGGTTACGGCGGTTATGGCGAGAGGGAAATACCCGGTCCCATTTCGAACCCGGTCGTTAAGCTTCTCAGCGCCGATGGTACTGCCCTGTT
>NZ_QEIO01000430.1 GCF_003336425.1 Marinitenerispora sediminis | reverse complement strand
GGGGCGCAGCCCGCGCCGGACCGGGACCGCGCTGCACGTGCACGCCAACACGGTCGCGCAGCGGCTGGACCGGGTGGCCGACCTGCTGGGCGCCGGCTGGAACCGGCCGGAGCGCGAGCTGGAGGTCCAGCTCGCGCTCCGGCTGCACCGGCTGCGGGGGTGAGCCTCAGCCGCGGGTGGTCTCGGCCTCCTCGCGCGCGGGCTCGGGGTCCCAGCACTGCACGCCGCCGATGTCGG
>NZ_QEIO01000429.1 GCF_003336425.1 Marinitenerispora sediminis | reverse complement strand
TTTCCGGGGGCGTGAGGAGCGTGACTTCCGCGACCGCGACCGCGGCCGGGACGACCGCGGGTTCCGCGGCCGTGACGAGCGCCCGCACCGCGGGCGGGATGACCGGCCGCACCGTGGGCGTGACGAGCGTCCGCAGCGGGACGGTGGCGGGTACCGCGAGGGCGGCGGTGGCGGTTATCGGGACCGTGAGGGCCGGGGGTACCGCGACCGTGACGGTGGCGGTTTCCGGGGGCGTGAGGAGCGT
>NZ_QEIO01000428.1 GCF_003336425.1 Marinitenerispora sediminis | reverse complement strand
AGTTCTCCTCCCTCGCCGACCTCCGGGCGCGGTTCGGACCGGCCGGGGTCCGGGAGTTCATTGTCGACTACCCCGACGGCGCCCCCGTCCGCGGCGCGGTCACCGACGACACGCAGATGACGCTGTGGACCGTCGAGGGCCTCATCCGCGCCGCGGACGGGGGCGCCGTCGGGGTAGTCGACAATGAACTCCCGGACCCCGGCCGGTCCGAACCGCGCCCGGAGGTCGGCGAGGGAGGAGAACT
>NZ_QEIO01000427.1 GCF_003336425.1 Marinitenerispora sediminis | reverse complement strand
ACGACCACCGGCCCGAGGACCGCTGGCGCCAGCGCTACCCGGGAGGCTGACCAGGCGAACCCCGCTCCTCCCCGAGGGCGCCCACCGAACGACGGCCGGGCGGGCCCCATGGACGTGCCGCGGGAGGGGACGCGGCGGCCCCGCCGCCGGCCGTCGTTCGGTGGGCGCCCTCGGGGAGGAGCGGGGTTCGCCTGGTCAGCCTCCCGGGTAGCGCTGGCGCCAGCGGTCCTCGGGCCGGTGGTCGT
>NZ_QEIO01000044.1 GCF_003336425.1 Marinitenerispora sediminis | reverse complement strand
CCGGCACGGGGAGCGCGCCGCCGCCGGAGGAGCGGCCCTGGACGGTGCCGCCGGCGCCGGCCGAGGCCGCCGCCTACGGCGGGTTCCCCGAGGCGTTCGGCGGTCCGGCCGGGCACCGCCGCCCGGTGGCGGCCGAGCCGCTGAACCACGCGATCGGGCGTCCGGGACGGCCTTGGGAGCGCGCGCGGCCGGCCGGCGAGGTGGCCGGCGAGGTCGGCCGACTGCTGACCGGTGTGCTCTCCTCCGGGCCCGGGGTGCCGGGCGAACCGGTCCGAGAGCTGGCCGCCGCGCTGGCCCGGGAGCTCGCCGAAGGCTTCCGCGACTGCGCGTCCGGGGCGCCGCGGCTCCGGACGGCACCGCCCGCGACGACGAGGTGCACCTGCTCGGCCGCGACCTCGACGGCGGCACCTTCCGGCTGTCCGTGGCGCCCGCGGGGCCGCGCCCGGACGGTGGGTGGCCGCACCCGGGCCCGGCGGGCCGACCGGACCGCGCCGCCGCGCACCCGCACCGCGGCCGAGTACCGGCGGGCCGGCCTCGCGGTGCGCGCCGACCGCGCCGCGGTGCTGCTCGGCGAGTCCGTGTGGCTCACCGACAACGACCGGATGGACGTCCGGGCGTGGACCGGGCCGTTCGGCCGCGACGTCGACGCGGCCGTCCCCGACTCCGCGGACGCCGCGGCCCGCGCGTGGTGGCCGGAGTCGGAGCCGCGGGAGCGGCTGCTGGCGGCCGAGCGGTGGGAGGAGGACGGGGACGGCGGGCCCGTACCGCGCCGCCTCGACGCCGGAACCCTGGCCCGGAGCCTGGCCGACTTCGAGGAGCACGACCTGGCGCAGGCCAGGAGCGCGGCCTGGGTGATGGGCGAGATCGGCGACGACGACGTCGACGACGACCCGCAGCCCCGCTTCCCGGGCGACCGCCTCGTGGCGATCCCCGGCCACGACCTGGTCGGCACCGTCACCGAACTGGCCGCCGCCGGGTCCGGCGGTGCGCGTCCGCGCGCGGAGGGAATCGGCCTCCCGATCGAGGAGTGCGAGGACGCGGGGTTCCGGTTCTGCCTGCTCCTGGTCGGCGCCGCCTGCGTCGGAGCCGCCACCGTCGACGCGACGCCGTGACGCCGTGACGCCGTTCACCGGTGCCGCGGGACCCGGAGGCGCGGCCCGCCGGCGCGAACCGTCCCAACCGTGCGCGGGGGCCGGGCCGAGCGGCCCCGGAATCCCCGGCGGGCGAACCGGTGAACTGACCGGAACCGGCCATCGCCCGGCCTTCGCGACTCATGGTGCAGCTGGTAACAAACGCTCCACAGGCAACCGGGGTGAAGGACGGCGGTTAACGTGGTGTTGTTCGTCGTGTCAAGGGACCTTTTTCCCGGTAGGAGTATGATTCTGCCCGCCTTCGGACGTCGCCCCGGTGGAGTCGCCCATCCACGCCGCCCCGGCCGCCCCCGTGCTGCCCGATGAGCGCGCCCCCCTCGACCACCAGGAGACCTGACACCGTGCGACAGCACCTAGCCGCCGTGATCCGGGGCCTTCGCTCCGGTGCCTCGTCGGGCACCATCGTGGTGCTGTCGCTCGCCCTCGTGTGCACCGTCTTCGGGGCGGGGGCCATGGGGCGGGCCGCGCAGCTCTCGGACGGCCTGGTCTGGCTGTGGAGCAGCGAGGAGGGCCGCGCCACCGAGATCGACCCCCAGGACGGCCGGGTCGAGGCCGTCTCCAACCTCCCCGAGTCCGCCGGACACCGGGTCGAGGTGATCCAGAACGACGAGTACCTCATCCTGCACGACCTCGAAACCGGCCGGATGACCTCGATCGACCTCACGCAGATGGGCTTCTCCGGGCAGCTCGACGTCGACCAGAGCGGCGACTTCGGACTCGCGATGTCCGGAGACGGAAACGCTGCCGTGGTCCTCGACCGGCAGGGCGGCGAGGTGCGCGCCGTCGACCCCGGCACGCTGCAGGCGACCGGCGAGGGCCTGAACCTGCCGGCGCCGCTGGTCGGCGGTGAGTTCGACAACGACGGCACCCTCTGGCTCGGCGCGCCCAGCCAGGGCACGGTCGTGGGGATCCGCGTGGCCGGCGGCACCGCCGAGGTCGAGGAGACGCTGCCCGTGGCCGACCCCGGGGACGATGTCGCCCTCAGCGTGCTCGACCACGGGGTCCTGGCGGTGAACCGGTCGGACGACACCCTCGTCGGCGTCCGGGACGGCGACACCGTCGAGATCCCCGCCGGTACCGGGCTCGAGGACGCCCGCGTCCCCGTCCGCACCGCCGGCGCCACCGTCGCGGTCACGCTCCCCGGGGAGGTCCTGACCGTGGCCGGCCTGCGCGACGGCGCGGCCGTGCAGAGCTTCGAGGTGCCCGACGGCGCGGCCGACGAGGACGCCGTCGCGGTCCCCTACCAGGGCGGCGTCTACCTGCCGTCCTCCCAGGACGGCGTCGTGCGGGTCTTCGCGCCCGGCGGCGAGCAGACCGACGTGATCACCGTCCCCGACGCCGGAGGACGGCTGGAACTGGAGGTCCGCGAGGGCCACCTCTTCGTCAACGCCCCCGACTCCGGCTCCGCCGTCGTCGTCGGCCCCTCCGGCGAGGCCCAGGTGGTCGACAAGTACCAGCCGCCGCCCGGCCCGGGCGGCGCCGCGACGCCGGGAGAGGGCGGCACGCCGGCCCCCGGCGGCGCCGCCACGCCGCAGGACGGCGGCGCGCCGCCGCGCGCGCCCGACCTCGATCCCGGCACCGAACTCCCCGGACCGGCGCCGACCCCGGCCCCCGGCGGCGCACCACCCCCCTCGCAGGGCTCGCTCGTGCCCGCGGGCGGGACCGGGACCGGCGGCGCGGCCGGCGCCAACACACCCGGCGCCCCCGTCCCGGTGCTGGCGCAGGCGGGCGACGGGTCCGTCACCGTGTCCTGGTACGAGGCGTTCTCGCCCACCGGTGCCGTCGACGACTACGTGGTGAGCTGGGACGGCGGCAGCGTGACCGTGCCCGGCACGCAGCGGCGCACCGTCGTCGAGGGGCTGGCCAACGGCGCCCCGTACCGCTTCTACGTGCAGGCCACCAACGCCTTCGGCGCCGGCCCGACCGCGGTCTCGCCCGAGGTCCGGCCCTCCGAGCAGGCGCCGCCGGCGCCGGAGGGGGTCGTCGCCGAGGCACGCACCGCGAGCTCGCTCGGCGTCGAGTGGGACCCGGTGCCTGGCGTGGACGGCGACGTCGACTACGTGGTGACGGCGCTGACCCCCGACGGCGGCCGGATCGGGACGCGGACGACCACCGAGACCGACATCGTGCTCACCGCCCTCGCCCCCGGCGGCACCTACCTGGTCGAGGTCGCGGCGCGTACCGCCGCCGGGGTCACGAGCGAGCCCGCGACCAGTGCGCCGGTGACCCTGCCCGAGGTCCCCGCGCCGCAGGACGTGTGGTTCGACATCACGGCCGACTCCACCGTGCACGTGTACTGGCGGGCGTCGCCGGGTGCCGCCGGGTACGTCGTCACCCCCGGGGCGTCCGGCGCCCGGCAGTTCGCCCCCGTGACGGTGGAGCGGGGGGAGCCGGCGGTGGTGGACGGCGTCCCCTACCAGACGACGGCGTTCCCGCGCGCGGGCGACAACTGCTACCAGTTCACCGTCCAGGCCGTCGACGCCGACGGCAACCCGAGCGAGGACAGCGAGCCCAGCGACATCCAGTGCCACCGGTCGCCCAACTGACATGGAGCCCCCGGCGCCGGCGCCGGGGGCGGCCCTCCGCCCCGACCCGATCCGAAAAGGAACAACCGTGACCACTCCGACCAGCCGCAACGACGCCGACGGCTCCGGCTCCACGGGCGGGGCTCCGACCGCGAGGAAGGTGGCGGCCAGCGCCGACCTCTTCAACCAGATGGCATCGGCGATCGACTCGGTCGTGCTGGGCAAGCCCGAGGTCGTGCGCCTGGCGCTCGTGGCGTTCTTCGCCCAGGGGCACGTGCTCCTGGAGGACGTGCCCGGAGTCGGCAAGACCACGCTGGCCCGCGCGCTCGCCGCCTGCGTCCAAGGCAAGTGGCGCCGCATCCAGTTCACCCCGGACCTGCTGCCCTCCGACGTCACCGGCGCCCCGGTGTACAACCAGAGCACCTCGGAGTTCGAGTTCCGGCTGGGGCCGGTGTTCGCCAACGTCGTGGTGGCCGACGAGATCAACCGCGCCTCGCCCAAGACGCAGTCGGCGCTGTTGGAGGCGATGGAGGAGCGGCTGGTCACGGTCGACGGCGCCCGGTACGCGCTGCCGTCGCCGTTCATGATCGTCGCCACCCAGAACCCGGTGGAGATGGACGGCACCTACCGGCTGCCGGAGGCGCAGCTCGACCGGTTCCTCATGCGGCTGTCGCTCGGCTACCCCGACGCCGACGCCGAACTCGCCATCATGCGGGGCCGGATCCTCTTCGCCGCCGAGGACCTTCAGCCGGTGACCCGGCCCGAGGACGTCGAGGGGTTCGCGCGGGTGGCGCGTACGGTGCACGTCTCCGACGACGTGCTGCACTACGCGCTGGGCATCGCGCACGCCACCCGGCGGCACCCCGAACTCCGGGTCGGGCTCTCCCCGCGCGCCACGACCGCGCTGGTCCGGGCCGCCCAGGTGCTCGCGCTGGGCGAGGAGCGCAACTACGTCACCCCAGAAGACGTCAAGCGGCTGGCCGACCCGGTCTGGGCGCACCGGTTGATCCTCACGCCCGAGGCGGCCGTGAGCGGGCGGACCGGCACTCAGCTGCTCGCCGAACTGCTCGACGGTGCGGCCGTCCCGCAGCCCGCCCCGGTGGGGAGTGGGCGGTAGATGCCGGGCCGTGACCGGAGCACGCCTCCCGGCGCCCGCCCCCGCCGGGGTGCGGCGCGGTACGGGACGGCGGACTGATGCCGACGCCTCGGGGCTGGATCGTGGGCGCCGGCGGCGCGGCGCTGCTGGCCGCCGGAACGCTGCTGGGCTACGCCGAACTCGCGGTGCTCGGCGCGCTGGCGGTGCTCGCCGTGGCCGCCGCCGCGGCGTTCGTGCTGCTGGCGCCGCCGGCCCGGGCCACCGTGACCCGGACCGTGGCCGCGTCCCGGCTGCGGCCGGGGACGGCGACCCGGGTGCGGCTGTCCGTGGACACCCAGGGACGGCGCCGCCCGGGCCGGCTGGCCGAACGCGTCGCCGACGCCGACGGCGCCCGGACCGCCGTGTTCCGCGTGACGGGCCAGACCCGCGAGGTCGGCTACGACCTGACCGCCGAGCGCCGCGGCGTGGTCGAGCTCGGGCCGGTGCGCGTCGGCGGCGCCGACCCGCTGGGGCTGGCCCGGTGGCGCCGCCGCCGCGGCGGCACCGACCGCGTGTGGGTGCACCCGGACTGGCGGGTGCTGCGCGCCCTGCCCGTCGGCGCGGTCTCGGACCCGGACGGCGCGCTGGAGGGCGCGCGCGGCGGCGGGCTGACCTTCCACGCCCTGCGGGACTACGCGCCGGGCGACGAGGCGCGGCACGTGCACTGGCTGAGCACCGCGCGCAGGGGCCGGTTGACCGTGCGCGAGTACGCCGACACCTCGCACCCGCGGCTCACCGTCCTGGTGGACGACCGGGTGGCCCCGGGCGGCCGGACCGCCCTCGACGAGGTGGCGGATGCCGCCGGTTCGGTGCTCGCGACCGCCGTGCGCGCCGGTCTGGACTGCGAAGTCCATCTGCTCAGCGGGCGCGGTGCCGACGGCTCCGCCGGGCTGCCGCCGCTGCTCGACCTGCTCGCGGAGGCGCACCCGGCCCGCGGCGCCGACCTCGCCGCGGCCTGCGCCCGGGTGCGCGACCGCGCCGCCGGCGACGCCGTGGTGCTGGTCAGCCCGGAGCTGTCCGCTACGGACCTGCGCGCCTTCGGTGAGCTGCGGCACCGGTTCCCGGCCCTGGTGGCCGCGGTCGTGGGACCCGCCGCACCGCCGCCCGCGCCGGGTGTCACCGCGGTGCACGCCGAGAGCACGGGTGAGTTCGTCGACCGGTGGAACGAGGCGCCGTGGACGCGGTGACGGAGGAGACGTCGTGGTCGAGGTGACGGCACGTCCCGTGGCGGCGGAGCCGTCCGGATCCCGGTCTCGGCCGGGGGAGTGGGCGGCGCACGTCGCCCTCGCGGTGCTGAGCGCCGCGGCCGGGGTCGCACTGGCGCCCGGCTACGTCGACCCGATGCTGGTGGGCGGCCTCGCGGCCGGGTGGGCGGTGGGCGGGGTCCTGCTCACGCGGGCGCTGGTCGGGCACCTGTCGTCCTTCGCCACCGTGGTGGCCGGGCTGCCGGTGGCGCTCGCCGGGATCGTGGCGCTCGCCGTGTGGCGCCCCGGCCCAGTGCCGGACCCGCTGGGCGGCGCGGTGGACGCGGTGCTGCGGTCGGGCGCCCGGATCCTCACCGGCGCGCTCCCGCTCCCGGTCGCCGTCGACACGCTCGCGCTGCCCGTCCTGGCGACCTGGCTGTCCGCCGTGGCGGCCACCCTGGCCTGGCGCGCGGCGCGCCCGCTCGTCGCGGTGCTGTGCGGGGTGCTGCCGCTGGTCGGTGCCGTGGTGCTGAACGCCGCTGCCGGGCCGCCGGCCTACCCGGCGGTCGGGCTGGCGGCGGTCGCGGCGGTCGCCCTGCTGGCCCTGTCGGACGGGAGGGGCGAACGCGCGAACGGCGCGGCGGCCGTCGCCACGGCGCGGATCCGGTTCGACACCGGGGGCGCTCCCCGCGGCGGGGCCGCACGCGGCCGGCTGCTGGCGGTGGCGGTGGCCGCCGTCGCGGTCGGCCTGGTGGCCGCGCTGGGTGCGCCGGCCGCGCTCTCCTCCTGGCGGCCGGCGCCGCTGGACCCCCGCGCCGGGGTGACCGCGCCCGTGCGGACCGACCAGGCGCTCAACCCGCTCAGCTACCTCTCCACCTGGGCCGCGGACCCCGACGAGCCGCTCCTCACGGTCGAGTCGGACCGCCGGGTGGAGCTGCGCTGGGTGGCCCTCGCGGAGTTCACCGGCAGCACCTGGCTGCCCGAGCGCGGCTACCAGGCGGCGGCCGGCACGCTGGCCGAGCCCGACCCGCCGGTGCCGCACGCCTCCCGGGTCAGCGCCGACATCGCGGTGGACCGGCTGCCGGGCAACTGGCTGCCCGTGGTCGGGGCGCCCCGGACCGTCGAAGGCGTGGACATCGGCTACGACGCCGCGTCCGGCACCGTGGTCGGCATCGACGCCGGCGCCTCCGGGCAGCGCTACAGCGTCTCGGGCGACGTCGCCGGCTGGGTCCCCGAGGAGCTCGCACCCGCCGGCGTCCCCGGCGAGGGCGTGTTCGACCGGTACCGGCAGCTCCCGGGCGAGGTGCCGGGCCGGATCTCCGACATCGCGGCCGAGGCGGCCGGCGACGGCACGCCCTACCAGCGTGCGGTGAACCTGGCGCGCTACCTGCGGCACACCTACACGTTCGATCCGGCCGTGCCCAGCGGGCACGGCTACCCCCGCCTGGAGCGGATGCTGGTGCCGCCCGGTGAGCGCGGCGGAGGCGGCACCTCGGAGCAGTTCGCCAGCGCCTTCGCGGTGCTGGCCCGCGAGGCGGGGCTGCCGAGCCGGGTGGTGGTCGGCTTCGGACCGGGCGCCCGGAGCGGCCAGAGCGAGTTCGAGGTCACCACCGGCGACGCCATCGCGTGGGGCGAGGTGTACTTCCAGGGGGCGGGCTGGGTGCCCTTCGACGTCACTCCGGGAGGCCGCGAGGCCGCCTCGGAGGACGACCAGGCGTCCGAGCAGGGCGGCTCCGGGACCGCCGCCGACCCCGAGGACGACACCGTCGCCGACGACCGCCGGCACGAGCCCGCCGACCCGCCGGGCGCTACCGGGGACACCGGTTCGACCGGTACCATCGCGGCCACGGCGGGCGTCGGCGGAGCGCTCGCGGTGGTGCTGCTCGTCCCCGTGCTGCGGGCGGCACGCGCACGGCGGCGGCTGTCCCTGCGCGCGTCGCCGCGCGACCGCACGATGGGCGCGTGGCGGGAACTGCGCGACGGCCTGCGCCTCGCGGGCGCGCCGGTCTCCCGGACGCGCACCGTCGCCGAGGTGGTCGCGGCGGCGGAGCGGCTGCTGCCCGAGAGCGCGGACGGCCCCCGGCTCGGGGGTCTGCACCGGGCGGTGAACCAGGCGGGCTACGGCCCCGCCGGAGCCATCGAGGCGCATCCCGCCGCGAAGGCGGCGGACGAGACGCGTGCCTACCTGCGCGCGCTGCGGGCGAGCCTGCCCCGGCCGCGCCGGCTGCTGTGGTGGCTCGACCCGCGCCCGCTGTTCTGGCGGGCGTCATGACCTTGGAGGGCACACGAGAGATGGCCGCTGAAGACGATCTGCCGGTCGTCCCGGGCTACCGCGTCACCGAGCGGCTCCCCGCCGGCGTGGGCGCGGAGCGCTTCCGGGCGCACGGCGAGCGGGGCGGTGAACGCGTGCTCCTGCGCGTCCTCCGCCCGGCCGACGGCGGCCCGGCAGCGGCGGACGGCCGTCCCGCGCCCTACGCGGTGGTGTGGGAGGAGCCGCCGGACTCGTTCGCGGCGCTGCTGGGACGGCAGGGGCCGCTGCCCGTCGAGCAGGTGGTCGAGGCCGGTCTGGCGATCGGCGCCGAACTGGAATCGCTGCACGAGGGCGGCCTGGTGCACAACGACGTCCGGCCCGAGACGCTGCTGATCCGCGGCGCGAGCGCGGAGCTCTCGCCCGGGCGGGACGTCAGCTGCCGTGCGGGGGAGCTGTTCCCGCCGATGACGGTGGACTGGCGCGGCTTCGCCCACGTGCCCCCCGAGGCGTTCCGCGGTGGGCTCGTGTCGCCGCGCGCCGACGTCTACCGGCTGGCGTCCACCCTGTGGACGCTGCTCGCCGGGCACCCGCCCTTCGCCGACGGCCCCGGCGAGGAGCCGGAGCCCGGCGGCTACCGCGACCGGGCGGCGGCCGGGACGCTGCCGGACGCCCCCAGGGACGATGTCCCGGCGGGACTCGCGGCCGTACTGCGCACCGCGATGGCGCGCGAGCCGCACGAGCGGCACCGGGACGCGGCCGACTTCGCCCGCGCCCTCGCGGCGGCCCGGACGGGCGGGGCAGCCGGCTCCCGGCCGCCGGCCGCGGCGTCCCGCGTCCCGGAGGCACCGGTGCCCGCTCCGGGGGCCACCGCACCGGAACCCGGGGAGGCACTGCGGCAGGACGCCCCGGCCGAGGCCGACCCGACCGTCGGACCCGAGCGGAGCCCGCGACCGGAGCCCGGGCGGAGCCCCGCACCGGCGGGCGAGCCGGAGACCGCGTCGGGTGCACCCGCAGCGGAGTCCTCCTGGGCCGCCGGTGGGCCGCGGACTCCGGAGGACGCTTCACCCGCCAGCGAGCCCGAATCCGCCCTCGGGGGCCAGGACGCGCCGACCACGGACCCCGGCTCCTCCGGTGCGCAGTCGGCGCCGTTCCCGGCGTACCGGTTCGAGGAGGCGGAGGCCGCTGCCGAGGCTGGCGACGCGGCCGCGGCGTCCGCCCCGGACGCGTCCGGGTCCGCCCCCGAGGCGCAGAGCCGGGAGGCGGCGCCCGCCGCGGAGGGGGACCGGACCGCGCCCGAGCCGGGGGCTGACACCGATCCGGTGGAGCCGGTGCGGGCCGAGCCCGACGCGGCGACGACGCGGCTCCCGGCCACCGGCCGCCCGTCGGTGCCGGTCGAGCCGGACGACGACGTCCCGCAGGCGGCGCGAACTGAGGCCGCCCGGGGTACGGAGAACGACGCGGAGCCGGGGCCGCCCGCGCCCGACGACGCGGCGACGACGCGGCTCGCGGAGTCCCCGGCAGCGGAGGAGGAGCCGGCCGGCCACGAGGCCGCGCCGGAGCCGGAAGCCGCGGGAGCGGCTCCGCTCAGCGCCGCCGACCTGTGGGCGAAGTCCTTCCCCGACTTCCGGATGCCGGAGTCCGGGTCGGCCCCGGACGGCGCGGGAGGCGTGGACGCTTCGGCGCCGGCCGACGCCGAACCGGACGCCGCGGCGGCCGCTCCTGAGCAGACGCGGCCGCAGGCGGACGACACGACCGAGCCTGTGCCTCCGGCCGAGGCCACGGTCTCCCTCGCCTCCGAAGGCCGCGCCGCCGGCGCGGTTCCGGCATCGGACGGTCCGCGCGCTGACGGCCCCGCCACCGGGGCCGGGCCCGAGCCGGCGGCACCGGAGGACGAGCCGCGCACGGCCGGTACCGGGGCGCCCAGCGGCGCTCCGGGCGGCGGTGCCGAGGAGACCGGCCGCCAGTACCCGGCGGACGGCGGACGGGCGGCCGGAGCTGCCGCCGATGCCGCAGCGGCGGCGTCGGACGGCACGGTGCCGGGCGGGTCCGCCGACTCCGGTGCCTGGACCCGGTCCGAGTATCCCTGGGATGCGGCCGCCACGGGGGCGGAGGCCCAGCCGAGTGCCGCCGCGGAGACGGCGGAGGGCTGGTCCGCCGGTCCGGGGGCGGGCACGGCACCGCAGGCGCGCACCACGGAAGCCGGACCCGGGGCCGCTGGCGGCGTCGCGGGCACCGGCTCCGGTCCGTACGCCGCGCCGCGCGAACCGGGTTGGGCGGCCGGGCACGGAGCGTACGGTGCCGAGTGGGCCGCCGAGTCCGCGCCGTCCGGCGGCGCCGGCGTTACCGGCGGTCCGGCGGTGCCGCCCGCGTGGACCGGGCCGCAGCCGGCGCACACCGGCGCCGCCGCACCGCGATTCGCCGCCGAGGTGCCCGCCGCGCCGCCGAAACCCGCGTCCTCGGTCTCGGACAACGCGCGGGCCCAGCTCTCGGGCATCGGGCGGCTGGTCCTCGGCTCGGTGCTCACCGCGAGCCTGGTGATCGCCGTGCTCGGCGGTGTCGCGCTGTTCGTGGCCTCCCGCCAGGCGGAGCAGCCGGCTCCCTCGCCGAACGTCAGCACGCCGGCGACCGCGCCGGACATGACGGAACTCCCGCCGGAGGCGGGCGTGAACCCCGAACTGGCGCCGACCGGGGCCGAACTGGCTCTGGACACCGGGAGCACGGTCCGGATCAGCTGGCAGGACAACGCCCAGGGCCGGGCGGAGTACTACGTCGTCGGCGGCCCACTGGGGACCACCCCGCAGACCCTCGCCCGCGCCGAGCAGTACTCCACCCAGGTCGAGATCACCGGGCTCAACCCCTCGGTGGACTACTGCTTCACGGTGATGGCCATCGTCGGCGTTGACGAGATCGCCCCCAGCGAGGAGGTCTGCACCGACCGGTCCCAGCAGGGGGTGTGACCGCGCCCTTCCGGTCCCGCACCGCGCCGCGCGGTCCCGCCCGGCGCCGTCCGCACCGAGGCGAGTCCCGGACAGCGGGAGCGCGGACCGAAGAGGGGGCCGTGCTGCGCGTTGCGCCGAGGGAGCCGGTCAGCTCGTGAAGACGAACTGGTCAAGGCCGGGCGGGACGGCCTCGGGAGCGACGGCGAAGTCCGCCCACACGCCCAGGCCGAGGTTGAGCCAGGGGTGCGGCAGCACCTGGTAGTAGCCCCATTCGACCGCCAGGGCCGAGATGAGCAGGAGGCCGCGCTGGCCCTCGGCCTCCACCCAGTGCGTGCTGTCCCGGTCGGGAACACGCGGCCGGGTCTCGGCCCACCCGCCGTCGGTGACCTCCAGCCGCACCCGCCCGGGAGCGGGGAGCGAGAGGCGCCGGGTCACCTCGCCACCGGGCTCCCCCGAGGCGGTGTAGCGGACGGCGTTGGCGTGCAGTTCGGACGCGGCCAACTCGATGTCGTCCACCAGATCGTCGGGGAAGCCCTTGAGGTCGGTGCGGATGTCGGCCCGGACGCGGGAGGTGCGGTTGAGGAGCCCGGGATAGAGCCGGGGCTCCCACCGCACGTACCGGAACGGGCCGGGCGGTCGGGAGGAGGGAGACGAAGCGGCACGGGACATGGCTGGCCCCCAGGAGATTGAGTCGCCAGAGTGGCGACGCGACCACATTGAGTGATCTCTATAATGTCCCGTGACTTTAGAAAATGCAACGGTGGCATTTAAGGATGGTTGCAATGTCCTTGGAAGCACTTTTTGTGATGGGGGTGCTAACTATGATCGCTCCGCCAGTAGTCAGAGGTGAGGAGGGGTGATGACGCCCGCGATGCCGGTCCGGCGCCGTCATCTGATCAGAGAGCTCAAGCGCTTCCGACTGGAGGCGGGCCTCTCCCAAGATGAGGTTTCCGGCCGTATGGGATGGGATCGCGGCAAGATCCACCGCTTGGAGTCAGGGCGGCTGCAACGGGTCAAGGCCTCGGACGTCATCGCCCTGTGCGATCTGTACAAGGTCTCGGACGTTCAGAGGGAGGCCCTCGCCGAGATTGCGCGGAACTCGCGGCGCAAGGGCTGGTGGTTCGCCTACCAGGATGTCCTTCCGGGGCCGTTCATCGGGCTCGAAGCCGAAGCCCTGAGCATCTGTGACTTCAACGCCATGGTTATCCCCGGCTTGTTTCAGACGCCCGACTATCTCGCAAGCCTGATGGAGAGTGCGACGGGCGTCACTGTCATGGCACACGAAGTCCATGACCGTATCAATGCGCGCAGGGAGCGACAGGCGTCCGTACTCGACCGGGACCTTCCTCCGCGTCTCTGGGTGATCCTCGACGAGGCTGCTCTTCGGCGTGAGGTAGGAGGGCGCGAGATCATGGAAGCCCAGATCCGGCATCTGCTCGAACTGGGGCATCGCCCGAACATCAACATCCAAGTGCTGCCGTTCGACATCGGCGCTCACGCGGCGTCGGGCTTCCAGTTCACCATCCTGCAGTTCTCCGACGTCGACTCTGTCGTCTACATCGAGGGTGACCAGGACGGACTCTACCTCGAAGAAGAATCGAAAATACGGCGATATACACTTATTTTCGACCGCCTTCAGGCCTCGGCTATGTCCGTGGAGAAGTCGACTGGCTTCCTTGAAAGCCTTGTCTGACTCGACCCATGAATAGAGTATTTATGCGCCACAGTCGTGTCCGCTGGCGAACGAGCAGCTACAGCGCAGCGAGCAGCAACAACTGCGTCGAGGTCGCCGACCTCTCCGGTGCCTCAGCCGTCCGCGACACCCGGAACCGCGACAAGGCGACCCTCGTCTTCGCCGCGACGGAGTGGCGCGCCTTCCTCGCCGCCGTGAAACGGCGGGAGCTCTGACACCTGTGCGCGCGGGCCGACGGTCGCGAGGCGCCGCCGGATCGGCCTGGGCGGCACGGCAGCGGGCAGCGGATGCGGGCGGACGCCCCTGCTACGCCGTTCTGGCAGAGCCAGCCGGACGTCCGCCGCGACGTGCGCCTGCGCGGGCGCAGGGCCCAGGCGCACGACGAGGCGTCGGACGCTACGCCGTGAGGGCCATGTCCTCAGTGGTGAGGTCGGTGGCGCTGCCCTGCCAGCCGGACTGGAGCGCGCCCACGGTCTGGACGTCACCCGGCCCGTCTCCGGTCGGCGTGTGGACCGCGCCGACCGCGTTGGAGACGCCGTACGCGCTGTCCGGCTGGCCGGAGTGGAGGGCGGGTGTCGCATTGACCTGTTGCGCCTCGGCGTTGTCCGATCCGCCGCCGAGGTTCCCCAAGGCGCTGATGAGGGCCTGGAAGATGCCGAGCACACCCGAGAGCAGGCCGCCGCTGAGGACGCCGTTGCCGAGCATGTCGGACAGGCCGCCGCCCTGGCTCTCCTGCTGGTTCTGGGAGTCCTGGTTCTCGCCGTTCTCGCTGTTCTCGCCCTGGCCCTCCTGCTCGCCGGTGCCGAGAACGGAGTCCAGTCCCTCGTCGATATGGGGGCCGACGGTCTTGTCGGCGACCTTGCCGCCGACATAAGTAAGCGCGGCACTGCCCAGGGCGATGCCTGCGGCGGCGAGTAGGGGAAGTGGCATGGTGTTCTCCTTAGAGCGCTGGTTCCCTGGTGGTCACAGTGGCCGGGTTGGGTTTCGGGCTGCCGGGAGAGAAGGAGCACTGCTTGGACGCCGCCGCGCCGGGAGCGGATCCGACTGGACGGCGCCCGGTTCCGCTCGGTGGGCGACCCGCGTCACGGCCGCGGGAAGCGCCGCTGGTCGCGGCGCCGCGGGCGCCGCGGCCGTCCTGGCCGGCGGAGCGGGAGCACCGGCCGACCGCTGCAGCAGCCGGCACGTGGTGATCAGCCCTTCGAGGAACGCCATGCTGCGCTCCAGCCGGTGCAGTACGTCGGCGAGCGTCCCGTGCTCGGGGGCGTCGCGGCCGAGCATCGCGAGTTCGGAGCGGACCATGCCGGCCTGCATCGCCCGCCGGAACACCTCAGCCCGCAGCGCCGCGATGTGGGCGTCGGTGTCGTCGAGCACCGCCCGCGGCGGCTCGTCGTCGGCGGACAGCGCGCTCGCCGACAGGCCGGCGAGCGGTGCGGACCCGTCGAGCGGGGGCATGCTCCCTCCTCAGCGGTCGCTCAGCGGGAGGACCGGCGTCCGGGGGTTCTGGGGCCGATGCTCTGCGTCCCGGGGTAGCCGGACCCCATGGCCGATCCGCTGGACTTGAAGGAGTCCATGATGAACCCCATCACTCCGCCCTCGGTCGCGGCGCCCCAGACCTGGCCGGGAATCCCCATCAGGCCGCTGACCACGCCGCCGAACCCCATCTCGGCGCTGAAGCCGGGACCGCCGTTGCCCAGTCCGGGAAGGCCGAGGCCGTCGCGCTCCCGGTCCCGGTTGTTCCGGTTGTTGCCGTCGTTGTTGCGGTTGTCGCCGTTGCCGTTGTTGTTGCCGTTGTTGTTCCCTCCGTCCCCGTTCCCGCGTCCGTTGCCGCCCCGCTTGACCTGCGTGACCTCGAAGCCCGCACTGGTGGCGGTGAACGCGTCGTCCGGGTCGGGGCCGCCGCTCGTGGGGGCGAGCCGGGTCGTGCTACCAGGAGGCATGGTTTCGTCATCCTTTCCGGAGCCGGGTCGGCGGTTGCGCCGCGCTCCTCATTTTCGAGTCCGGGCGGTCGATGACCTCGCCCGGGATACCGTCCCAGACGCAGCCGACCGCGTTTCCAGTCGCCTCACCGCCCGCCTCCCCGGCACATGGGGAGAGCAGCTTGTGCAGCGACTTCGTGATAACCGGCATTTGGGTTCTCAGTGGGTGAATGAGACGTGCACGTGGTTGTTGTGGTTCTCATTGTCGTTACCCAGGTCCTTCATCGGGCGCCAGCAGCTGGGCGGCGAAGAGCCCACCGTGGACTCGCCGGGGCACGGCTCGTCGCCGATCGTCGGGTTCCAGATGCGCTGCCGCCAGATGATGTACTTGATCCCCAATCGCTCGTGGTTGGTCATCAGCCACCGCGCCAGTTCGTCGCCGTTGGCGTTCTCCTCGGCCGTGCCCGCGTCGCCGCGGTTGTTGGTCATGAAGTCGCACGCCTGCCCCTGGCCGTGGTCCTGCGGGTCGCCGGGCCGGGTGCAGTGCGCGCCCCAGTTCACGTCCGGGAAGTTCGCGAGCACCGACCGGTACCCCAGGCAGGTGAGCTGCGTGGTGGGGCCGTTGCCCACACCGCAGTCGACGGTCGCGCCGGTGTGCTCGACCTCCGCCGCGGCGTAGCTGATCTCGCCGGCCCGGACCGAGCCGCCGCCGCCGGTGCCCGCCCCGTAGACGTCGGCGGCGAAGATGGAGGTGACCAGGGCGAACACTCCGGCGCCGCCGACGGCGAGGCCCGTGCCGACGCCGACGTTGCTCTCGCCGGCGTCGCGCCCGCGCCGCCGGCGCCGGAGCAGGTCGCGCAGATGTGTCAGCAGCATGTCAGGGGGCTCCTTCGTCCATCTCCAGCGACCGCGCGTCCAGCACGCCGCTGACCCGCCACGAGCGGCCTTCGCGGCTCGCCGTGACGAGGTACTCGCCGATCTCCTCGGCGGCGGCGCCCCCGCCAGCCGGGCGCGCTCCGAGCGCCATGCGGAAGGTCACGCTCTCGGTGCCGATCGAGGACGCCTGCAGTACCTCCGCCGTGCCCTCGTAGTCGCGGCCGCTCTCCCGCAGCGGCTCCGTCGGGGGCGTGGTCTGCAGGCTGGTCTCCAGCGTCGCCGCGTAGGCGGTGGTCGCGGTCCCGGAGAGCCGCGCGATGTAGGCGGCGGGTGTCTCGCCGGCCTCGATCGTGCCGTAGGCGGCGCCGTGCCGCACCGCGGCCTCCAGGGCCGCGTCGAACGCCGCCTCCTCCAGGGGGAGCAGCTCGGCCATGGACCGCTGCGGCTGCTCCGCGGCGGCCGCCCCCTCGGGCTCCTCGGCCGCGCCGGACGGTTCGGCCGCGCCGCTCTCGCTCGCGGACTCCGGGGGCGGGGCGTCGCCGTCGGACCGGGTGATGACGAAGGCCGCGAACAGGCCGATGGTGAGCAGCAGCATGCCGAGCAGGATCCAACCGCGTGCGGAGAAGGAGGATTCGTGCATGGCGGGCTCGTTTCGGGTTCGGGGGGCGGGGGTCAGACGGTGACGGCGTCGGAGCCGGACGGCGCCAGGTGGCTGACGCGCAGCACCTTGATCAGCGGGGGCCGGGGCCACTCCGGGTCGTCGTAGGCGTGTTCGGTGATGGTGGTGCCGGTGGCGTACGCCTCGATGATGTTGTTGTTGCCGGTCCACATGGAGACGTGCGTGGCGACGCCGCCGCGCCCTTCCAGGAGCAGGTCGCCGGGTTGGATCTCGCTGAACGGCACGATCTCGCCGCCGTCCCACGCCTGCATGGCCTGGGTGGTCCGCGGGATGTTGATGCCGGCCTCGCGGTAAGCCATCATCAGCAGGCCGGAGCAGTCGTAGCCCCGGGGGCCGACGCCGCCCCAGATGTAGGGCAGGCCGATCTTGGTGCGGGCGAACTCGATGGCGACCCCGGCGGGGCCGTCGGCGGCAGCGGCGGTGCCGGTGCACTGCTGGGTGCCCACCGGCGGGGCGACCTCGAAGTCGCCGTTCTCGTACCGCTCCGCGTTGGGAAACACGTCGGCGACGTAGGGGCCGTTGACGCCGGAGCCGTGGTAGCGCCCCACCGCCCAGCGCAGCGTCTGCCCGTTGTCCATGAAGTGCCGCAGGAACACGGCGGTGGAGTGGATCGCGTCGGCCGGATCCCAGACGTTGACCCGGCCGTCGCCGTTTCCGTCCACACCGAAGTTCGCACCGGCGGTGCCCGGCGCGGTCGTCCGGTCGGCCGCCGGCTCGTCCGGCAGGCCGCCCCAGGTGTTCCCGGCGCTGCCGAGCGGACCGCCGGGCTGGCCGGTCTCGGTGTCGACGACGCCGAACTGCATCGGTCCGGCGGCGCCGTAGGGGTTGCGGGTGCCGTAGGCCAGGCCGGACGGCCAGCTCGGCGTGATCATGGCGGGCAGCCGGGCGTGCTCGGTCTCCTGGCGGCCCATGGCGGCGATCACCGACCAGGGCACGTCGTACTTCTCGCCGGCCGCCTGGTAGATCGGCAGCAGGTCTTCGGGGATCGACATCGGGTCGTAGCCGCGCGGCGAGTCGCCGAGCTGGATCGTGCAGCTGCTGCCGCCGCCCGAGCCGAAACCGAGGTAGTCGAAGATCTGGTCGCCGCTGATCACCATGAGCGTGGAGCCCATGAACAGCGACGCGGACATGCCGACCGCGAGGCCCTTCTGGCCGAGGTCGCCGCGGCCCAGGGCGCGGCGGCGGTGCGGCCGGCGCAGCCACGTGCGCAGCCGGCGCCAGGCGCCGCCCGGGCCGCCGGCTCTGTCGCCGGAGGGGGCCGTCACGCGCCGCCTCCCGCGTCGCCAGCGGCGGCGTCCTGGACGTCGATGACCGCCCAGCGGTCGTCCTGCTTGACGACGGTCACGGCGAAGCTGTACTCGCCGGACCGCGAACCGTCCCGCGTGATCTCGCCGCCCACGATGTAGACGGCGGTGTCCTCGGCGATCGTGCGGATGCCGGTGACGGCGGAGCGGGTGTCGACGCCGCCCTCGGGCAGCGGCTCGCCCATGAGGTCGGTGTGGCGGTCCTCGGTGCTCCGCAGCAGGTTCAGGTATCCCGCGTCGGTGAACTCGGCCAGCCGGTCCATCCGGTCCTCGTCGGTGCGGACGTAGGCGTTGGTGAACTCCTGGGCGGTCCGTGCGGCGTCCAGGAGGTCGGCCTCGGTGTTGGGCAGCAGCGCGAACAGATCGCCGGACCGCTGCGTGCCCTCGCCGGCGGCCGGGCCGTCCCCGCCGCCGGCGGTGCCCTCGGAGGCGCCCTCGCCGGCCGGGGCCGCGTCCGGCGGGCTCTCGTCGCGCGTGGAGCGGACGAACATGAGGCCCAGCAGCAGCACGGCCAGCAGGACGAAAGTGCCCAGGAGCACCCACTGCCTGCGGTTCCCGCCGAAGTCGTTCACGGTCCCTCTCCGTCAGGGCGGTCGTTCGTCGTGTGCCGGTCGCCGGACCCGGGGCGGCGACCGTGCCGCGCACCCTACGAGACGCCGGTGACGTGCGCCGGGCCGGGGCAGGGGGGCCGGCGGTGCTCTCGTTTCCGCGCCAGCAGGACGCCTTCCGGCGGTTCCGCGCAGGTCATCGCGATTTCGGATTCCGCGACGAGGGTGCGGTCCCCGGAAAGACGGCGTCCTTCCTCTGGTGCGGACGTTCGGGTCCTTAGAGGATGGTTGGGGTTCAGGGGTTCCGAATTCCAGTGCTTGTGATCCAGATCACATTTGGTGGAATTGTGGGAAGGGTGTAAACATACTGATCGGCGCACTGTCGCACTTCGGGGGCATCGGGGTGTTCCGCCGGGAAACCGGCGAAGTGTTTTCCCAGGTCAATGCCGCTTTCGTGCTCTGTCGGCCCCGTGTGGCACAGTGCGAGGTGTCACTGGTCCCCCATTCAGCGGCCTCCGGTCCGCGTCTTCCGTCCCCTTCCCGGCTCGCGGATTCCCGTCCGGTGAGGACAACTCCATCGTCATCTCAGGAGGTAGTCGCAGTGATGCGCGTGTTCGGCCATCGCGGCGTGAGCGCGGAGGAGGCGGCAGCGGCGCAGGGAGACGGCGGGCCTGGCGAGGCGCCGCAGGCGGTGCTGCTCGGCTGCCACGGCGGAGCCGGGGCCAGCACGATGCAGGCGCTCCTCGGGACGCCGTGGAACCTCGGCTGCTATTCCCCGGAACTTCGCCGAATCGAGACATTCGGGAGACCGCTCGTCCTCGTCGCCCGCGACAGCGCCTCGGCCGGAGCGCGGGTCATCGAGGCCGTGACGGGAGTCACCACCGCCGGCGCCACCATCGCCTGCCTGGTCATCATCGCCGACGGTTCCGGGCCGGAACCGAAGGAGGCCACCGGGCGTCTCAGGCTTATCGAGGACCGGGTCGGCGCGGTGGTCCGTTTTCCATTCGTCGCCGGCCTGCGTTACGCCGACGCGAACGAGGCGGACAAGGTGGAGCTGCCGAAGAAAGCGGTACGCGCACTGACGGATATTCACGCGGCATGCGCGAAAGCCATGTCTGGATCTCCGAACGAACTCATCGGATAACTGGAGGAGATGAACGTGAGTTTACTGCTCAGTGGATTCACGCGTTTGCAGGTGGAGGTCTACGCCCTCCCGTTCAGCGACATCAACGGCGACACCTTCAACCCGGGAATCACGCTCCCGAGCGGTGCCGACAACGCCGGCCAGGAGTCGATCGAGACGATCCTGTCCTGGGGACAGGGCATCGTGGTGGTCATCGGCATCCTCGGTGTGCTGTTCTGCGCCGGGAAGATGGCGGTGGGCAAGTTCGGCCGCTCGGACCTGGCCGCCGAAGGCGTGGGCGGTCTGGTGTGGACCGTGCTCGGCATCTCGCTGATGCTCATCGCCGTTCCCGTGATCATGCTGCTGCTCGGCTCCGGCGGCGGCGAGGCAGTCTGACGGCCGGGGCGACCGCGCGCGTCGCCCGGAGTTGTCCCGAGAGACGACGGAGATCCCCTTGAACGCGTTACTGACCCTGGCCACCCAGCTCCAGGTCGAGCTGCCGCACCGGCTGGCCATGTCCCTGCTCGGCGTCCCCCGCCAGATGGACCTCCAGAATGGGGACGGCTGGGACCCGTCCCCGCAGATCCCCGCCGGGGCCATCGACCCCATCGACACCATCTTCGCCTGGGGCCGCGGCATCGTGGTGGTCATCGGGATCATCGGTGTGCTGTTCTGCGCCGGGAAGATGGCGGTGGGCAAGTTCGGCCGCTCGGACCTAGCCGCCGAAGGCGTGGGCGGTCTGGTGTGGACCGTGCTCGGCATCTCGCTGATGCTCGTGGCCGTGCCGATCGTCACGCTGCTGCTCTGACCACCAGGCCGGCCGGCACGGCTCGGTCGGCCTGCCTCCCCCCGCCCGGAGAAAGGAGCCCGCAACGATGACGTCTGCGAACGAGTTCGGTACCGGGTCCGTCAACGGCATCCTGCTCGCGGCGGACCCCGACCAGTACGACTGGTCCGTTCCCGGCCAGACCCTGCTGAGCTGGATCATCGGGGTCGGGGTGGTCATCGCCATCATCGGCGTCCTCATCGTCGCCGGAAAGATGATCCAGGCCAACTTCACCGGTGACCCGTGGATCGCCGCGCGAGGCATGGGAGAGCTGCCGTGGATCGCCCTCGGGATCGTGCTGCTGCTGGTCGCGGGACCGGCGATCGGCATCCTGCTCAGCCGGGACCAAGGCCAGGGAGACGCCTGGGGCGGCGCCATCATCAACATCCCCTGGATCCAGCCAGCCGAGCCCGACAACGACGATGACGACCCGCCCGCGGTGAGCATCTGACGGACGCGCCCGGGCCGCACCCTCCAGCCCGGCGCCATGCTCGTCCGACCCGCCGACCGCGTGTCACAGGACGTCCACCGGTACCTCCTCTTAGTTCAGGACTGCCAGCCATGGCCGACATGGAACAGATGAACCAGGATGTCAGCGAGAAGATCCCCGACCTGGTGGAGAACCTCTACACCAAGTTCTGGTTCTCGGACTTCGTCGACGTCACCGGCAACCTGGAGCAGAACCCCGGCATCCTCGCGTTCCACGGGATCATCTTCCCCCTGGTGACCTTCCTGGCCACCGCCGGACTGCTCGTCGCGGCGGTCCGGCTGCTGTGGTACCGCAGGCTCGATCCGATGATGGACACGGTGAAGGCGCTGCTCACGCTCGTCTTCGTTACCTTCGTCGGCCTGTTCGTCACCCAGCTGCTCGTCGACTTCAGCAACCAGCTCTCCTTCTACATCCTGGCCCGCCCGGAGGTGGGGGACACCTTCCGCAACCTGGGTGACCTGCTGGGCGACAGCACGGTGCTCGACGCCCTGCTGGGGCCCGCGAGCGCCCTGGTTGGCGTGCTGCTCGGCATCGCCGTCATCGTCGGGCTCGTCATCCAGATCGTCGCGCTCTTCTACACCCAGGGCGTCATCTACATCTGCGCGGCCGCGCTGCCGCTCGCGGCGGCCGCCGCGCTCATCCCGGGGCCGGGCACCAGCATCTTCACCCGGGTCACCGGCTGGATGGCCGGCTCCATCCTGTTCAAGCCGGTCATCTCGATCATCTACGCGCTCGGCTTCATCCTCATGGGCCAGGCCGGCCAGGGGAGCGGTTACACGGAGGGCGACGGCGGCATCGTCTTCGTCAGCGACAACAACGGCGGCGGGGACGACGGCGCCGTCTTCCAGTACCTCGTCGGCGTCGCGATCATCACCATGGCCACCGGAGCCCTGCCGCTGCTGTGGAGCGTGCTGAGCAAGATGTTCTCCGGGCTGACCGCGAAGCTCGGCGCGAACATGCTGGGCGGCGGAGGAGGCGGAGGCGGCTTCGGCGGCAACGGCGGCGGCAACGGCGGCAACGGCAACCGCAACAACGGCAACCGGGCCACTCCCTCCTCCTACGACGGCGCCGCCTCCAGCATGGGCGGCGACGCCTCCACCCGGGCCGCCGCGATCAGCAACGGACTCCCCTCGCCCGAGATGGCCGGTGTCGGCGGAAGCGGTGGCTCCACCCTGGCCGCCGGCGCCAGCAGCGGAAGCGGGTCCAGCTCGTTCGGTACCCCCTCCAGCGGGATGACCGCGGAGGCGGCCAGCGCAAGCGCCCAGGGCTCCGCCAGCGGCACGGGGACCTCCGGGTCGGGGGCGAACGGCTCCGCGACGCGGACCGCCGCCGGCGGCTCAGGCGGCACCTCCGGCGGCGGCACCGTGCTGCCGGCCGGAGCGGGCAGCGTGAGCAGCCTCGGCGCCGGGACCGGCAGCGGCGGCGGCCCGGGTGGCGGCGACGCGAGCGGTGCCATGCCCACCGGCGCCGGCGACGGCGGCGGCGCCGGTACCACGGGCGGCCCCGGGGGCGGCGACGACGGCCACGTCATGCCGACCGGCGCCGGCGACGGCGGTGACACCGGCGGTACGGGCGGCGGCCCGATCGCCACGGGAGCGGCGAGCGCCGCCGGAGGCGGCGGTTACCCGGGCGGCGGGGGCGGCACCTCCGGGGGCGGGACCTCCGGCGGCGGGTACTCCACCGCGGCGGTGAGTACTCCGACCGGTGCCTCCACGGTGTCCGGCGGCGGAACCTCGGGAGGAGGAGCGCGATCGGGCGGCGACGGCGGTGGCAGCACCGCGGTCCCGCCCGGCGCCGGAGGGACGGACACCTCGGCGGGTCCGGGGAGCGGCTCGGCGGGATACGACGACGGCTACCACTACCAGCCCTCCGGGGCGCAGGACCACCACCAGCCCTCCGGCGCGGAGGACTACTACCAGCCTTCCGGGGCCGGATACGATCCGCCGCCCCCGTCGGACCCGCCCGTGGCGTCCGGCGCCTCGGGCTCCGACTGGGAGGCCCCCTCGGGGGCGACGAGCTACCCGCGTGACGACGACTGGGGCGGCGACCTGCCCAGCGGCGCGGTCTGAGCAGGACTGATCGAGTAAGGACGAGGAGATGTCGCAGCGTACCTACGGCGGATGGCGCCGCAAACGCAGCATCGGGCTCATGGGGTTGGGCTTCGCTTCGACGATGACCCTGCTCGGCAGCCTGGTCGTGTTGATGATCGTGGCGTTCATCGACCAGGCGCTGGCCACCTACCTGGTCCCGCCGCTGGTGGTGGCGTTCGCGCTCGCCCTGATCCCGGTGCAGGGCGGCTCGCTGCTGAGCTTCCTGCTGACCCGCACCAAGTGGTGGTGGGCGACCGTCCGCGGCCGCACCCGCTACCGTGCCGGCGTCCTCGTCGAGCACCCGCGCGCCTTCCAGCTGCCCGGCGTGCTCGCGCCGGTCACCCTGCTCTCGGCGGAGGACGGCCGCGGCGGCCGGTTCGGCATCGCCTGGAACCGGCGGCTCGGCCACATGACCGCCACCATCCTCGTCTCCTCCAACTCCGTCTGGCTGGCCGAGGACGGCGACGTCGACACCTGGGTGGCCAACTGGCACAACTGGCTCGCCGGCTTCGGCTACATGCCGTGGGTGCAGTGGATCACCGTGACCGTGGAGTCCAGCCCGGACCCCGGATCGACCCTGCGCGACCAGATCGAGGCCGAGATCGACCCGGGCTCCCCCGAGGCCGCACGCAAGATCATGGGCGACCTGGTGGCGCTCGCCCCGGCCGTGAGCGCCCAGGTGGAGACCCGGGTCGCCATCACCTTCGACCCGCGCAAGTTCCCGACCAGCCCGAAGAACCGGCTGGAGGCCGCGGTGGAGGTGGGCAACTTCCTCAACCAGGTGGAGAGCGGGCTGGGGAGCTGCGGCGTCAGCGTCATCGGCCGGGCGACGCCGGAGCAGCTCGTCACCATCGTGCGCAACGCCTACGACCCGGCGCACCGCGGCTCGGTCTCGCAGGCGCTCGCCTCGGGCGACATCACCACCAAGGACTGGTCCGACGCCACGCCGGTCGGCGCCGAGACCATGCACGACCACTACATCCACGACAGCGGCATGAGCGTCGCCTGGATCTGGCAGCAGGCGCCCCGCACGCACGTCACCAGCACCGTGCTGTCGCAGCTGCTCGCCCCCACCCGGTGGACGAAGCGGACCACCCTGCTGTTCCGCCCGTGGCCGGCCGCCTCCGCGGCCCGCGCCCTGGAGACGCAGAACTCCGCCGCCCAGTACAAGAGCGAGCTCGCCATGCGGGTGCGGCACCGGGTGAGCGCCCGCGACAGCCAGGACCTGGCCTACGCCCGGCAGGCGGCGCGCGAGGAGACCATGGGCGCCGGCCTGGTGCAGATGAGCCTGTACGCCTCGGTCACGGTGGACGACCCCGACGAACTGGACCGCGCGGTCTCCCACACCGAGTCGGCCGCCGAGACGTCGCGGATCCGGCTGCGCCGCGCCTGGGGCAGCCAGGACGTCGCGTTCGCGACCACCCTGCCGCTCGGCGTCTGCCCGCCGTACCTCATCCAGCGGAACATGAGTTAGGAACTCCGCCGTGGTCGTGACGAACAAGGACGCACCGTTCGCCGGGGGCCCCGACGCCTCCATCCCGCCGGGCCGTCCGGGCAAGATGTCCCGGCGGGAGCGCAAGGCGGCGAAGAAGGAGCTGCGCGCCGCAGCCAAGCGCGAGAAGCGGGAGAACCGGCGCGCCGCGAAGGGCCGCCGCCCGCCCTCCGGGCGCGGACGCACCGCCGAGCGCGACGCCCAGGACCTCGCCACCGGTGCCGACAAGGACGAGGTCGTCGCGCCGCTCATGGGCTGGCCGCACACCGGCGGCGGGATGTCGGCGAACATACCGAACGTCCCCGAGTACCAGGCCACCACGGCCCAGGCGTGCGGGCTCTTCCCGTTCGTCACCAGCAGCAAGCCGCCGTCGGTGGGCACCCCCATCGGCCGGGACCTGCTCTCGGGCGAGGTGGTCTGCCTGGACCCGCTGGCGTGGCTGCGCGCCGGCCTGATCACCAACCCGGGCTGCTTCGTGCTGGGCCAGCCCGGTACCGGCAAGTCCACGCTGGTCAAGCGCATGGTCACCGGCGCGGTGTCGTTCGGCACCCAGGCCATCATCCTGGGCGACACCAAGCCCGACTACACCAACCTCATCCAGTACCTGGGCGGCCAGGTGGTGCGGATCGGCCGCGGGCTGGACCGGATCAACCCGCTGGACGCCGGCCCGCTGGGCGTCTCCATGTCGCACCTGAGCGAGGACGAGCGGGAGAAGCTGCGCTGGGAGGTGCGGTCCCGCCGCATCTCGCTGCTCATGGCGCTGTGCACGCTGATCCGCGAGGACCGCATCACCAACGCCGAGGAGGTGGTGCTCGGTGCCGCGATCGACCTGCTCGACGAGCGGCTCGGGTCCACCCGGCAGCCCACCGTCATCGACGTGCTCCAGGTGATCGAGGAGGGGCCCGAGCGCATCCGCTCGCTGGCGCGCGCCGGCACCCGTGACCGCTACGACGAGCGGGTCGACGGGCTGGTGTTCACGCTGCGGCTGCTGTGCACCGGCTCGCTGGCCGGCGTGTTCGACGGCCCCACCACCAACCCGATCGACCTTGAGGCGCCCGGCGTCAGCGTGGACATCTCCCGGGTCGGCGCCGCCGGCGACAAGCTGCTCACCGCGGCGATGCTGTGCACCTGGAGCTACGGGTTCGGCATGGTCGACGCGGCGGCGGTGCTCGCGGACAACGGCCTCATCCGGCGGCGCTCCTACATCGGCGTCATGGACGAGCTGTGGCGGGCCCTGCGCGGTGCGCCCGGCCTCGTGGAGTACGCCGACTCGCTGACCCGGCTCAACCGGAGCAAGGGCATGGCCTCGGTGATGGTCACGCACTCGCTCAGCGACCTGGAGGCGCTGGCGACCGAGGAGGACCGCGCCAAGGCCCGCGGGTTCGTGGACCGCTCCGCCATCACCGTCCTGGCGGGGCTGCCGCCGCGCGAGCTCGCCAGCGTCAACCAGATCACCCCGCTCACCGGCCCCGAGCAGGGGCTGGTGTCGTCGTGGTCCTCGCCGGACTCCTGGCAGCCGGGCACGCTGCACCCCGGCCGCGGCAAGTACCTGATCAAGACCGGCGCCGAGCGGCTCGGCATCCCGGTGCAGATGACGCTCACCGGGGACGAGTTCGAGCTGTACGACACCGACCAGGCGATTCGGAGGGTGTGATCGACGGTGTCCTCGCAGAACAAGAACAACAGGTACCAGCCGCGCGGCGGTGCCATGGCGGCGGGCACGCCGCCGCTGCTGGTGCTCGCCGCCATCTGGGGGCTGGTCGGGCTGGTGTTCCTGGTGTGGGTGGCGGCGTGGCTCGCGTCGCTGCTCAGCGGGGGTGACGTCGGCGGCTTCGGCGCCGGGTGGGCGTTCGCGCTCTTCACCGGGGACACCGCCACCGCGTGGCCGGGCACGCCGACCTTCCTCGTGGTGCTGCTCTGCCTGGCCTTCGCCACCGGGCTTTTCTTCGCGGGACGCTACGCGTTCCGGTTCGTCCGGGGCCGCTTCGGCGACGAGGGCGACCCGGTGCGGGCGCTCAACGTCGGCAACAAGTGGGTGGCCGAGCTGGCCCGGCCGGAGGCGGCGGAGAAGGCGGTCCGGCTGCGCAAGCACACGCTGAAGGGCCGCACCGGCAAGAGCTTGAAGCAGGAGGAGGTCGGCCTGGTCCTCGGCGACATCAAGCTCCCGCGCGGCCGGACCGGGTCGCGGCTCTTCGCCTCCTGGGAGGACACCATCCTCGCCTACATGGCGCCGCGCGCGGGCAAGACCACCGGGCTGGCCATCCCCTACGTGCTGGACGCGCCGGGCCCGGCCCTGGCCACCAGCAACAAGGGCGACGTCTGGTCGGCCACCGCGCGGATCCGCGAGCTGCGCACCGGCGAGCGGGTGTGGCTGTTCGACCCGCAGCGCATCACCCACCAGCCGCAGGCGTTCTGGTGGAACCCGCTGGGCACCGTGCGCACCGTGGAGGAGGCGCACCGCCTCGCCGGCCACTTCGTCCTCACCATCGATGACGACGACTCCAAGAAGGACATGTGGGGGCCGGCGGCCAAGGCGCTGATCTCCCAGCTCATCCTCGCCGCGGCGCTGGAGGGCGAGTCGCTGGAGACGGTCGGCGAGTGGCTGCACGACGCCAAGCAGCCGCGTCCGGTGGACATCCTGTTCGAGCACGGGTTCATCGCCTACGCCGAGGCGCTGCGCGAGACCCAGAACATCGTGAGCGAGACCCGCGACGGCATCTACACCACCGCGCGCACCGCCGCCCGCTGCCTGGACGACCCCGAGATCATGGAGTGGGTCTGCCCGCCCAAGGACGGCCGCGAGCTGGACGAGTTCAACCCGCGGGAGTTCGTGAAGTCCAAGCAGACGCTGCACCTGCTGAGCAAGTCGCGCTCGGCCGCCGCGCCGCTGATCGCCGCGATGACCGACGCCATCTTCATCGCCGGTGAGGAGGGCTCGGAGGGCATGGGCGGCCGGCTCGACCCGCCGCTGGTCGCGGTGCTGGACGAGGCCGCCAACATCTGCAAGATCTCCGACCTGCCCGACCTGTACTCCCACCTCGGCTCGCGCGGCATCATCCCGGTCACCATCCTGCAGAGCTACCGGCAGGGCGTGCGGGTGTGGACGGAGAACGGCATGGAGGCCATGTGGTCGGCCGCGACGGTCAAGGTGTTCGGCGCAGGCCTGGACGACCACAAGATCGTGGACGCGCTGTCCAAGCTCATCGGGCAGCACGACGTGTCGACCACCTCGTTCAGCTACGGCGACGGCAAGGGCAACCACTCGGTGCAGCTGCGGCGCCAGGAGATCATGGAGGGCGCCGACATCCGGCGTATCGAGAAGGGCGAGGCGCTGATCTTCGCGACCGCGGCCCAGGCGACGCTCGTGAAGATGTGCCCCTGGTACAAGGGCAAGGACTCCGCGGCCGTGAGCGCGGCCATCAAGGAGGCCGAGCAGGCGATCACCGAGGGAGCGCAGCGCCGGTACGGAGCCGGAGCGGGGAGCACGGCCGTGGAGTCGTGATCCCGGAGTACCGTGCCACAGCAGTATTCGCCTCAAAGGTGAGGAGTGAGGAATGGCGGACGAGAGAGGACCTTCGGGGCCTTCGGCGGATCCGCGGCACCGGGGGAGCCTGGACGACCGTGGCGTGGACGGTGATGGCCGGGGGGCCTCGCAGGAGACGGCGGAGAAGGTCCGGCAGGCCGACATCGACCGGGCACGCGCGAGGGGAGTGGATCTCCACGGGCCCGGTTTCGCGAGATTCGGGCACGCCAACGGCCACGGTCTGGCCGACACCACGACCAACGTCGCCCACCAGAACGTCGCGGGCGCCTTCCGCTCCGTGCAGTGGGCGCGGCCGGCACTGCGTGCGCTCTGGGGCCTGACGAAGGGCGTCGGGCGACTCGGCAAATGGCTGCTCCGCTCGCTGCTCGGCGGACTGAGCCGGCTGCGCAACCGCCGGCAGCAGGGCTGGCAGCGCGACGACCAGATCACCCGGCCGGAGCTGTCGGAGAACGTGGCGGAGGACACGGCCGCCGCCGTCCGCGGCATCGACCCGGTGGAGCTCGCCGCCGCTCTCGGCGAGGCGCTGAAGGACCATCCGGAGATCCCGGAGGCGGTGCGGCGGCGGCTCTCGGACCCCGAAGAGGTCGCGCGCATCCTCCAGGGCATCGACGCGGGCACCGTCAACCAGGCCGTGCGCACGAACGCCGAGGAGCTGTACGCGGGCCTCAACGAGGTGTGGGGCGAGCGGCTGGGCGGCATCGCCCGGTTCCCCGAGTACCGGGACTTCGAGGCGACCTGGAAGGTCGCCCAGGACGAGCGGTGGCAGATCACCAACGCGTCCGCGGACGACCTGATGGCGGTTATGGCGAGTGCCGCCGCCTCGACGGACCCCGAGGCCCGCACGGCGCTCGGCCAGGCCGAGGCGGAGCTCCGTGAGCGCTCGCCGCTCATGTACGCGGCGTACGAGCGCGGGAAGCGGGCGGCGGAGGCCGGGGAGGCCGCGCCGAGCGCCGAGACGCGCGCGCAGGCCGTACTCGACGGCCTGGCGAAGGCGGCGCTGTACGACACCGAGGCGCGGATGCCGGTGGAGGAGTTCCACCGGGCGAAGGTCACGGACCCGAAGTGGCTGTCCACCACCGACCGGGAGCAGGTCAAGGACATGGTGGACGCCCTCCAGGCCAAGGCCGAGGCGGGGGACGCGGAGGCGCCGCACCTGCTGGACACGGCCGTGCGCCGCCTGTCCGCCGAGAATCCCGCCGTCGCGGGGCGGTACCTGGAGATCATGCACGGTACCGCGGAGTCGAGCCCCACCGGGACCTACCGCAAGCTCCGGGAGGAGACCGCGGGACACCCCTTCGAGCCCGGCGCCAAGCTCAAGGACGCCGCGGCGAAGGAGGAGGCGGCCGGCCGCTCGGAGCCGAAGATCGAGATCCACGTGCACGTCGGGGAGACCTCCCGCGGCGCGGACCGGGGCGGCGAGCGGAGCTGGCGGGACCGCGCCGGGGATGACATGCGACGGCACGGCGCCGTCAAGCGGTGACGTCGGCCCCGGGAGGGTGCCGGCGGCGCGGGGCGGGCGTGCGTCCCTCCCCGCGACCGTGCGGGGAGGGACGCAGGAGCATCGGCACAGCCTGTGCTGGGCCGGGTGAAGGAGTTGAGGGATGAGCGAGACCAGCACAGCCGTCCGGAACGTGCGGCGCGGCGAGGAGCAGGGCGACGGGCCCGGAGGCGGCGGCGGGACGGGCGGCTCCGGTAGCGGCGGCAGCGGTGACGACGGCCGCCGGGTGTTCGGCGACCGGGACCGGCGCGGCTCCGTGCTCCAGGGCGCGCTGGGGCCCGGCATCGCCTCCGCCTTCATGGCCGGAGGCAGCGGCAGGCAGTCGGACCCCTTCATGGACGCCATGGAGAAGGCGTTCTTCAGCGGCCTGGGCAAGTCCTCGTCCATGATGAAGACCGCGGGGCTGCTGTGGGCGACGCTCGGCTACCTGAGCCGCAACGGGCACCTGCGGCGGGGCGCTGACAACAACCGGACGATCCATCCGCAGCCGTCGCCGATCATCATCCAACAGGTGCTGGTGGTCATCCGCTCCGCCGACGCCCAGGAGGTCGCCGGGGCGCTCGGCGCGGAGGCGGAGAAGCGCTCCGACCTCTCTCCCGAAGCGAAGGCCGCTATCGCCGACCCCGAGAACGTCGGCCGCATCCTCGAAGGCGTGACCGCGCGCGACGTCGACCAGATGCTGCGCAACGTCGGCCGTCAGGAACGCCTCCTCGGCCGGCTTGAGGGGATGTGGCAGGCGAGTCGACAGAACATGCCAGGACTCCAGGGCGCTGAGGACTTCGGCGACGCGTGGCAGGCCGCGCAGGGCGGTACGTGGGACCCGGACACCGCTCCGCTGGACGAACTCAACGCGGTCTGGGCCAGTTCCATCGCTTCGATCGATCCACAGGCGGACGTGGTCCGCCGCAGGGTCGAGAGGTCGGTGCGCAACCGCCAACCCGCCATGTACGAGGCGTACCGGCGGCACCTGCTGATCGAGGCCACCGCGACCTCGAACCCGAACCTGGAGTCGGAGCGGCTGAACCGGCTGGCCGCCTTCGACGCCGCACTGCCCTACGCGGGGGAGAGCCAGCCCGTCGGCGACTACTGGCAGCGCCAGACGGCCAACCCCGACCTGCTGAGCAGCCTCGATCCGCACCACCTGCAGGACATGATCGACGCCATCCACCTGCACGCCGCGCGGGGGGCGAAGATCAGCGGGGAGGCGGGGGAGCGGCTCGACGAGTCCATGGGGCAGTTGCGCGGCCGCAACCCCGCCGTGGCCGACCGCTACTTCGAGCTCCGGGCCGAGGGCAAGTCCCCGGCGGAGGCGATGAACAAGCTTCGGGACGAGATCGACAACGACGCGCACCCGATGGACCCGAACGCCCAGTTGGGCGCGAAGGACATGACGGGGGAGTGGCGGGTCTCGGACGCCCGGTCCGAGGAGGCCCGCCGGGACGCGGCCGACCCCACGCGGGTCGAGACGACCGCCCAGCGCGAGGAGCGGGAGCAGCAGGTCCACCAGAGGGCGGCCGAGACCGAGGAGCGGCAGCGCAGGTCCGGCCTGGGACCGGAACTCGGCCCCGAGGAGGGGCGCCAGATGGACCAGGCGATGTACGGCCTGCGCGGCTCGGAGAACGCCCTGGAGAGGCAGACGGCCGAGCGGTACTTCGACCTGCGGACCAACGAGGGGTACACCCCGGCCCAGGCCGCGCACCAGGTGTCCGGCGAGCGGGAGCAGCTGGGCCGCGACGCGGTCAGGGTGGCCCCGGAGCGTCCCCGGGAGGCCGCCGAGGACCGCCGGGCTTCCGCGCCGGCGGCCGAGGACAGGCGGGCCGCCGCGCCGGCCGACGAGCCGAAGGTGACCGTCCAGACGGGCCGGGAGCGCGCCTCCGCGGCCGCGGAGGACATCAAGTCCGCGCGCACGTCCGGCAACGAGGTGCAGCTCTACTCGGCCCTCGACCACCCGCGCGGACTGCCGGAGACCCCCGAGGAGAAGCAGGCGGCCACCGCCAAGCTCGGCAAGTACCAGGCGGCGCGGCACCGGGAGCGGACCCAGACCGAGCACCGCGTCGCGGCCGCGTGACCCGGCACCGACGTTTCTCCCCCTGACGTGACCCTGACGAATCCGACCCTAGGAAGAGCGGCATGACCACCACACCCGAGGAGCAGATCGATCAGGCTCCGGCGCCGAACGCTGACCGGTCCACCTCCACCGTGACCGAGGCGATGAACCAGCAGACCGACGGCGACGACTCCCCCCAGCCGGTCTTCAAGAACGTCGAGGAGTTCGTCACCTACCGCTTCCTGCCGATGTACTGCCGCCCGGAGGGCGGCCAGTTCCGCTGGTGCCGGCAGTGGTGGAAGCACCCGGAGGCGGTGTCCCGGTTCCACGCTCTCTGGCACGCCTGGGAGGTGCTGCGCTGGGAGCCGGGCACGGGCATGGCCGTGTGGTACCGGGACCACCTCGACTACCAGATGACCATCCTGCTCGGTGACACCGGGCCGTTCCGCGAGTGCACCTCGCGCCGCCACCAGGACCCCAAGCCGCTGCCCGCTGACCCGGCGCCGGAGGGCTGGTTCGAGGACGAGTGGTAGACCGGCGGCCGTCCGTCACCTGCGGGTAAAGCAGAGGTTAGATTTCTGGAAAATTGGCAATAAAAGTGCATATTGCGACAAGGTAGTCGTGCCTAGGACCGGTGGGGTGCTGTGTGGGCGGCCTGATCGAGACTCTGGGCGCCCTCATGAGCATCCTCGGCTCGGAGGGGGCGCGGCTCTGGCTCGGCCTCGGCATGGCCGCCGGCGTCAACTACGTCGTCCACCGCTTCAAGACGCGGATCAACGCCGCCAAGGCCGGGGCCGCCGAGAGCCTGGCGGGGGTGGCCGGAGGCACGCCGAGCCGGCTGCTCGTCGATCTCGAACGCGCGCGTGCCGTCAACGACGTCCGGGTCGCGGAGACGCGGAGCAGGGTCGCCACGCGCGCCGCCCGGGCCGACAGGGCCGAGGCGCTCGCGGGGGGAGCGATCAACGCCCGCATGGCGATGGCCGAACTCGCGACGGGGGCCGAGGGCGTCGTCGAGGCGCTGGAGAGGGCCAGGACGCGGCACGTCGTCCTGCCGCGGGACCCCGGGTTCTTCCGGGGGAGCCCGCCCCGGGCCGGTTCCGCCGCGACCGCCACGGGGCAGGCGCCGCCGCGGTCGGCGCGTGGACCGAGGGGCGGGGCATGAGCCACGTCGCTCAGGCGGCCGTCGCCTCGGGCGGGCTGACCCTGGTGCTGGTCGCACACTGGATCCTCGCCCGCGCGCGCAGGCGCGGCGGCGCGGGCGGGCCGAGCCTGCCGCGGGCGGCGGCCCTGGTCGAGCAGCGCGAACGGCTGGACCAGCGCGCCGTACTCCTGGCCGGAGACCTGGGGCGCGTCCTGGCCAGGGCGGCGGCGGTCGGGGAAGCCGTCGCGGCGCACGGCTCGGGGAGGGGCGACCCCGCGCTGGTCCAGGTGCGCGACGCGGCCCGTTGGACCGCCCGGTCCGACGCGGCCCGCACGGGGGACGGAACGGGCGACGGGCACGTCGCCGAATCCTAGACAGCACGCCGCAAGGTCCCACGTGTCCATGCTCGGAGGAGCCCCCTGTGACCGGAATCCTCGTCGCCACCGCCGGTGTGCTGCTGTACCTGGCGCTGCGCAGCGCCCTGCGGGGCGAGTGGAGGGCGGAAGCCAGGATGCGCGACCTCGCACTCCTCCAGGCGGAGCAGACGGAGAAGCGGTACCGCGCCCAGATCCAGAGCCTGCTCGCGGCGCAGAGGGCGGCGGAGCTGTACATCGGCGAGGAGGCCCGGGTGCAGGACGACAGGAGCGTCACGAAGTTCGCGGTGGCGGCGCGTACGGTCGCCCTGCAGGTGAGCGCCGCGAGGGGCGACCGGGCCGCGGCGGACGCGAAGCTGGCCCGTGTGATGGGCGGCACCCATGGTGCGAAGCCGCTTCTGCTACGCGACCCGGGCGGGCGGCTCCGCCTCGCACCGGGGATCGAACTGGCCGGGCCGGACCGGGCCCTGGTCACGGCGTACCTGGACAAGTACAACGGCTCGGTCGGCGCCTTGGAGGAGTTCGCGGCGGAACTCGCCGGGATCGAGCCGGTCACCGCGGCGAACCGGGACCGGGAGTTCGAGGGGGCGGTGCCCCTGCGGCCGACGCCGGACCCCGCTCGCTACGACCGCGGCTACGCGCGGTCCAGGCGGGGTGCCGCCTGGCTTCCGCAGGCCCTGACCCGGAGACGGGCGGCACGACCGCCCTATCCGAGGGCCGAGACCGTGCGCAGGGGCGTCGAACGGGACGTGCGGGACCACCTCACGAGAGGACGGCTCTGAGGCGGATGGGAACCGTGGCGCTGCTCCGAGCTGACGGTCGGCGACCGTGATCGAATCGCTGCTGCTCACCGTGCTGGGTGTGTACGGCATCACGGTCGCCGCCTGGATCGTCCGGACGACCGTGGAGCACCGGAGGCAGCCCTCGGACGCGCTGCTCGGCCTCGATCTGGAGAACCGGGCTCTGACCGAGGAGCTCGACGCCGCCGAGGCCGGTCTCCGCGAACGGCTGGCCGCGGTGCGGGCGGCCGAGCGGCGGGTCTCCCGGGCGCGGGCCCGCCGGTCCGGCGCGGAGGCCGACTCCCGGGGCGCCGCGGCCCCGCCGGTCGAGGAGACGCGGGCGGAGGCGGACCGGCTGCGCGCCGAGTTCGAGCGCATCGCACGGCGGGAGGAGGCGCGGCGGGGCGAACTCCGCGAGCGGACGGATGCCGCGCTCGCGGCCCGGCGCCGCACGCTGGACGTCCTCGGCAGGGCGGAGCTCGTCACCTGCGGCCTCGCCGGCGGCCTGCTGCTCTGGCTGCTCGCCGCCCTGGTGGGCTGGACGGTGTCCTGAGCGACCCTGCCCCGGATTCACGTGGCACCCCCTCGGCCGCCACGTGTCCCGGCCTTGCCTCCCCGGTCACGGAGCCGGTCCGAGGAGGCCCCGGGCGGAGAGAGTCAGCCGGCCAGGATCAGCGAGATGCCCTGGACACCGGCACCGGCGACGAGCACGACGCCGACCACCAGCAGCACGATCTCCACGCCGAGCGCGATGCGGCGGCTCCGCTGCTTCGCGGCGAGCGCCTGCTCGCCCTCGCGTTCGATCCGCTCCTGCTCGGCGCGGGAGTCGGCGTCGAGCAGGAGGATCCGGTTCTGTACCCGCTCCGCCTCCGCACGGATACCGGCGACGTCGGGCGGCGGACCTCCGGGGGCGGTGAGTCGGCGCGCGTGCGCGTCCAGCAGCTCGTTGCCATGGCGCACCGCGGAGACGCGGACGTCCAACTGGGCGGACTCCACGGCGTTGCGCACGAAGAGGGCCGGGGCGTCGAGCATGAACTCGAAGATCCGCCGGACGGACCTCGCGGCCAGGACCGTTCCCGCCACCAGGACGGCGGCCAGCGCTAGTTCGGGCACGGGCATATCCTCACCATCCACTGCGTCCTCGGACGGTGCCGGAGTCGCGGCTCGGGCGGCTCCACCGTCACATCCGTCATCGGGTCCGGCCGGTCCCGCGCTGCCGCGTATCGGCTCCACGCCGGCGCTCGCCGCTCCCGTTCGCCTGCCGGCCCGCTCCGTTGCGGATCCGCCCCATCACGGCACCGATCCCGCGCGCCGAACTTGCGGTGCTGGCCGTGTTGGTGGCGCCTTCGCCGAGCTGCGGCGCCGAGGTGGACTCCGGCCCGGCGACCGCGGCGCGGTGCTCCTCACGTGCCTTCCTGACCTCCTCGATCCGCCGACCGGGGATCTCCTCCAGGCGCGCGTTCTTCGCCAGGCTCTGCAACATTTCCAGGTTCTTCAGGAGCTTGTCTCTCTGCTGGGGGGAGAGCTGCGACGTGTCGCCCGCCTCGTAGGACTTGGTGAGGACGCCCGACTCCACGTGGGCCTCGAACCTAGGGGTCATCTCCTTCGGCCGGTCCTGCGGCGCCATGGCGTGCCACTCGGCCAGCTCCTCCGGGAGCTTGACCTTGAGCTCGGCCGCGACACCGGCGGTGTCGCCCATGGCGTAGACCTCCTTGAGGATGCCCAGTTCGACGAGCTTCGCAAGCTTCTCGGTGATGAGCGGCTTCTTGAGGTTGATGTCGAGCAGGATGCGCGTGATCTTGTCGCTCGTCTCGCCCTGCTTGTGGAGTTCCGCCGTCTTGTCCCGGCGGATGTCGTCCCGCCGCTCCCGCGCCTCCTCGAGGTCCTGCAGCGCCGCCTCGTATTCGCCCCGGCTCCCCAGCGCCTTCTGCAGGTTCTCCTCGCGCGTGTTGCCCGCTGACACGAGCGCCTGTCTGAGCTGAACGCCCAGGCTGACCGCCAGTGTGGTCAGCACGACGGCGACAGCGCCGACGACGATGGTCACCACTGGTCCATCACCCCCATGTATGACGCGATTCGGCGCTACAGCCCTGTGGCGAGGAGCGCGATAAGAACGGCGACGAGGACCGCCTGACCGCCCGCGACCGCGACCGCGGCCGGGGTGAACCACGTGGCGCCGGAGGACCGCCCGTCCCGGGCCAGTCCGTCGGACAGCCGGCCGTCGAGCCGGGCCAACTCGGCTCGGAGGTCATCCGCGGTGCGCGCGGCCGTCCCCGGCGGCGTTTCTTCGCCCACCGCCGCGAGGTCCTTCAGCACCAGGGACTTCTCGACGGTGAGTCCCTCCAGTTCGGCGACGTCGGAGCGCCGGTGTCGCAGCCGTTCCGCCTCCGCTGCCTCGGCATCCCGTCCCGGGGCGCCTCTTCCGTAGACGCCCGAGCGGCGCATGAGCGACTCGTGGACCACCTGAGCCACGAGCGCGACCGCCGCGGTGATGACCAGTGCCGTGATCACGGTGTCCATCGCTGCCCGCCCTCCCTCGGATCGATGCCGTGCGCGCGGTTCACGGTGCCCCTTGACGGCGGCGGCCGCCTTTCCGCCGCTGCTGCTGCCGAGCAGCACGCTGGGCAGGGGTCAGCGAGGAGCTCTTGGAGGCCTCCTGGCCCGAGGAGCTCTTGGAGGCCTCCTGGCCCGAGGAGCTCTTGGAGGCCTCCTGGCCCTCTGTGGCCGCCTTCAGGATGTCGTCGAGGGCGGTATCGATCCGGTCGTAGGCGGTCGAACGCTCACCGAGCCGCGACGCGAGTGTGCCCAGCTCGCCCGTGTGCTTCTTCACACGTTCGAGGTCGCGTTCAGCGGGGCGTACGGCGGTCTTGAGTTTGTCGATCTGCCGCTGGATCTCGTTGATGTCGGCCTGCGGCACCAGGTCGACATCGGCGATAGGTTTCCCCGTACCCGGAAAGTACTTGGCCCGCTTGGGCGTTTCTCCGGTCAGCAGCGCGCGCTTGGACCGGTCGGTCTGAAAACTGACGTACGACTTCGCGCCGAAGATCGCCGTGAGCGAAGCACTGGAGATGAGGCCGAGACCCCAGACCCCCAGCTGCAGCCACTGTGGCAAGGCGCTGAGGAACGCACCCACCTCGACCTCCCCCGGATCGGCCTAACACGCTGCGCGAGTGTATACGGGGCGACACTATCGAAGTCAATATGTCGGGATTCCGGCGGGGGTTACGGATATGCGAATTGTGGGATTAAGTAGCGAACATAACGTAACGGCGCGGTGACCGGGCTGGTCACCGCGCCGTTATGCTCTCCGAACCGCTCAGGACTCCTTGATCTCGCAGACCACCGCGCCGTTACTCACCGTCTCGCCCGCCGTGACCGAAAGTCCGGTCACGGTCCCCGATTTGTGCGCGGTCAGCGGCTGCTCCATCTTCATGGCCTCGATGACCACGACCGTGTCGCCCTCGGATACCTCCGCGCCGTCCTCGGCCACCACCTTGACCACGGTGCCCTGCATCGGGGAGACGAGCGCGTCGCCGCTCACCGCCGCCGCCTGCTTGGCCCCGCCGCGCCGGGCGGTCTTCGGGCCAGCCGAGCGGGACGGGGTGGCGGCGGCTCCGAGTCCGGCCGGCAGCACGACCTCGATGCGTTTGCCGGCCACCTCGACCGTCACGCGCTCGCGCGCTTCCGGCTCGGCCTGCTCGGCGCCGCCCTCGTACGGCGGGATGTCGTTGCGGAACTCGTTCTCGATCCACCGCGTGTGGACCGTGAACTCCTCGCCGGCCGGCGGGGCGAACGCGGGGTCGGCGACCACGCGCTGGTGGAACGGGATGACGGTCGGCATGCCGCCCACCTCGGGTCGTCGTAGCCGAGTGGTTCGCCTTCGGCGATGCGGAACATCTCGCGTACCAGGTCGATTCCGGAGACCTCTTCGGTGACGGGGTGTTCGACTTGGAGGCGGGTGTTGACTTCGAGGAAGGAGATGGTGCCGTCGGCGCCGACGAGGAACTCGCAGGTGCCGGCGCCGGCGTAGCCGGCTTCGCGCAGGATCGCTTTGGAGGAGGTGTAGAGCAGTTCCATCTGCTCGGGCGTCAGGAACGGCGCGGGGGCTTCTTCGACGAGTTTCTGGTGGCGGCGTTGCAGTGAGCAGTCGCGGGTGGAGACGACGACGACGTTGCCGTGGGTGTCGGCGAGGCATTGGGTTTCGACGTGGCGGGGGCGGTCGAGGTAGCGCTCGACGAAGCATTCGCCGCGTCCGAAGGCGGTGACCGCCTCGCGCACCGCGGACTCGTACATGTCGGCGACCTCGTCGAGGGTGCGGGCGACTTTGAGGCCGCGGCCGCCGCCGCCGAAGGCGGCTTTGATCGCGATTGGGAGGCCGTGTTCCTGGGCGAAGGCTATGACTTCTTCGGCTCCGGAGACGGGGTCGGGGGTGCCGGCCACCAGCGGGGCGCCGACTTTCTGGGCGATGTGGCGGGCGCGTACTTTGTCGCCGAGGGCGCGGATGGCTTCGGGTGGGGGGCCGATCCAGGTGAGGCCGGCGTCGATGACGGCTTGGGCGAAGTCGGCGTTCTCGGCGAGGAAGCCGTATCCGGGGTGGACGGCATCCGC
>NZ_QEIO01000426.1 GCF_003336425.1 Marinitenerispora sediminis | reverse complement strand
CCTGCCCGGCCCCACCTCAGCCGGTCCGCACCACCATCTTCCCGACATTGCCACCGCGCAGCATCGAGATGAACGCCTCCGGGGCGTTCTCCAGGCCGTCGACGACCGTCTCCCGGAACACGATCCGCCCATCGGCCACCAACGGCGCCACCTCGCTGTGGAACTCCCCCGCCAAGTGCGCGTCATCGGTCACGATGAACCCGCGCAGCGCGAGCCGCTTGGTGACGACGAGACCGAGGTTGCGCGGACCCG
>NZ_QEIO01000425.1 GCF_003336425.1 Marinitenerispora sediminis | reverse complement strand
GTGGGTGAGCCCGGCCGCCTCCGCCGCCCACGTGAACACCAGGGAGTCCGTGCCGCCGCGGGCGCGGGAGAACGGCAGCAGGCCGAACGGGGCGCTGCGGCAGGACGCGCCGCACTTCGGGGCGGCGGCCGACAACAACTCCAAGGGCTGCGGGGGCGTCATGCGCAGCGCCCCGTTCGGCCTGCTGCCGTTCTCCCGCGCCCGCGGCGGCACGGACTCCCTGGTGTTCACGTGGGCGGCGGAGGCGGCCGGGCTCACCCAC
>NZ_QEIO01000424.1 GCF_003336425.1 Marinitenerispora sediminis | reverse complement strand
CCGGTGTCGTAGGAGGAGCGGCTGTGTGAGCCGGTCTCGTAGGACGGCGGCAGCGGTGCGCCCGGGTCCAGCGGTGACCGCGAGTGCGTCCCGGTGTCGTAGGAGGGCCGGCTGTGGGTGCCGGTGTCGTAGGGCGCGGGGTCGAGGGGGGAGCGGGTGTGGCTGCCGGTGTCGTAGGAGGAGCGGCTGTGTGAGCCGGTCTCGTAGGACGGCGGCAGCGGTGCGCCCGGGTCCAGCGGTGACCGCGAGTGCGTCCCGGTGTCG
>NZ_QEIO01000423.1 GCF_003336425.1 Marinitenerispora sediminis | reverse complement strand
CCGCTGCGGGCCGGGCGGAGGAGCACATGGCCCAGAGCGGCGGCGGCCCTCTCGATCCCGGCCCCGGCCAAGCCTTTGTCCCCCACGATCGGGCACGGCCCCGGGCGCGCACCGCTAGACGTGGAGCAGGTGCACCGCTTGGCTGCGTTCGTCCAGTTCCTTGAGGTTGACCAGGGAGAACGCGCATACGGCTCCGTCTGCGGTGGTGATGAGCAGGAGCTTGGCGCCCCAGAAGAAGCGGTGGTGGGAGGCGTCGCGCCCCTAGATCGTTG
>NZ_QEIO01000422.1 GCF_003336425.1 Marinitenerispora sediminis | reverse complement strand
GGCCTGCCGCTCGCCGGCGTCACGCAGGCCCTCGCCACGATCATCGCGGGGGTCGCGCGCGGCCACGCACCGCACCGCACCGCCTTCAACGTCGCGCAGTACACCCTGAGCTTCGGGGTGGCCGACTCCGTCCTGCGGCTGCTGGGGCCGCACGCCGCACCGGCCCCGTGGGTGCCCGACGGCGCGCAGCTGCTCGTGGTGGCCCTCGCGGGCGCCGCCTACTTCGTCACCAACCTCGTGCTGGTCGAGTGCGCGGTGGCCATGCACGAGCGCACCTCGCT
>NZ_QEIO01000421.1 GCF_003336425.1 Marinitenerispora sediminis | reverse complement strand
AGGACGTCTGGGACGGGTTCACCGCGCTGCGCGGCGCGCTCGCCCTCGCCGGCGCCCCGGCGCCCGGCGGCTGAACCGCACCGCCGAACCCGGCCGCCGGGGCACGCCCGTGCGGAGGGCGTGCCCCGGCGGCCGGGTCCCGTGCCCGCCGGGTGCGGGCGGGGTCCCTCAATCAGGAGGTCACCGGCCGCCGCGCCCGGGGCACGACGATCGGTGAGGCGATCAGTCCGGAGGCGACCGCGATGTTGGCGGCCTCCACCCGCGACTGCGCGCCGAGCTTGT
>NZ_QEIO01000420.1 GCF_003336425.1 Marinitenerispora sediminis | reverse complement strand
GCCGTGCCCGATCGTGGGGGACAAAGGCTTGGCCGGGGCCGGGATCGAGAGGGCCGCCGCCGCTCTGGGCCATGTGCTCCTCCGCCCGGCCCGCAGCGGCGGGCCCGGCCCCACGGTGTTCCCGGGTTGGCTGCGCCAGCGCATCGAGGCGGTGATCCGGACCCTGACGAACCAGCTCGGCCAGGAGCGTCACGCCGCCGCGCACCACCGAGGGGCTGTGGGCGCGAGTGTGTCAGCGCGTCTGCGCCCTCAACACCGCGATCTGGCGCAACTGGCAGATCGGC
>NZ_QEIO01000419.1 GCF_003336425.1 Marinitenerispora sediminis | reverse complement strand
AGCCCGCGGCCGCCGAGAGCGCGGCCACCCCGCCGGCGGAGGGCGGCGCGCAGGACCGGGTGAACGCCTGACGGCGGATCCGCTCATACGACGGGGCGGCCCCGGGACTCCCGTCCCGGGGCCGCCCCGTCGTATGAGCGGAGGTTTCCTTCGGCGCGTTGGTGCGTCTCGCCCACCATCGTTGCCGCCGGGGCGGGGGGCGTCGTTGGCCGAGCGTGTCCGGTTTCTTAACGCTGGGTGCCCGCGCGGCCCCCGCCCGAGGTAGGGGCCACGCGGAGCCCGTAGCC
>NZ_QEIO01000418.1 GCF_003336425.1 Marinitenerispora sediminis | reverse complement strand
CACCTCGGCCCAAGCCCCGCAGGCGCGGGGATGAACCGCGGCGCCTGTGGCCGCTCATGCGCGATGGCCACCAAGCCCCGCAGGCGCGGGGATGAACCGCACGTCAGCGGCGCGCTCCACCTCGGCAGCGGCCAAGCCCCGCAGGCGCGGGGATGAACCGTCCCGCATCTCCTGGACCCCCTGCAGCAGCGCCCAAGCCCCGCAGGCGCGGGGATGAACCGGACTTCTCGACGGGCGGCCCCGACGGCGGCCTCCAAGCCCCGCAGGCGCGGGGATGAACCGACCGCGT
>NZ_QEIO01000417.1 GCF_003336425.1 Marinitenerispora sediminis | reverse complement strand
CTGGAGCCCCGGCTGCACGGCGCCATCGCCGACTACCAGCGCCACGCCGAGGCGCCGGGCGGCAACCTCGTCAAGCCCTCCGACGAGCACGCGCCCGCCCGGTCCTCGGTCAGCCATGTCCCGTCGACCAGGTCGGCGTTGCGGTCGGGAGCGGCCCCGTAGAGGTAGCAGCGGTAGTTCGCGGCGCGCTGCCCGGCGGGCGCGTGCTCGTCGGAGGGCTTGACGAGGTTGCCGCCCGGCGCCTCGGCGTGGCGCTGGTAGTCGGCGATGGCGCCGTGCAGCCGGGGCTCCAG
>NZ_QEIO01000043.1 GCF_003336425.1 Marinitenerispora sediminis | reverse complement strand
GGACACCTTCGTGCGTAGCACCGCCTCGACATTGGCCGCGTAGTCCGACGCGGTGCTACGCACGAAGGTGTCCTCGCCGGTGGGGGTCTCGGCCAGGAACTCCTCGGAGGCCGAACCGCCCATGGCGCCGGACACGGCGGAGACGATCACGTAGTCGAGGCCGAGCCGGTCGAAGATGCGGATGTAGGCGTTGCGGTGCAGCCCGTAGGAGCGGGCCAGCCCCTCGTCGTCGATGTCGAAGGAGTAGGAGTCCTTCATGTGGAACTCCCGGCCGCGCAGGATGCCGGCGCGGGGCCGGGCCTCGTCGCGGAACTTCTCCTGGATCTGGTACAGGACGACCGGGAAGTCCTTGTAGGAGGAGTACTCGCCCTTGACCAGGAGGGTGAACACCTCCTCGTGGGTGGGGCCGAGCAGGTACTCGGCGCCCTTGCGGTCGGCGACCCGGAACACGTTGTCGCCGTACTCGGTCCATCGGTTGCTGGCCTCGTAGTACTCGCGGGGCAGCAGCGCCGGCAGCAGCACCTCCTGGCCGCCGATGCGGTTCATCTCCTCGCGCACGACGGCGGCGACGTTCTCCAGCACGATCTTGCCGAGCGGCAGCCACGAGTACACGCCGGGCGCGGCGCGGCGCACGAACCCGCCGCGGACGAGCAGCTTGTGGCTCGGCACCTCAGCGTCCGCCGGGTCCTCACGCAGGGTGCGCAGGAACAGGGTCGACATCCGCAGCAGCACGGCCACTCCTTGGAGACATGCGAGAGAACTCGAAAGGTGAGAGAGGAGTTCCAGGCTAGCGGCCCGGCGGGGCGCACGCAGCCGGGACGGGGGAGCGCCGCGGCGGCTGCCCGCCGGCTCCGGGGTGCGGGAGGAGGCGGCGGGCAGCCGCCGCGGCGCGGGATCTCGGGCGCGCGGGAGGGCCGGGGCGCACTCGGCGCGGGCCCGCGGAGGCTCGGCGGAACACGGCGAGGGGTCAGGCGCTCAGCAGGTCGGACCGGATTTGACCGCGACCGACCCCACCGTCATGGCGGGCTCGACCCGGGTCACCCGCGCGTGCTCCAGGGACCCCTTGGACGCGGGGCTGCTCGGAACCTCGACGCTTCGCCCCTGCCCGTAGGGGAGGTCGTAGGCGCAGATGTCGAGGCCGGTGGAGTTGGTGATGGCCACCGTCTCCTGGGTGTCCTGACCGGTGCCGAGGTTCTGCGCGTTCTCCCGGCCGACGGGGTAGTTCTGCAGCCCCTTGAAGTAGCCGTCGTCCCCGTTGATGTCGGCGTGCCGGGCGCCCCGCAGCTCCTCGTTGTTGAAGAAGCAGACGTCGCCGTTCGCGCGCGGCTCCATCCGGCCCGGGTAGTTCACCGACTCCTGCGGCTCGCCGGTGGCGGTCGGCGGAACGAACTGGCACTCCTGGAGTTCGGTGAGGCGCACCTCGGCCTGCCGGGGGGCGCTCGTGGTCGGGCGGGCACTCGGCGTCTGCCCCTCCCCCGGCGGCTGGGCCTGCTGCGAGCACCCCGCGACGGCGGCGACCGCGGTCGCGACCCCGGCCGCCGCGCTCAGCCCCATGCGCTGCCTCCGTGACATCATCTGCCTGCTCCTGCTCTCCGCTTCGGCCATGCCGGCTCCCTGCACGCGACGGTCCACCAGATGGCGGAACAGTAGCCACACCGGGGAACGATCACAACAGCACCGCCGCGCGGCCGTACCGCGCTCCGGCCCGGCCCGGAGGCCGCCCGCGACCGTCTAGCGTGGAGGCGGGCCGGCCGGCCCGAGGAGCGGACGGGGATCGACGGGTGGCAGCCATGGGCGGGCGCGGGGCCGAGGCGCCGGAGCGGTCGGCGGCGCGGGAGGTCGAGGTGCTGCGCGACGCCGACCGGCCGGATTCGTGGATGCTGGTGGTGGACGGCACCCCGCAGTCGCACGTCGACCTCGCCGACCCCACGTACCTCGACTTCGAGTACGTGCGGCGGCTCGGGCACGTGGTGGACCTGCTGGCACCGCCGGGGTCCGCGATCGACGCCCTCCACCTGGGGGCCGGCGCGCTGACACTGGCCCGGTACGTGGCCGCCACCCGCCCGGGCTCCCGCCAGCGCGCGGTGGACGTCGACGCCGCCATGGTCGACCGGGTCCGCCGCGAGCTCCCGTGGGACCGGCGCGCCGGCATCCGCGTCGGCATCGGGGACGCCCGCGCGTGGCTGGCCGGGCGGCGGGACGCCGCCGCCGACCTCGTGGTCGCCGACGTGTTCTCGGGCGCCCGCACTCCGGCGCACCTGACGTCGGTGGAGTTCCTGCGGGAGGCCGCGCGGGCGCTGCGTCCGGACGGCGTGTACGCGGCCAACATCGGCGACGGCGGTACCCTGCGGCACACCCGCGCCCAAGTCGCCACGGCCCGCGCGGTGTTCCCGGAGGTGGCGCTCGTCGCCGAGCCAGCCGTGCTGCGCGGCCGGCGGTTCGGCAACCTCGTGCTGGTGGCGGCGGCGCGGGCGCTTCCCGAGGAGGAGCTGGCGCGGCGCGCGCACCGCGATCCGGACATGGCGCGGCTCATCGGCGGTTCCGAACTGGTGCGCTTCGCGTCCGGGGCTGCGCCCGTACACGACGCCGACGCCCGGCCGTCTCCGGCGCCGCCGCCGGACGCCTTCACCCGGTGAGGGCCGGCGGCGGGTCCGCCGCCGGGCGGTCAGTCCGGGAGCTCGTGGTCCAGCAGGAACGAGAACTCGCGGTTCTGGCTCACCTGCACGCTGCCTCCCTCGCCCGGCCGGGTCGCCATCCCGGTGACCTGGCCGTTGCGCCACCAGATGAGCTGGTCGGTGAGCGGGTCGCCGTCCTCGACCAGGCTCTGGAAGGTCTGGTAGATGAACGGGATGATCGGCCGCGAGCGCTTGCTGTGCAGTACCGCGTAGAGCATGGTGTTGGGGCTGGGCAGCATGACGACGGCCCCGAACGGCGCCGGCTCGCGCATGATCTCCACCAGCCGCATCACGTGCGCGCTGCCGGGCCAGGTGATGCCGTGCACGACGTTCACGGCGGTATCCGCGTTGGTCGGGAAGCTCTGCAGGTCGTACTGGTCGTGCGCCATATTGCCGAGCGCGGTGAACCACAGGTCCTGCTTGGTCAGCCCCCACGCCTCGGCGTGCCGCCGGTCGAGGATGGCCGCCTCGTAGCTGCTGGGGTTGAGCCGGAAGCACAGCAGGGCGGTCAGCAGGGGGTTGACCGAGTACGCCAGCTTGTCGCCGCCGAGCGCGGTGGGGTCGCCGGTGAGGACGACCCGCAGGTAGGGGGCGGCGTTCTGGAAGGGCTCGGTCAGCAGCCGGGCGTGGATGTCGTGGCTCGGTCCGTTGTGCGGGCCCCTGTACGGGACGTTCATCGGTGTCTGCTGCTCCTCGGGACGGGTGCGGCGCGCCCGGCGGCGGCCGGTCGGGACGTGGTCCATTCTCCGACGCCGCGCCCGGTGGTCGCGTTCCCCGGGGCGCACGGCCCGAGCGCGGACACCGGACCCGGCCCGCGCGACGCCGCGCCGGGGGGCTACAGTCGGGGCCATGCACCAGTGCAGACGCCTCGTCATCTCGCCGCCCCGGATCTGACCGGGGCGTCCCGGCGCCACGCGCGCCGCACAACCGCATCATCGTGACGCCCCACGCCGACGGTTCCCGTTCACCCTCGTCGACGTTGGAGCACGTCTGTGTCCGCTTCCTCCACCACGGCCGTCGCGGCCGGGTCTGACCGTTCCGCCGCCCGCCGCGGTTTCCTGCTGCTCGTCGCCGCCGGTGTGCTGTGGGGCACCGGGGGCCTCGCCGGCCACCTGCTGCAGAGCTCGGCCGGTCTGCACCCGCTCGCCGTGGCCGCCTACCGGCTGCTGCTCGGCGGCCTGCTGATCTCCGTCCTCCTCGCCGCCTCCGGGCGGCTGCACCGGGTCGCCCGCTCCGGCGCGCTGGTCCGCCGGATCCTGGTCAACGGCGTGCTGCACGCCGTGTTCCAGGGCCTGTACTTCGCCTCGCTCGCGCTCGTCCCGGTGGGGCTGGCCACCCTGGTGAAGATCGGCAGCGTGCCGGTGTTCGTCACGGTCGGGATCTGCCTGGCGACGCGGCGGCCGCCCGGTGCGCGGCTCGGCGGCGCGGTGGCGACGGCCGTGCTCGGGCTGGCGCTGCTCGCCGGGTTTCCGAGCGCGGACGCCGCACCGGGGCGGCTGGCCGCCGGCCTGGCGTGCGCGCTCGGTGCCGGCCTGGTGTTCTCCGTGATGACGCTGGTGAACCGGCGGCCGGTCGCCGGGCTCGACCCGCTGGTCAACGTGGGCCTGGGCTGCCTGGTCGGGGGGCTGCTGCTGACTCCGGCCGGGCTGTGGGTCGGCATGCCGCTTCCGGCGCGGCCCGGGGACCTCGCCCTGCTGGCGTTCCTGGGGCTGGTGCCCACCGCACTGGCCTACGCGGCCTACTTCGGCGGGCTGCGCAGCTCCTCCGACGGGGCCACGGCGATGGCCACCATCACCGAGCCGCTGACCGCGGCGCTGCTGTCCATGGCGCTCCTGGGCGAGCGGATGACGGTGCCGGGCGCGGTCGGCACCGCGCTGCTGGTGCTGGCGATGCTGGCCGAGTACGCGGGCCCGCGCCGGCGCTGATGGGGGCGGGCGGCTACTCCCCGCGGAGTAGCCGCCCGCCGGGGACACCTCCCGGGGACGACGCGCGGCGGCCACCCCTCCCGCGTAGGGTCGGAGCACATGATGCGCGTCCTCTCCCTCCTCCCCGACCAGGACCGGAGCAACCTCAAGCTCGTGCCGGCGGTCCTCGGCCTCGTGCTAGTCACCAGCGTGTTCGCCGCGCAGGAGTCGCGCCCGCTGCTGCCGTGGGGGCTGGCGCTGATCCTGCTCTCCTGCGCGAGCCTGCTGTGGCGCAACCGGTACCCGGGGGCCGTGGGCGTGGTGGCCTCGGTGACGGCGATGGGATACTACGTCGCGGGCTTCCCCGACGGGCTGATCGTCCTCACCTCCATGGTGGCCCTGTTCACGGCGGTGGCGCGCGGGCGGCGGTGGCAGGGCTGGGGCTTCGGGCTCGGCTTCTACACGGCGTTCTTCCTGTGGGAGGTCACGGTCCTCGGTTTCAGCCCGTTCTGGCGCCCGCTGGCCAACCTGGAGTGGGTCCTGCTGACGCTGATCTCCGGGGAGGTGGCGCGCAAGCACGGGCAGTTCGAGCAGGCCCGGCGGGAGCGGGAGGCGGCGGCCAAGCAGTCCCGCGAGGAGGAGCTGCTGCGCCGGGCGGCCGACGAGCGGCTGCGGCTGGCCAGGGAGGTGCACGACGTGGTGGCGCACAACATCTCGCTGATCAACGTCCAGGCCGGTACCGCGCTGTACCTCATCGACTCCGAACCGCAGCGGGCCGCCGAGGCCCTGGCCACGATCAAGGAGACCAGCCGGGAGACGCTCCGGGAGCTCCGCGCGACGCTCGGGGTGCTGCGCGCCGTGGACGAGCCCGCGCCGCGCGCGCCCGCACCGGGGCTGGCCGGCGTACCGGAGCTGGTCGAGCGGGCCCGAGCGGCCGGCGTGGCGGTCACGGACCGGTGGAGCGGAGTGCCGCGCGCGCTGTCGGCGGGCGCGGACTCCGCGGCGTACCGGATCGTGCAGGAGGCGCTGACCAACGCGGTGCGGCACGCCGCGGCGACGGCCGTCGTGGTCGAGGTGGCCGTCAAGCCGGACGGCGTCCGGCTGCGGGTGGCCGACGACGGGCGCGGGGCCCCCGCCGACTGGGCACCGGGCAACGGCATCACGGGGATGCGGGAGCGGGCCTCGGCGGTCGGCGGCGTCCTGACGGCCGGGAACCGCGCGGACGGCGGCTTCGAGGTGGCGGCGTGGCTGCCCGCCCCCGCCGCGGTGGCGGGAGGCGCCGCGTGATCCGGGTGCTGCTCGCCGACGACCAGGCCCTGGTGCGGGCCGGGTTCCGCGCGCTGCTGGACAGCGCACCCGACATCACCGTGGTGGCCGAGGCGGGCGACGGCGCCGAGGCCGTGCGCCTGGCGCGCGCGGAGCGGCCGGACGTGGTGCTCATGGACATCCGGATGCCCGGTGTGGACGGGTTGGTCGCGACGGAGCGGATCCTCGCCGATCCCGCGCTGGCCGCGACGCGGATCGTCATCCTCACCACGTTCGACCTCGACGAGTACATCTTCGAGACGCTGCGGATGGGAGCCAGCGGGTTCCTGGTCAAGGACACCGAGCCCGCGGACCTGCTCCAGGGCGTGCGGGTGGTGGCGCGCGGCGACGCGCTGCTGTCGCCGAACGTCACCCGGAGGCTGATCGCCGACTTCGCCCGCCGGCCGCGCCGCCCGGCACGGGCCGACCAGCTGGACCCGCTGACCGAGCGCGAGCGCGAGGTGGTGGCCCTGGTCGGGGCCGGGCTGTCCAACCAGGAGATCGCGCGCCGGCTGGTGCTGAGCCCGGCGACGGCGAAGACGCACGTGAGCCGGGCGATGGTCAAGCTGGGGGTGCGGGACCGCGCGCAGCTGGTGGTGGTCGCCTACGAGAGCGGGCTGGTCACCCCGGGATGGCTGGAGTGACCCCGTCCGCCCCCTGACCGCTGTCCGCGTTTTACGGATACTGCCACCGGCGTTTCCATCCGGGCCGCAACCGGGCGCAGCACCGCGGTCGCCCACCCCGCCGCCCTGCCGGGCCGGCTGCGGGGATCGGGGCGGCAAACCCGTGCGCGGCGCGGTTTCCGGTATCGGCCACCGGGGTTGGCGATCTCGCGTATCGGGCATGTCACGAGAGGTGACGGGCGCGCCGCCGGCGGCACCGCACGAACGCTGCCGGTGCCCGTCCGTACCCGCCAGCGACATCCAGGAGGGACTATGCACCGGTCCACCGCGTCTCCCCCGCCCCCCGGCTGCAGCTGCGGCCCCGGTTGCAGCTGCGGCTGCCAGAACGGCGGTTCGTGCAGCTGCGGAGGCAGCTGCGGTTAGCGCCGCCGAGCCGGGCCCGGCGGCTCGGTTCCGGGCGGCGGCCGGCCCCCTCTCCGCCGCTCAGGCGGGGGACGTCCCACGCCCCCTGGGACGTCCCGCGCCGTTCCGCGCGTCCCCGTCCCGGGCCGTGCGGATCCGATCGGGGCCGTTCAGCCGTCACGCGCGGGGTCGCTTCTCCACTACGCTTTGTCGACATCCGACATGCTGGATTTCCGGTGCGTCAGGGTGCTTTTCGGCTTTGTCGAATGCGACAATGCGTGACGCTCGCCCCACTCGGTGTCACGGCGCGACGGAGCCGGGGCGGTGTCACTTCAGCCGGGGGGATGAGCCTGATGTCCATTGACATGTTCGCATCCGCGGCGGGACAGCTCGACGACCACGAGCGCCTTCGACTGTACGTCGAGGGCGTCCGCGAACGCGCCGCGCAGGCGGCTCCCTGGGGACCGGACACCGTGGGCGTGCCCGCGCAGCCGACCGGGAGCGCGCTCCTGCGGATCAACGACGCGGCGTTCTACGCCAACGCCCGCACCGAGATCGCGGCCTTCGCCGACCTCTGCCTCTCACTGCTCGACCTGCACCGGCCACGTGACGGCGGCGGGCTCAGCAGCGGGTCGACGGCCGCCGCCCAGCGCTGCAACTGCTGCATGCTGCGCTGGCCGTGCCCGACGATCCGCGAGATGTCGCACCTGCTGAAGTAGCCGCCCCGGCGCGGCGGGGTGCCGGCGGCGCCCCTGGCGCACCGGTCACCGATGGCTCACCACGTTGATCACTCGGCCGTTCGGGTCCCGGACGAAGAACCGGCGCACGCCCCACTCCTCGTCCGCCGGCGGACGCAGGATCTCCGCGCCGCTGTCCAGCACCGCCTGGTAGACGGCGTCCACGTCGGTGACCTCCACGCTCATGTCGGGGCAGACCGGTGCGGTGGGGTCGCGGCTCACGAAGGTGACCTGGGCCGTGGGATTGCTGGACGACGCCACCGTCATGACCCAGCCGAGGTTCATGACCTCCTCGAACCCCAGGAGGCCGTAGAAGTCGCGGCTCTCCTCCATGGCGTCGGACCGGATATCGGGCATGGCCCGGCGGACGGACATCTGCGGCTCCCAGCGGGTGTCGGCCAGCGCTTGGGCCAGGGCGGCTCACGCCCCGGCCGTCGGAGCCGACGCTAGCAGGGGGCCGTCAGGACACCGGGATGCCCAGCAGCTCCAGCTCTCCGGTGTCGCGGGTGGTGAAGAACCAGTCGCGGAACCGCGCGTGCGGGTCGAGCTGGCCCGCGGGAGCCAGCGCGCGCTCGCCGACCAGGTGGAAGCGGTACCCCAGCGGCTCCAGCAGGGCACGCAGGCGGCGGCCGTCCGCCTCGGGCAGCACCTCGCAGAGGATGTCCGGCCGGTGCGCGGCGAGGAAGTCCTGGCCGTGCGCGAAGACGGCGTCCTCGGTGCCCTCGACGTCGACCTTGAGCAGCACGCGGGTGCCGCGGGCCACGTGGTCCGTGAAGTCGTCCAGCGCGACGACCCCCACCGGCACGCCGTCGGCGAACGTGAGCGCGCTGGAGTAGAAGCACGGCAGCGCGGAGTCCCCGGAGCGCGCGGGCATCCGGACGAGGGTGTCGGGGTCGCCCACACCGACGTGGTGCAGCGTGGTGCGGTGCAGGACGCGGTTGCGCACGCAGTTGTCGAACAGCGTGTGGAAGACCTCCGGGACGATCTCGAAAGCGTGCGCCCGCAGGTCGGGGTTGACCGCCGTGCCCACCAGGGTGAACAGCCCGGTGTAGGCCCCGATGTCGAACATCGCGCCGGCGGAGCGGGCGGCCCGTGCGAACAGCTGGACCGCGAGGTCGTCGGCCGGGTGGGGGCGTCGGCCGTCCCCCCAGTACAGCTCCTTGGCGACCACGCAGCGTGCGGGGCTCAGCATGGCGTACTCGGCGCCGTCCACCCGGCCCACGACCTCGGGGACCGCTGCCGGGACCGGGAGCCGGCCGGTCGCGCGCAGCCGGGGGGCGGCGACCCGCACCGCGCCGCGCATGGCAAGGTTCGGCAACCGCCAGCCGAGGACCCGCTTGACGTGCCGTTTGGCTCCGTACCAGCTGCGCCGCCGCCCGACGGCGGTGCGGCGGTAGTCGACGCCGGCCGCGGCGGCCCCGGGGAGCGCCGGCGTGCCGGTGGGGTCGGTGCCGGAGGCGTCCTCCCCGAGCCGGCCGCCGCGCGTGGTCGTCCGCTGCCCCATCATCGCCCCCCTGTGGCGCGCTGTCGCCCTGACATCCACCCAGCGTAACGGCCGGGCGCGCGGAGTGTGCGGCACGGTCGCGGGTCGCGGCCGATTTCCGTGGACGGGGCCCCGGCGCCCGGCCGGCGCGGCGCGGGACGGGGGCGCCACCCGCCGGGAACGGGGCGCGATCCATGTCTCCGGCGGGTGACGCGGCCGGGCACGGCCGCCGGACCGTCCGCGAGTGCCTCGCGGACCCGGCGGCACGTCCGGTCCCGCCCCGGACGCTATAACTGGAACGCGTTCTAACGCAAGGGCGGGCGGCGCCACAGCCCGGTTACCGGCGGCCCCGGCGACGCCGACCGCCGGCCGCCGGCCGCCGGGGGCGTGGTATCCGCCGCTCGCCGCCGCGCTCCGCCTCGGGGACCGGCGGGCACCGGGCGGGCTCGGGACGTGCGGGTCCCGCCGGACGAACGCGCGCACGCGGGCCGCGGCGCTGCTCCGGCCATCGGGACCCCCTGCCAGCCGCACGGAGTGGAGCCGGGACCACGGCGGCGGGCTCGTCGTCCGGCCGGAGTGCTCCGTCCCCGCCGGCCGGGACCGCGGGCGCGGTGCGGCCGGGACGGCGGCGGGGCGCCGAGCGGCTCGGCGCCCCGCCGCGAGAACGTGCTCCAGCTACCCCTCCAGGGTGTTGAACTGCACCGCGGCGCGGTCGGCGAGCAGCGGCCGGATGACGCGGAGCGCGGCCTGGTGCTCCGGGTGGTCCCGGTAGGCGAGGAAGTCCGCCTCGCTTGCGACGTCGGCGACGACCGCGAAGTGGTAGTTGCCGGACCCGATGCCGAGGTCGGCACCGTAGGCGTATCCCCGGAGCTGCGGGATCAGCCCGGGCAGCCGCGACAGGGCCTCCTCGACCTCCTCCACCTGCTCGGGCGTGGTGCCCGTGATCCAACGGAACAGCGCGATGTGCCGAATACCCATGCGAAAAACCTATTCCACCCTGCGCGGACGGCGGACACCCCAGTTCCGCCGCTCCGGGCCGGTGCCGGCGCCGACGGCCCCGCTCTCGGCCGCCGGCGGCCCCGGGTCTAGGGTCGCTCTGGCGGGTGGCGGCCGCGGCAGCGGCGCCGCCGCGGCGTGGAGCACGACGGGGAGAGAGGGCCGGGATGACCGGAGGGCCGAAGATCCACGGCGACTGCGACCCCGCGTTCGCGCGGGTCCGCCGGGTCTTCGAGAACAACTTCGCCCGTGACCTGGAGACCGGCGCGGCGATCAGCGTCTACGTCGGCGACGAGCCGGTGGTGGACCTCTGGGGCGGGCTCGCCGACCACCGCACGGGCCGGGCCTGGGAACGCGACACCCCCTGCCTCGCCTTCTCCTGCACCAAGGCGCTCACCGCGGCCGCGGCGCTGCGGGTGGCCGAGCGGGGCGGACACGACCTGAGCGCCCCGGTGGCCTCCTGGTGGCCGGAGTTCGGGACAGCCGGCAAGGAGCGGACCACCGGCGAGCACCTGCTCTCCCACCAGGCCGGACTGCCGGTGTTCGACCGCCCGGTGTCGGTCGCGGAGGCCGCGGACCCGGCGGCCATGGCGGACCTGCTCGCCGCGCAGCGCCCCCGATGGGAGCCGGGTACCGCGCACGGCTACCACACCTTCAGCTACGGCTGGCTCGCCGGCGAGATCGTCCGCCGGCTGGACGGGCGCTCCGTCGGCGCGTACGTGGCCGAGGAGATCGCCGGTCCGCTCGGGCTCGACTTGTGGATCGGCGCACCGGACGACGTGATCGACCGCGCGGCGCGGTTGACGGCGGGCCCCGGCCGCGGCGGCGCTCCCGCGCAGGCCCCCGCCGGAGGCCCGGTCGCGGCCCTGGCCCGCGCCGCACGCGACCCCGGCAGCCTGCTGTCCCGCAGCCTGGCCGCGCCGGACGTCGACGCCCTCCCCGGGCGCTTCAACAGCCGGGAGGTGCTGGCCGCCGGATGGCCGGCGGCGGGCGTGCTCACCTCGGCCGCCGCGCTCGCCGGCTTCTACCGCGACCTGCTCGCGGGCCGGATCGTCTCCCCCGGCACGCTGCGCGACGCCATCACGCCGCGGGTGACCGGGCCGGACCGCGTCATGGTGCTAGACAGCTCCTTCGGACTCGGGTTCATGCGGCCGTCGCTGGTCTTCGCGGTACCGCGCGCCGCGTGGCCGGGCGCCTTCGGGCACACCGGTTCCGGCGGGTCGATCGGGCTGGCCGACGTGGAGCACGGCGTCGCGATCGCCTACGTGATGAACCGCACCGGGACCGAACTCTCCGGCGGGACGCGGGCGATGCGCCTGGTCAAGGCGGTGTACGACAGCCTGGACTGACGCGGGCGGCCGCGCCGACGCCGCGGCACGGGGTTGCCCGCCGGTCCGGCCGCGCGCGTCCGTGTCCCGCGCGTCCGTGTCCCGCGCGTCCGTGGGACACGAAGGTACAGGGACGTCGGAGCGGGAACTCCGGCCAGGGGAACCGCGGTCGCCACCGGCTCGTCTCCGCGTCGCCACGGGTGGGAGCCGCGGGGCACGGGCCCGAGCGGCCCCGCCTCGTCCCAGAGCCGGGCGCGCGGGCGGCCCCGGCCCAGCACTGCGGAAGCGGAAGCGGAAGCGGCGGGATGGTCGGGGTTTCGGTCCGGCAGTGCAGCGGTGGACCGTGGGCCGGAGCACCAGCTGACCGGGGATTCGGTCAGTGACCTGCACTGGTGCGCGGCGGCGGGCTGCCACGCGGCTGACCGGCGGCCTGCGACCTCGCAATTGAGTGGCGGCTGCGGCATGGCGCCTCCACGCGTTGCCATATGTGCAAAATGTCTGGCATTTCACAGAAAGTCAACACATTGGAGTAGAGTCAATTACGAGCGGCGCTTTTCGACAATGGTGGACTGTGTACAGCTCGCCCGTTCGCCTTTCCCGCAGCGCTGGGCCGCCCGTCCGCCTGACCCGCTCGGCGCGGCCGGTGGGACGTGCGCTCGGGTACCGGCCGGGCAGCTCGACCGAGGCCAGGCGGGGTGCGCGGCCGGCGCGGGGGAAACGGCTCGGAGCCGGGGCGGAAAAGGCGCGAACCAGGGCTCCGCACGATCCGGGAATGCCCCGGTCGATGGCGGACGAGGCCGGGAGCGGTGCGCGCCGGTCCGCAATCGCCGCGGCGCGGGCGCTCGACCGGGCGGGGCACTCCCCGGACCGCCGGGCGCGGGAGCGGCGGAACCGCGGCGCGGCCCGAACGTCGCTCTCCTTCGTCGATGCATCACCGGCGTGACGTCCGGGCCGCGCCGGCGGGGTCCCGTCAGCTGACCCGGGTGGTCAGCAGATAGGCGTCCGGACTGTCGGCGTCAACGATCTCCGTCACCTTCCATGTCTGCCCGCCGACCGTGAACGTGTCACCGACGTGGACATCGATCATGACGTTGGGCCGCCAGTCCCGCGGGCCGCCGATCTTCGCGACCGGCCGTCCCTGCTCGTCCACCCAGAACCGGCCTCCTCCCACCGGACCGCCTTCGAACCGGTCATTCCGGCCATAGGTGATCTTCTCTTGTGCGCCGACTTCGTGGGCCACGTTGGACTCTTTCCCTGCCAATTGGATGAGCCTCAGTCATCGTAGTACGGCAATGCCCGCCATTCCTGAGCATTGATTTCCTGCGCGGATTCCCCGAACTTTACCTCGCGCGCATGAAATTGCATACCTGGGAGTTACCTGCGTTTCGGTCAGGACTGCACGCCATTCCGGCCTTCGACATGCGCCGATTGCGGTCCCCGTTCCCCGCGTCACTTTCCGCTACATCTTCGTTGTGTGCGTGACGCCACAACGGCGGCCGTCCCGATGGGCGCCGCACCATCGCGCCGGCGCGCAACGGCGCGGACGCGGCCACCCGAAGAACACGCCCACCACGACCGCGACCGGCCCGCAACGGCGCGACGGCCCCGGACCGGAGTCCGGGGCCGCCGCCGCACCGGCCGCTCGCCCGCGGGTGCTCAGTCCCCGAGGTCGACTCAGTCCCCGAGGTCGACGATGGCCGCCACCGGCCCCCCGCCCGAGGGGCCCTGGTGCACCGCCGCGACCGAGACGAACACCGCGGGGTCGCCGGTGACCGCCGCTGTGACACCGCCGACCGTCGCCTTGATCTGGCGGTGCCAGTGCACATCGGAGTCATCGAGCATGATGTTGCGCCGGCCGCGCACGCGTCCGGTGGGGTCGGCCTCGCACTTGAGGAACACGTTGACCAGCCGCTGCCCCAGGTCCTCGCTGCGCGGGCGCTCGGGGAGCGGAAGGCCCGCCGACCGGATGGCGTCCCAGATGCCGTCGGCGTCGAGGGCGTCGCGCATGACCCCGTGGCCGACCCGGAACCGGCCGCCCACACCGCGCGCGTTGCCGACGACCACGATCTGCGCCCGATCGAGCTCGACGCCCGACGAGCACGAGGCCACCGAGGAGTAGAGCGAGAGGTCGGCGTGGATCTGCTCGGCGGCCGGCTCCTCGATCTCCCCGAGCGCGGTGGCGATCCCCAGCGCCGTCGTGGAGTTGGAGACGTCCATGGACTTCAGCGTGTCCTCGGTGAACACGTCGTGCCCGCGCGACTTCGCGTCGTTGATGGTCTCCAGCACCAGCAGCGGGGTCTTGGTCTGCACGTAGTGGACATCAGCCGCCTCGCTGATCCCCGCGATCTCCATGGCCTTGCGGACGCCGTCGGCGACCTTGCGGACCATCGCCGGGCGGCCGATGTCCTCGGGCAGGATGGTCTCGCTCATCGCGACGCCGACCGTCACGCGCGGCTCGTCGCTCGGCCGGTACCGCCCCTCGGGGGCGTGGGCGAAGACGGTCGCGTGCGGGGAGAGGACGCCGTCGGTACCTCCCGACCACACCAGTGGCACCTGGGCCACCTGCGCGGCGTCCCGGCTGCCCCTCTCCAGCAGTACCTCGCGGAACGCGCGGTCGGCGAGGATCCGGGTGTAGTCGTTGACGCCGCCGTTGCCCTCGGTCTTACCGATCACCGCGAGGACGTCGTCGGCCGCGAACACGCCGTCGTCAATCAGCCGGGCGAGCCCCGAAGCGTCCGTCACGCTCTCGATCGCCACCTTGTGGACCTCAACCGGTCTGGCCATCTGCCGCCACCTCTCTCGTCCGGGTCGCGCCGCGGGAACCCCGCGCCGTGTCAGGTTCGTCGGGTCGTTCGGTCCGGTCCACTCGGTCGCGCCGGCCAGCGGCCGGACGGTGTCAGCGCATGGCGGGGCCGCTCCTCGCCACGATCGTCCCGGCCTCCCCCGCCAGGCCGGCCGCCATCCGGTCCAGCGCGGTGATGACGGCGCGTTCGCCGCCCCCGGCCACGAACCTCAGCGCCGCCTCGACCTTCGGCCCCATACTGCCCCGGCCGAAGTGGCCGGCCGCGTGGTACGCGCCGAGTTCGGCCGCGTCCACCCGGCCGAGCGGCCGCGCCTCGGGGGTGCCGAACCCGACGACGGCGTTGGGGACGTCGGTGGCGATGAGCAGCGTGTCGGCCCGCACCACGCGGGCGAGCAGCACGGACGTGCGGTCCTTGTCCAGTACGGCCTCGACGCCGCGCAGCGCCCCGGCCGCGTCCCGGACGACGGGGATCCCGCCGCCCCCGGCGGCGATGGTCGTCACCCCGGCCGCGACGAGCGTACCGATGGCCGCGGCGTCCAGGATCTCCCGGGGCTGCGGCGAGGGCACGACGCGCCGCCAGCCGCGCTCGCCCTGGTCCACCCAGTTCTGCCCGAGGGCGATGAACCGGGCGGCCTGGTCGGCGTCGAGGTAGCGGCCGACCGGCTTGCTGGGCGCGGCGAACGCCGGATCGCCGGGGTCGACCAGCGTGCGGGTCACCACCGCCGCCACCGGGCGGGCCACTCCGCGCCGGCGCAGCGCCGCCTCCAGCGCGCCGGCCATGGTGAACCCGATGGTGCCCTGCGTCTGGGCCCCGCACCAGTCCAGGGGCACCGGCGGAACGACGTGCGCGGCCAGCTCGTTCTTGACCAGCAGGTTGCCGACCTGCGGGCCGTTGCCATGCGTGAGCACGACCTCGGTGCCGCCGGCGACCAGGTCCGCCACGTGCTCCATGGCGGTTTCGATCGCGGCGCGCTGGTCCTCCGGCCGGGCGCTGCCGTCGGGGGCGGCCATGGCGTTGCCGCCCAGCGCGACGAGGACGCGGCGCGTCTCGGGCATGCGCCCCTCCTCTCGTCCCAGGCCGGGGGGACGCGGTGGCCGCCGCCGGGCGGGTGAGCACGGGCGGACGGTGCCGACTGTAGAGAACGGCGCCGCACACCTCCTGGGCGACAGTTGCCCAACGCCCGGCGGGTTCTCACCGCTTCTTGCCGAACAGGCGGGGCGGGCGCGCCCAGCCCCGGTGGACCGGCCGGCCGCCGGAGGCACCGGCCGCACCGGGTCAGCGCAGCACCGGGTCAGCGCAGCACCGGGTCGAGGTCGCGCACCTCCCGGCGGACGCACTCGCGCAGGGCGGTGCCCGGGCGGCGCAGCAGGCCGCGCAGGGTGCGGCCGTTGCCGGGCAGTCCGTAGACGTCGTAGTAGTCGAACATCGCCGACAGGCCGTCGACCATGTGCTCGGCCAGGCCGGCGGCCCGCACGTCGCGGCGCCAGTCGTCCAGGGGCACGGCCACGGGGCGGACCGGGCGGTCGAGCGCCTCGGTGAGGGCGCCGGCGGCGTGGCGCACCGAGACGTTGGCCGGCCCCACGAGTTCGTACACCGCGAACGAGTGGTCGTCGTCGCCGCCCCGGTCCTCCACCGCGGCGAGGCCGCCGGCGGCCGCGGTCCCCCGCCGGGCCGGGCCCGGTTCGGTGACGCAGCGCACCGCGACCGCCGCGACGTCCCACAGGTCGACCATGCCGAACCGCACGTCGATGGAGTAGGGGACGGCCAGCCGGCCGGTGTCCCGGACGGCGGCGACCTGCTGGAGCAAGTTCTGCATGTAGGGCCCCGGCTGCAGCACGGTGACGCCCAGGCCGGAGCGGAACAGCGCCTCCTCGACCCTGAGCTTGGCGCGGTGGTGCGGCATCGCCTCGGCCTGCGGGCGCAGCACGGAGTGGTACACCACCCGCCACACCCCGGCGGCGCGCGCCGCCGAGATCAGGGTCTCGCCGATCTCCACCTCGTCCGGGCTCATGTTGGGGGCGATGTGGTACACGGCGCTGGCGCCGTCGGCCGCCTCCTTGAGCACCGCGCGGTCGCGCATGTCGCCGACCACCACCTCGCCGGCGCCGTGTGAGCGCGCCACCCGCACCTGTCCGGGCCGGTGCACCAGCGCGCGGGTCGGCACCCCCGAGTGCCGCAGCGCGCTGATGACCGCGCGCCCGGTCTTGCCCGCGGCGCCCGTCACCAGGACACGTGCTTCCGTCACAGTCGATCCACCTCCGCGTGTGCCGCGCCCCCGGACAGCGTCGCGTAGCCGGGGCCCCGGTCGAAGAAGGGGCGGTCGGCGGGGCGCTCGGCTCGCAGACGGGCGCGCTGCCGTTCGGTGGCGGCGGGATCATGCCGGGGGGCGTCGGTCGGGCCGTTGATCACCACACCGTAATCCGAAAACGCGGCTGCCCGGGACACTTTGCCGCAACGCACGTCGCGGACCACGGCCTCGACGTCGCGGTCCAGCGGGTCTCCCCAGCCGCCGCCTCCGGTGGTGCGGATGCGGATCACCTCGCCGGCGCGCACCGGCTCGCCGTCCACCAGTCCCGCCATCTCGCGCTCGTTCGGACCGCCGGGGTCGATGGTGACCTGGAACGGCCGGCCGGCCCGGCCGCCCCTCACGCCCCAGCAGGCGAGGATGGAGCGGTCGGCGACGGACATGAAGCGGGCGTCGCGCAGCATGCGGATGTGCTTCTCGTAGCCGAGGCCGCCGCGGTGCAGGCCCGGTCCGCCCGAGTCGACCGCCAGCCCGAGCCGCTCCACGAGGAACGGGAACCGCGACTCGGTGAACTCAGTGGGCAGGTTGCGGGAGTCCGGCACGATGTGGACGGTGTCCTCGCCGTCCGCGTGCGGCCGGCCGCCCGACCCGCCGCCGAGCACCTCGCGCATCAGGTACGGGACGCCGGCGGCGTCCGTGCCGTGCACGCCCGTGTAGCGGATGGTCTCCTGGTCGGCGGGCATCCGGCCGTCCACGGCCTTGGCGAGCACCCCGGCCAGCACCCCGAGCAGCCGCAGGATGACGAAGGTGCGGGCGTTGGTGGGAGCCGGGAACACGGGGGTGAGCAGCGTGCCCTTGGGGGGGAACCGCATCTCGATCAGCGGCACCACGCCCTCGTTGACGTCGAGCTCCGCCATCCGCTCCGGGGTGTCGGCGGGGTTGCGCAGGACGGGGGCGAGCCATTTCTTCAGGAAGTTGCCGTCGGCGTAGTCGCCGCAGTGGTTGATCGGCCCGCGGGCCTGCGGCGAGGTCCCGGTGAAGTCGATGACGATCCGGTCCGGGGGCTTCGTGAGGGTGATGCGCTGGGTGTGCAGCCGGGGCGGGTCGACCCCGTCGTGCTCGGCGTAGTCCTCCCACACGTAGCTGCCGTCCGGGATCTTGGCCAGGATCTCGCGCCGGTAGGTCTCGGTCGTCTTGTCGAGGATCGCGTCGAAGCACGCCTCGACGGTCGCGCGGCCGTAGCGCCGGAACAGGTCCGCCAGCCGCCGGGCGCCCATGAGGCAGGCGGAGCACTCGGCGTCGAGGTCGGCCGCCAGCGACTCCGGCATGCGCGAGTTGCGCGTCATGATGCGCAGCGCCGCCCGGTTGGGCACGCCCTGGTCCCACAGCCGGATCGGCGGCACCATCAGCCCCTCCTCGAAGACGGAGGTGGCGCCGGAGGGCATCGACCCGGGGCAGGCCCCGCCGATGTCGTCGTGGTGGCCGAACGCCTGCACGAACGCCACCACCCGCGGCCCGCGGCCGTCCCCGTCGTCGTGGAACACCGGGACGGTGACGCACAGGTCGGGCAGGTGGCCGATACCGCCCTCCGACTCGTAGACGTCGTTGTGGAAGAACACGTCGCCGGGCCGCATGGTCTCCAGCGGGAAGTCGCGCGCGACCGGGTGCACCAGCGCGGAGTAGGAGCGGCCGGTGAGCTTGCGCAGCCGCCGGTCGTGGATGCCCGCCCGGAAGTCGTGGGCGTCGCGGATCATGGGCGAGCGGGAGGTGCGGGCGATGGCGGTCTCGACCTCGCGCTCCACCGAGGCGAGGGTCCCTTCCACGATCTCCAGCACGACGGGGCCGGCGTCGCGGACGCTGCTCGGGACGGGTGCGGTGCTCATGGGCGGCTCTCCTGGCCGGTCGGGGCTGCGGGCCGGTCCCCGGGCGCGACGAGCACGTTGCCGAACCGGTCGACCACCGCGGTGAAGCCCGGGTGGATCGGGATGGTGGAGCCGAACTCCTCGATGACGGCGGGGCCGGGGACGCGGTCGCCCGGGGCGAGGTGCGGCCGCAGGTAGACGGGGGTGTCGATGCCGGTGGCGTCCGCGCCGGCGCCCGCTCCGAAGTACACTCGGCGGGTCCCGGTCCGCGCGCGGGACGGATCACCGTCGCCGGGCGGTTCGCGGACGGGTTCGGGGCGCCGGATCGGCCCCACTCCGGACACCCGCAGGTTCACCCACTCGACGTGCTGGGCCGGGTCGTCGCGGAAGTCGTAGCCGTACATGCCGCGGTGCGCGTCGTGGAAGGCGGCCGCGACGCGCTCGGTGAGCGCCCGGTCGACCGGGCCGTCCGGCAGCGGCACGCGCACCTCGTAGGCCTGGCCGGCGTAGCGGAGGTCCGCACTGCGGTCGTGGCGCTGCACCGCCCGGTCGAAGCCCTCCGCGTCGAGGGCGCGGGCGGCCTGGCCGGTCAGCTCGGCGTAGATCGCGGCGACCCGGTCCAGGTCGAGGTCGGCGTGCGGGCTGACGGCCGTGCGCACGTAGTCGTTGCGCACGTCCACGGTGAGCAGGCCGAACGCCGAGACGTTGCCGGGGTCGCGGGGCACGATGACCCCGGCGAGCCCCAGGATGTCGATGAGCCGGCAGAGCAGCAGCGCCCCCGAGCCCCCGAACGCCGCCATGTGGAAGTCGCGCACGTCCAGCCCGCGCTGGACGGTGACCTGCCGGAGCGCGTTCGCCTGGTTCCAGGCCGAGATCTCCAGGATGCCGGCCGCCGCCTGCTCGACGCCGAGGCCGAGCTGGCCGCCGATCTTGGCGATCCCCTCGCGCGCCGCCGCGGCGTCCAGCGGGATCCGGCCGCCGAGCAGGTGCGGCGGGATGCGGCCGAGCACGAGGTGGGCGTCGGTGACGGTGGGCTCCGTCCCGCCGGTCCCGTAGCAGAGGGGGCCGGGGTCGGCTCCGGCGGAGCGCGGCCCGACCTTGAGGGTGTTCTCGGGTGAGATCCAGGCGACCGAGCCGCCGCCCGCGCCGACGGTCACGATGTCGATCATCGGGATCTTGGAGGGGAAGCGCCCGATGCTGCCCTCGGTGGTGAGCCCCGGCTCGCCGCCGAGCACCACCGAGACGTCGGTCGAGGTGCCGCCGCCGTCGAGGGTCAGCACCCGGTCGAAGCCCGCGCGCCGGGCGATCAGCGCGGCGCCGAGCGCGCCGGCCGCCGGACCGGACAGCACGGTGCTGATCGGCTGGTGCACGACCTCCTCGGCGGAGAGGACGCCGCCGTTGGACTTCATGATGTGGAACGGCACCCGGCGGCCGTCGCCGGCGAGCCGGGCGGCGTCGAGGCGGGTCCGGATGCCGGCGACGTAGCGGGCGACGCGGGGCTTGACGGCGGCGTCGACCAGCGTGGTCATGGAGCGCTCGTACTCGCGGTACTCGCGCAGCACGTCGGAGCTGATGGACACGGTCGCGGCCGGGTGCTCGGCGAGCAGGATGTCGCGCACCCTGCGCTCGTGGCGGGGGTCGGCGTAGGAGTGCAGCAGGCACACGCCGATGGTGTCGATCCCGCGGTCGCGGAACCACCGTGCCGCCTCGGCCGCCTGCTCCTCGTCCAGCGGCCGGATCTCCGCCCCGGTGTGGTCGAGCCGCCCGCCGACGGTGCGCACGAGGTCGACCGGGACGATGCGGTCCGGTTTCACCCAGAAGTAGGAGTTGCCGTATCCGTCGGGTACGGACTGGCGGGCGATCTCCAGGACGAACTCGTACCCCTCGGTCGTGATGAACCCGAGCCGGTCGATCCGGTCCTCCAGCAGCTGGTTGGTGGCCACGGTGGTGCCGTGCGCGACGGCGGTGACCTCGGCGCCGCCGCCGAGCCGTTCCAGGATCCGGGTGATCGCCGTCATGAACCCCTCGGCCGGATCGGCGGGCGTGGACGGCGTCTTGGTGGCGACCGTCTCCCCGGTCGCCTCGTCCACCGCGACGGCGTCGGTGAACGTCCCACCGGTGTCGATCCCGATCCGGACCCGCCGTCGTCCCGTCATCAGCCCGGCTCCCTACCCGCGACGCGTGGTGTGACTGCTAGGGATTCAACTTCGGCGGCGCCGACGGGGAACCGGCAACATCTGCCAACCGTGCCGGCGAACGCTGGTGATCCTCGAAGACCCCTGGCACGGCGGGTGGCTGCCGGCGCGGCCCGGGCCACCGGACCGCCGTACCCGGCTCAGCCCATCGGGGCGGGCGCCGGCTCCGCCGACCCGTACTGGTAGGCGTCGTCCTCCGGCCAGGTCGCGTCCACGTACTCCAGCCGCGCCAGTGCGGCGACGAGGAGGACCGCCGGCACGAACAGCCAGAACGGGTGCAGCCAGCGCAGCAGCACCGGGACGAGCGTGAGCAGGAGCACGAGGAGCGCCATGGCGGCGGCGAGTACGCCCATCGTCGTGATGCCCTGCAGACCATGGTGGTCCCACGGGCCCTCCGGCCTCGTCAGAACGGCGAGTGCCGCCATGAAGGCCGTGAGCAGGTTCGCGAGGACGAGGAATCCGCCGCTGGCGACCGAGGCGATCCGCGCGGCCCTGCTCCGTCCGGCCCGGGTGGAGCGGACGGAACGGACGGGGCGGACAGGGCGGACAGGGCGGACGGAGCGGCCCTGCGGGGAGATCGGCGGCTGCATGCTGTGCTCCTCCTCGGCGGCGGGCTGCGAGGGGTCCGGACGCCCCTCTCCGGCCACGCGACCAGTGCCCACTATGCCGGACGGCGCCGCCGAGCGGAGCTCTCACCGACCGGGCGCGGTCCGCGCCCGGTCACGGGCGGCCGCCGTCGTCCGCGACGGCCGACGCGCGACGGCGCACCCGCCAGTCGCCGTCGTGGACGACCTCGTATCCGTCCGCCGCACCCAGCGCCGTCAGCACCGCCATCGCCCCGGCCGCCCGCATCGCCGCAGGCGAGGAGTCGACCTCCGTCCCCACCACCCCGGTCACCCGGACCGTCCACGACGACTCCCCCGCCAAGGCCAGCGCCTCCCGGCAGCCCTGTTCCGCACCCGCGAACCAGTCGCCGTAACTCTCCGGCGGGGCGCTGGCGCCCCGGGCCGGATCCACCGCCGTCACCACCCGGCCGCCGCCACCAGCCACCGCCGCGACCCGGACCCGCACCACCGCGAAACCGCAGACGCCGCCGACGAAGCGCCGCAGCCGGTACTCGGCGTCCAGCGGGGCGGTCATGCCGCCGCTCCGGCCGCGGTCACGACCCCGCCCCGCGCAGGTAGGCGAGCACCGCGAGCACCCGCCGGTTGACGTCGTCGTCCGGAGGCAGGTCGAGCTTGGCCAGGATGTTGCCGATGTGCTTTCCCACGGCCGCCTCGCTCACGAACAACCTGCGGGCGATGGCACCGTTGGAGTGGCCCTCGGCGATGAGCGCGAGCACCTCCCGTTCCCGGTCCGAGAGGCGGGACAGCGGATCGCGGCGGCGGCGGAGCAGCTGCCGCACCACCTGCGGGTCGACCACGGTGCCCCCGTCCACGACCTGGCGCAGGGTCGCCGCGAAGTCCGCGACGTCCACCACGCGGTCCTTGAGCAGGTAACCCACCCGCCGCCCGTCGCCCGAGTCGAGCAGCTCCGAGGCGTAGCTCTGCTCGACGTACTGGCTCAGCGCTACCACCGCCAGCTCCGGCCGGTCCCGGCGCAGGGCGACGGCGGCCCGCAGGCCCTCGTCGGTGAAACCGGGCGGCATCCGGATGTCGGTCACCACGAGGTCCGGGCGGTGCTCGGCCGCCGCGGCGAGCAGCGCGTCGTGGTCCCCGACGGCGGCCGCCACCTCGAAGCCGAAGCGCCCGAGCAGTCCGGCCAGCCCCTCCCGCAGCAGGACGCCGTCCTCGGCGAGGACTACGCTGAGGGCGCCTGCGGGCGGGTCTGCGGGTCCTCCGGCGCCGGCGGCGCCACTGGTCGGCTCTCGTCGCACGGAAGCTCCACACGTAGCAGGGTCGGCCCGCCTGTCGGGCTGGACAGCAGCATTCTGCCGCCCGTCACCGCGACGCGGTCCGCGAGGCCGATCAGTCCGCTCCCCTGTCCGGGGTCGGCGCCGCCGCGTCCGTTGTCGGCCACCTCCACGACCAGCAGGCCGCCGCGCAGCTCGGCGGTCACCGCCGCCACCGTGGCACCGCTGTGCTTGGCCACGTTCGTCAGGGCCTCGGCGACCACGAAGTAGGCGGTGCCCTCGACGTGCTCGGGCGGACGCCCCGGCAGGTCGGTGTGCACCGTCACCGGCAGGGCGGCGCGGTCCGCCAGTTCCGGTAGCGCCGCTGCCAGGCCGCGGTCGGTGAGGATCTGCGGCCGGATGCCCCGGATGAGCTCCCGCAGCTCCGCCATGAGCTGCTTCGCCTGGTCGTGCGCGGCGGCGACCGCGGCGGCCGGCGCTCCGTCGGGGAGGTCGAGCCGCGCGAGGCCGAGCTGCATGGTGAGCGCCACCAGCCGCTGCTGGGCGCCGTCGTGCAGGTCCCGCTCGATCCGGCGCCGCTCCGCCTCGAAGGCGTCGACCAGGCGCGCCCGCGAGCGGGTGACCTCCACCAGCTCCGCGCGCAGGTCCTCGGGCCGCGGTCCGCCGAGCAGCAGCCGGGCCAGCGCCCGCTGGCCCTCGGCGAGCAGCGCCAGGGCGTGGGGGAAGACCCCGGCGAGGACAAGCAGCGCGGCGACGGCGTAGGGAGCGGCCTGGCCGGGCGTGTCGATCTCATCGACCGCCAGGGAGATCGGTCCGGAGTCGCCGACCAGCAGGACCGGGGAGTAGGCCGCGATGAGCAGGAGCCCACCGACTCCGAAGATCAGCAGCAGTGCGAGGGGCGCGATGAGCAGGACGAGGAGCAGCAGGTAGCCGAGCGCCCGCCAGGTGGCGCCCTCGGTGTAGCGGGTCCGCAGCCACGCCCACAGCCCCGGCGCGTCCGGGGTCCGGTGGCCGCCGCGCGGCGGATCGCGGTCGACCATGCGGAGCCGGAGCCGCTCCAGCGCCGCCACGGGGAGCGCGAGCAGCGGCCCGCCGGCGGCCAGCGCGAGCGTGCCGCACGCGAGCAGCAGCCCGGCCAGGCCCGGCTGGAAGGGCCCGCGCTCGGCGAGCATCACCAGCAGCAGGACCCAGGGCAGGCCGAGGAGCGCGAGCGGCCCGGCGGTGATCCCGGCGACCGCCAGCGTGGACAGCAGGTAGCCGAGGGACCGCCACGGCCAGGCAGAGACCAGGAAGCGGCCGTGCCGGACCGCCCGGCCCGGCGTGGAGGGGGTGAAGGTGGACACGTCGGTCACGCTATGCCGACGGCGGTGCTCCGGCCAGCGGCCTGTCCACCGTGGGCGGGGTAGGGCTGGGGCTACCCCGGAGCGGTCCGACGGAGGGGCGGCCGGGCACGGCGGTGGGGAACCGGCCGGCCCCGCGCCTCGGGCGCGGCCCCGCGCGCCGTCCGGCCGTGGGCCGGATCCGGGCGCAGGCCTCGCGGTGCTCCCGCGGGTCCGTGTCGTGGACGGCCGCGTGCCCTCCGGCGCCGCGGCCGGCGCAGGCCGTCATCGTCCCCGCCCGCACGCGGCCGGTGCGGTCCGGCGGCCCCCACCACCGCGTCGGCACGCCCGCGGCTCCCCGCGCATCCGGACAAGGTGGAGGGTCGACGACGGCCGCCCGCGCCGGCCGTGTCAGGCCGGACGTTCCCAGCGCCGGCTGCCGGGTCCCGGCCGACTCCGCCGCCCACCACCGGCCAGCCGCACGGCGCCCAGGTGTGGAGCGCGGCAGGGCCGATCGGCGGCCCAACGGCGCCACCGCACTCGGAGAACCGGCGCCGGCCCCGGCGCGGCGGACCGGGCCCGCCGCGGACCGGCGGCAAGCGCCGATGACGTCCCCGGTGAGCGAGGAGGATAGGACCTCCCGGGCTCCGGTGTGGGCCACGCAGGGCACGGCTCCGCCCCGCGCACGATGCTGGGTGGCCGACCCCGACCGGCCGCAGGGCCGCTGAGGGAGCCGTGGCCGTGTTCCCGGACCTGCTCGGACCGCGCGGTGTCACCCCTGGCCGGGCCAGTGGATCGCGGCCGCTGTCGGGACGTTGAAAGCCGGTTCGGGCCGGAGCGTCGTGCCGCGTACACGAGCGAGAGGTCATGGGCCGAACGGATGCCGGCGCTCGACGCCGCGATCCGGCGGGCCCGGCTGGCGGCGCCCCGGTCAGGCGGTCGAGAACCGCGTCGGCCACTGACCAGGGCGCGCCGACAGCGCCCTCCACGGGCTAACCCCTGCTCAGCGCTCCCCGCACCCGGCCGACGACGGTCTCGAACTCGGTACTGAACGGGTGCTCGTGGACCATGTAGGTCCACGTGGTGTGCGGGCGCTTCACGCCGGCCACCGCGACGTCCAGCCGGCCGTCCACCGGCTCCAGCGCCTCGAAGGTCTCGGCGGCGCGGGCACGGGCCTCGTCCAGGAAGCCCTTGAAGGCCGGAACGGCGTCGCGGTGGAACTCGTCCAGCGGGTTGCGGCGGCCGAGGAAGCGCAGGTGGATGCCCTCGCGCAGGTCGGCGAGGAAGGCGTTGTGGTCGGTCCAGCCGCGGTCCAGGTGGTAGAGCGTGATGAGCTTGGCCGCGCGTGCGACCTCCTCCTCACCGACCTCCTCGACCAGGTCGGCGTGGGTCCCGGCGCAGTCCACGGCGAGCTGCCGGTCGCCCAGCCCCTCCGCGAGCACGGCCTGGCGGTGCTCCAGCACCACGCCGCGCTGCACGTCGATGAGCTGGTTGTAGCGCCAGGTGTTGCGGTGCAGCTCCAGCAGCTGACCCTCGGCCACCCGCTGGGCGTGGTTCACGGTGGAGCGCCAGGCGGGGTCGGTGATCTCACCGTCGGCCGTGACGTCGGCGCCGCGCGCCTCGGGGGCGTTGGCCGCGATCAGGTCGTCCTCGACGCTGACGAAGAAGATCGAGCTGCCGGGGTCGCCCTGGCGGCCGGCCCGGCCGCGCAGCTGGTCGTCCAGCCGGCTGCTCGGATAGCGGCCGTACCCCATGACGTAGAGCCCGCCGGTCTCCACGACGCGCTCGCGGTCGGCCATGTCGCTGCCGCCGAGCCGGATGTCGGTGCCGCGCCCGGCCATCTGGGTGGACACGGTGATGGCGCCGTAGGTGCCCGCCTCGGCGATCACGGCGGCCTCGTCGGCGTCGTTCTTGGCGTTGAGGACGACGCACTCCAGGCCGGCGTCGGCGAGCCGCTTGGCGAGCCGCTCGGACTCGGCGACGTCCTGGGTACCGATGAGGATCGGCCGGCCCGTGGCGTGCACGGTCGCGACCTCCTCGATCAGCGCGTCCTCCTTGTCCTCCGGCGTGGCGTACAGCCGGTCGGCCTCGTCGACCCGGACGCACGGCTTGTTCGGCGGGACGACGGCGACCTCGAGCTCGTAGAACTCGCGCAGCTGCTCGGCGACCGCCATGGCGGTACCGGTCATGCCGCAGCGGGTGGGGTAGCGCAGCACGAGCGCCTGCACGGTGATGGAGTCGAGGATCTCGCCGGTCTCGCTGACCGCGACCTTCTCCTTGGCCTCGACCGCCGCCTGGAGGCCGTCCGGCCAGCGCTGGAGGAGGGCGATGCGGCCGCGCGACTCGTTGATCAGCCGGACCTCGCCGTCGCGCACGACGTAGTGCACGTCGCGCTGCAGCAGGGCGTGCGCGTGCAGCGCGAGGTTGACCCTCGGGAGGACGGAGGTGTCGTCCTCGGAGTAGAGGTCGATGCCGCCGAGCTCGCGTTCGACGAGGTCGATGCCGCTCTCGGTGAGCTGGACGTTGCGGCCCTCGCCGTCGACCTCGTAGTGGATCCTGGGGCGCAGGCTCCGGACGAGCTCGGCCATCTCCAGGTCCGCCTCGGCGGCCTCCGCCGCGCCGGCGAGCACCAGCGGCACACGGGCCTCGTCGACGAGCACGGAGTCGGCCTCGTCGATCAGCGCCACGTCGGGCTCGGGCACCACCCGGTCGGCGACGTCGGTCACCAGGCGGTCGCGCAGCACGTCGAAGCCGAGCTCGCTGACCGAGGCGTAGGTGATGTCGGCGCTGTAGGCGACGGAGCGCTCCTCGCGGGTGGACTCCTGGCCGATCCAGGCCACGGCCACGCCGAGGAGGTCGTAGAGGGGGCGCATCCACTCGGCGTCGCGCCGCGCGAGGTAGTCGTTGACGCTGAGCACGTGCACCCGCCGACCGCGCAGCGCGAACCCGGCGGCGGCGAGCGCGCCGGCGAGGGTCTTGCCCTCGCCGGTGGCCATCTCCGCCACGTGGCCGTCCAGCAGCGCCATGACGCCGACGAGCTGCACGTCGAACGGGCGCTCGCCGAGCGCCCGCCGCGCGGCCTCCCGGCCGACCGCGCACAGTTCGGCGAGGTCGGCGCGGTCGTAGGGGCCCTCGGCGTTGCCGAGCTCGGCCGCCCGCTCGGTGAGCTCGGCGTCGCTCAGCTCACGCAGCGCCGGCTCCCGCTCGTCGATCGCCTTCAGCAGCTTCGTATAGGGCCGCACGTCCACCGAGCCGGGTTTCCCGAGGACTCGGCGGACACTCTCGGCCATTCGTCCGAACACCACGCCAGGGTAACGCCGGCCGGCCGCCGGCGGTTCCGCCGGACCGTCACGATTCGGGGCACGACGTGCCCCGGGCGCGCGGACCGCCGGGCGCCGGCCGGCCGTCCGCGCAGGCGCGATCCCCTGCGCCGCCGCCCGTACCGGTCCGCGCCGGGCCGCTAGCCGCGGCGGCCGACCTCGGCCAGGTAGGCGTCGGCGGCGGCGGGGTCGAGCAGCCAGGAGGCGAAGTCCTCGGGCGCGGCGAAGCCGTTGCCGAACCGGTGCGCGATCTCGGGGTGCTTCTCCGCCGCCGTCAGCAGCCGCAGGACGTGCGGCTCGGGCGGGCGGAGCATCGCCGTGGTCCACGCGGTGACGTGCCGCGCGACGCCGTCCCAGTACTCCTCGAACACCGCGCGCATGAACGCCTCGTCGAACGGCTGGTCTCCGTGGGCGACGATGGCCCGGCGGTAGATGTCGGCGCACTTGGCGGCGCAGTTGGCGCCCTGCCCGGTGACCGGGTCGTTGGTGACCACGACGTCGGCCATGCCGAGGACGAGACCGCCGCCGGGCAGCCGGCCGACCGGCTCGCGCACGGCGGGGGTGAACCGCCCGGCGAGCACGGCGCGCCCGTCGGTCAGCTCGGCGTCCCGGCAGCGCTCGTACTCCCATGGCGTGTGGCGGCGCATGAGGTCCAGCGAGCGCTCCAGGTGCTCCTGCGCCGACCGGATCCCGTCGAACACGTCGAGCGGGCCGCCGGGGACGGCCTCGATGAGCAGGGTGTCGCACGGCCCACTCGACGTGTAGGACGGCATCACGAAGATCTCGCCGGCGTCAGGGACCAGGTTGCATCGGACGGCCGCCGTGCCCGGGTGCTCCGGGCGCGGGCCCACGCCGTGCACGTAGCTGGCGGCGAGGGAGCGCTGCGGGGTGTGGAACACGGTCCGCGCGGGGTCGAGGTCGAACAGCTCGGCCAGTTCGCCCTTGCCGGCGGCGACGACCACGAGGTCGTAGAGCCGGGTGAACCCCTCCAGGTCGGACACGGTGGCGCCGCTGACGACGATGTGGCCGCCGGCGTCATCGACGTTCTCCAGCCAGTCCGCCATCTTCACCCGCTGGTCGACCGACTGCGCGTAGCGGTCCAGGGGAGCCAGCCAGTCCACGGCACGCGTTCCGGGGGGATCGGCGATCGAGACTCCGAGGCCCTCGATCCTCGGGGCGTCGTCCTCCCACAGGTTGAGACCGAGGTCCCGCTCCAGCTGGAGGGCGGGGTCGAACATGCACTGCGTGGACATGATCCGCCCGGAGCGGATCTCCTCGGGCGTGCGGGCCGAGACGACCGTGACGTCGTAGCCGTCGTCGAGCAGGCCGAGAGCCAGCTGCAGCCCGGACTGGCCGCTGCCGACGATCAGGACTCTTCGCATGACTTGTCCGCTTTCCACTGGCGCAGGGGAACACCGGCGGTGGCAACCGGGGACGGCCGCACGATGGGCGGACCTCCCGGCATGGTCCGTTCCGAAACGGCGGTGCGGCCGACACGACCGGCGGCACCGCGGCCGGGCGCCGCCGGCTCCGGGGCGCCCGATCCCGACGCCCCGAGCGGGCCCACTCGGCGGGCCGGCCGAGGCGGGCCGGGCTGCCGGCCGTCCGTTCTCAGTGCACGAGTTGGCGGCGCTGGCGGGCCTCGACCGCGATGGCGTGCTTGACCAGGCGGATCAGGACCTGCGCCACGGACTCGCGCTGCCGCGCGTCGCACTGCATGACCGGAACCTCGGGGCCGAGGTCGAGCGCGTCGCGCAGTTCGTCCGCCGAGTACTGGTACTCGTCGGCGAACGAGTTCACGGCGATCAGGAACGGCAGCCGGTACTGCTTCTCGAAGTAGTCGATCGCCTGGAAGGAGTCCTCCAGGCGGCGGGTGTCGACGAGGATCACGGCACCGAGCGCACCGCGCACCAGGTCGTCCCACATGAACCAGAAGCGCTGCTGGCCCGGTGTTCCGAACAGGTAGAGGGTGAGGTCGTCGTCAAGCGAAATGCGGCCGAAGTCCATGGCCACGGTCGTGCTCGTCTTGTCCGGGGTCTTGGAAAGGTCGTCGATGCCGGCGCTGGCGGCGGTCACCGCGGCCTCGGTGCGTACGGGGGGAATCTCGGAGACCGCTCCCACGAACGTCGTCTTTCCGACGCCGAATCCGCCGGCGACGATGATCTTGGTGGAGAGCTTCGGGGAGTCGTTCACTGGTCTGTAGTCCTCGCGACACTGGCTCTAACGCACGGCCGCCCGCCTCGGGCGCTGCGCTGTGAAGGGGGTGTGGCCGGAAGATCACTTCTTTACCACCAAGTGAACCTAGCATCGCCGCGATGCGCTCCGTAGCAGCACTGGTCGGAAGCGCGACGCGTCGATGTGACGAACGCCGCACCGCCCCGCCGCACGGGTCACCCGCACCGGCGCCGCCCCGCGAGGACGCCGGCCGCGACGCCCGCCAGCGCCACCACCGCGCCGAAGACCGCCCCGCGGACGAACTCGCCCGCACCGCCGGCCGGGGCCGCGGGCGCCCGGCCCGGGAAGGCATCCGGCCGGCCGGACACCGCGGCCGCGCCCTCGGGGTGCGCGGCCGCACCGGCCTGCGGGCGCGGCTCCGCCGCGGCGGGCGCGCCGCCGGCCAGCTCCGAGCCGAGCCGGTCGAAGAACTCCTGCGCCATGCGCCGGGCGACGCCGACCAGGACGCGCTGCCCGACCCCGCCGACCATGCCGCCCACCACGGCGTCGGCGTCGTAGCCGAGCTCCGTACGGCCGTCGCCGAGGTCGGCGAGCCGCACCGCGACGTCGGCGCGCACCGTGCCTGGCGCCCCGGCGCCCGAGGCGCGCAGCACGAGCCCCGCGGGCGGGTCCAGGTCGGTGAGTTCGACGTCGCCGACGAAGGTGCCCTTGATCGAAGCCACGCCCGCGGTGACGGTGCCGCGGTAGCGGTCCGCGCCGGTGCGCTCCAGCCGCTCGCACCCCGGGATGATGCGGGCCAGCACCTCGGGGTCCAGCAGCGCGGCCCAGACCTTCGCCGGGGGTGCGTTCAGGGTGGCGGTACCGGTCACCTTCATGTGCTCAGCTCTCCTGTCCGGACGGGCGCGGCGCGGGCGCGGCGGGACGCCGGGCGCGCAGGGGCGGGATCTCGCCGGAGGCGAACCTGCGGCGCAGGTGGAACAGCTCCGACGGGGAGATGGGCATCCGGGTGATCGGGAAGCCCTCGGCGTCCTCGACGGCGGCCGCGAGCACCGCCGCGCCCGGGATGACGCCCGCCTCCCCGGCGCCCTTGATGCCCAGGGGGTTGAGCGGGCTGGGGGTCTCCAGGTGGTCGATCTCGACGGCGGGCACCTCGCTCGCGTAGGGCATGAGGAAGTCCATGAAGGAGGCGTTGAGCAGCTGCCCGTCGGAGTCGTAGGCCATGCGCTCGTAGAGCGCGCCGGCGACGCCCTGGGCCACTCCCCCGTGGATCTGCCCCTCGACGATGAGCGGGTTGACGAGCCGGCCGCAGTCGTGCACGACGCAGTACCGCAGGATCCGGATCTCGGCGGTCTCGGGGTCGGTCTCGACGATCGCGGCGTGCATGCCGCTGGCGAACGTGCAGCGCAGCGGCGAGTAGAAGTCGGTGCCCTCCAGCCCGGGGGCGTCGTCGGGGGCGACCGGCGGGCGGTCGAAGTCGGCCGGCCCGCCGAACTGGGTGGCGGCGCGGGACGCCTCGTCGAACGCGTACCGCAGCGGGTTGGCGAGGACGGCGACCGTGCCGAGGTCCATGCCGGAGGCCGGGCTGCCCTTGACCCGCACCCGGCCCCCGACGATCTCCAGGTCGTCGGGGTCGGCCTCCAGGGCGTCGCCGGCGATGCGCAGCGCCTTGTCCCGCAGCCGGCGCGCGGCCAGGGCGACCGCGCTGCCGCTCATCACCGCGCCGCGCGAGGCGTAGGTGCCCACGGAGTAGGGCATCCGGCGGGTGTCGCCGGTGGTGACGGAGATGTCGGATATCGGGACGCCGAGTTCGTCCGCGACGATCTGCGCCAGGATGGTCTGGTGGCCCTGCCCCTGGCTGGTCAGCCCGGTCGCGACCCGCACCCGGCCGCTGGTCTCCACCTGCACGTGCCCGCCCTCGTACGGACCGGGCCCGGTGCCCTCCACGTAGCAGGCCAGCCCGATCCCGATCCGGCGGCCCTCGGCGCGGGCGCGCTCCCGCTGGGCGGGGAAGTCGTCCCAGCCGACGAGGTCGAGGAGGGCGGCGAGCGCGGCCGGGTAGTCGCCGGAGTCGTAGATGAGCGGCCGGCCGTCCTGGAACACCAGCCCCTGGTCGTAGGGCATCTCGTCCGGCTGGATGAGGTTCACCGACCGCACCCGCGCGCGGTCCAGGCCGAGCCGCGCGGCGATGGCGTCCATGGTGCGCTCCATCGCGAAGACGCCCTGCGGGCGGCCGGCGCCGCGGTAGGGCGTCACGATCACCGTGGTCGTGTACAGGCTGTCGAACTCCACCCGGTAGGCCCCGGGCCGGTACGGACCGAGCAGCTGGGTGGAGGTCACGAGCGGGACGATCACCCCGTAGGGCAGGTAGGCGCCGTTGTCGTGCCAGATCCGCACGTCCAGGCCGAGCAGCCGGCCCTCGTCGTCGAAGCCGACCCGCACCCGCTGGAGCTGCTCCCGCTCGTGCGCGGCGGCCACGAAGTGCTCGCGGCGGTCCTCCGTCCACTTCACGTCGTGGCCGAGCAGCCGGGCGGCCCACGGAACCATCACCTCCTCGGGCCAGGGGTGCACGATCTTGACGCCGAAGCCGCCGCCCACGTCGGGGACCACCACCTCGACCTGGCCGAGCTGGAGTTCGAGCTTGGCGGCGACGGCGGCGCGGACGCCGGAGGCGGTCTGGGTGGAGCTGTACATCCGCAGCATCGCGTCGGCGGCGTCCCACCGCGCGTACACGCCGCGCCCCTCCATGGGGGTGCTCGCGGAGCGCTCGATCTCCAGGTCGAGCTCCAGGGTGTGCGGCGCGGCGGCGATCGCGGCCGGGGCGTCGCCGACCTCCTGCAGGAGGCGGGCCGCGACGTTGTCGGACATGCCCGGGTGCACGACGTGGTCGGCCCGGCGGGCCGCCGCCACGCCGACCACCGCGGGCAGCACCTCGTAGTCGACCCGGACGCGTTCCACGATGTCCTCGGCCACGTAGCGGTCGCGCGCCACCACCATGGCCACCGGCTCGCCGACGTGGTGCACGTACTCGGCGGCCAGCGCGTGGGGCGTGCGGCCGTCGCGGATGGCGGGGTGCGGGATAAGCAGCGGCAGCGGCTCGGCCATGGGACCGCGGAGGTCGTCGTGGGTGTAGACCGCGACGAGCCCGTCCACGTCGAGGGCGTCCCCGACGTCGATGTCGAGGATGCGCGCGTGCGCGTGCGGGCTGCGGACGAACGCGGCGGCGTAGGCTCCGGCGCCGAGGTCGTCGAGGTAGCGGCCGCGGCCCGCGACGAGCCGCTCGTCCTCGGTGCGCGGGATCGGCGCGCCGAACATCTTCCCGGTCACGCTCGGCCTCCCTCGGCGGCCGCACCGGCGCCGGGCGGCTCCGCCCCCGGGTGCTCGCGAGCCAGTTCGGCGGCGCGCAGCACCGAGCGGACGATGTTCTGGTAGCCGGTGCAGCGGCACAGGTTGCCGCCGACGGCCTCGCGGGCCTGCTCCTCCGTGGGGTCGGGGTTCTCCTCCAGGAACGCGGCCACGACGGCGAGGAAGCCGGGAGTGCAGAACCCGCACTGCAGCCCGTGGCACTCGCGGAACGCGCGCTGGACCGGGTGCGGGGTGCCGTCGGGGGCGGCCATGCCCTCGACCGTGGTGATCTCGTGCCCCTGCGCGCTGACCGCGAACATCAGGCAGGACCGCACCGGCAGGCCGTCGAGGCGCACGGTGCACGCGCCGCACACCCCGTGCTCGCAGCCGACGTGCGTGCCGGTGAGGCCGAGGTCGTGGCGCAGGCAGTCCGAGAGCAGCCGCCGGGCGGGCACCGTGGCGGTGTGCGGGACGCCGTTCACGTGCAGCCGGATCTCGTGGGTCTGTTCGGTCATCGGCCGCTCCCGGAGCCGGCGGGACGGGGATCGCGGGTCGCGCGGGCGAGGGCGTCCTCGGCGGCGGCGCGCAGCGCGCGGACGGTGAGCACGCCGGCGAGGTGGGCGCGGTACTCGGCGGTGGCGTGGATGTCGTCCTCCGGTTCCAGCCGTCCGACGGCGAGCCGGCCGGCGGCGGCGAGGTCGGCGGTGTCGGGAGTGCGGCCGGCGACCGCGTCGGTGAGGTCGAGGACGGCGGGGGTCGGGGAGACCGACAGGTAGCCGGCGCGGGCGGCGGTGATCCGCAGGTCGGCGTCCAGGGTGACGAGCGCGGCGACCCCGCACAGCGCGTAGTCGCCGTGCCGGCGCGCCACCTCGGTGAACGCGCTGCCGGTGCCGGGCTCCGGCCGCGGGAAGTGGGCGGACACAGCCAGCTCGTCCGGGCGCAGGCAGCTCTCCATGGGGCCGGTGAAGAACTCGGCGGCCGGCACGGTGCGCCGCCCGGCCGCGCCGGCCGCCTCCACGGAGCCGCCGAGCAGCGCGAGCGCGGCCGGCATCTCCGCGGAGGGGTCGGCGTGCGCGATGCTGCCGACGGTGGTCCCGCGGTTGCGGATGACCGGGTGCGCGACCAGCCGCAGCCCCTGGCGGAGCAGCGGGACGGCGGCCGCCGCCTCGGCGTCGGCCTCCAGGCGGGCGTGCCGGACCAGCGCGCCGATCCGCACTCCTCCTGCGTCGACAGTCACGTCGTCCAGCCCGGCGACCCCGTTGATGTCCACGATGTGCTCGGGGGCGGCAAGCCGCATGTTCATCAGCGGGACCAGGCTCTGCCCGCCGGCCAGCACCTTGCCGCGCGCCCCGACCTCGGCCAGCGTGGCGAGCGTCTCGGCGAGCGAGGCGGGGGCGTGGTAGCGGAAGGCCGGTGGTTTCACATGGCTCCTCGTGCTGGCGGGCGGCGGGCCGGCTCGGCCGCTGCCGTGGTCAGGTCGACTGCGGACGCCCCTCCTCCCCCGTGCCCTGGGACCGCTCGGGCGTGCCGGGCTCGGCGCGCCCGACCGGGGTGCCTCCCGGGCCGGCGCCCGCCGCGGGCGGCGGGGTCGCCCGCGGACGCAGCTGCTCGGGCGCGAGCCGGTGCAGGGCGTGGTAGCCGGCGATGACGATGAGCGTGCCCAGCGCGATCCCCTCGATCGCGAAGTCCTCGGTGATCGCCAGCCGTACGCCGCCGATACCCGCGACCAGCCCGGCCGACACCGGGACGAGCACCACCGGATTGGCGAGGTCGACCCGGTTCTCCAGCCAGATCTTCGCCCCCAGCAGCCCGATCATCCCGTAGAGCACGAGGCTGATCCCGCCCAACACGCCCTCGGGCGTCGCGGCGATGAGCGCGCCGAACTTCGGGGAAAACCCGAAGAGGATGGCCACGATCGCGGCCACATAGTAGGCGGCCGTGGAGTAGACCCGGGTGGCGGCCATCACGCCGATGTTCTCCGCGTAGGTCGTGGTGGGCGCGCCGCCGACCGCGCTGGACATCGCGGTCGCCACGCCGTCGGCGAGGATCGCCCGCCCCATGTAGGGGTCGAGGGGTTCGCGGGTCATCTCCTCGACGGCCTTGACGTGGCCGGCGTTCTCCGCGATGAGCGCGATGACCGCCGGCAGCGCGACGAGGATCGCCGACGTGGAGAACTCCGGGGCGTGGAAGGCCGGCAGCCCGATCCACGGCGCCTCGGTCACGGCGGACAGGTCCACCCGGAGCGCGGAGACCGTCGTGCCCGCCTCCGGCCCCGGAACGGACGTCGGCCCGGCGACCGCGTCGAGCACCCAGGACAGCGCGAACCCGAAGGCGAGCCCGAGCAGCACGGCCAGCCGGCCGAGGAAGCCGCGGAGCAGCACGGTCGCCAGGACGACGAACACCATGGTCAGCAGGCCGACCCACTGGTCGTGGGGCCAGTAGTTGTTCGCGACCACGGGCGCCAGGTTGAAGCCGATCAGCATCACCACCGCGCCGGTGACCGCCGGCGGGAACACCCGCACGACCACCTGCGCGCCCACCAGGTGGATGACCAGGCCGCTGGCCGCCAGCACCAGGCCCGCGACCAGGATCGCGCCGGTGACGGTGGCGGTGTCCCCGCCGGAGGCCCGGATGGCCGCCACGGCGCCGACGAAGGACGCACTCGTTCCGAGGTAGCTGGGCACCCGGCCGTTGACGATCAGCAGGAACAGGATCGTGGCGACGCCGGACATCATGATGGCGAGGTTGGGGTCGAGCCCCATGACCACGGGGAACACGAAGGTGGCGCCGAACATCGCCACCACGTGCTGGGCGCCCAGGCCGACGGTCCGCCCCCAGGACAGCCGCTCGTCGGGCCGCACCACCTCGCCGGGCGGCGGAGCGCTGCCGTCCCCGTAGAGCTTCCAGCCCAGCACCGGCTTCATTCGGCCTCCCGAAGATCGCGTGTGGCGCGACTGGGTACTCCCCGGTGGTGGACCCGGCCGGCGGTTGCCGATCGCACGAGAGCGTGACCCGCCTCACAGGATGGGGCACACCTTAAGGAGCGACCGGAGCGCGCTTCACTGGCGACACCTGCCGAACAGGCGCGCACTGGTTGTGCGCTACTGCCGTCTCCGCCATCGCACCAGCGCCCGGACCCACCACCATGCGCGCCGCGCCACCCGACGCGCATGCCCAAGTCCGGCACATCGGTGTGACATCGCCGTCGCGCCGGGGTTACTCATCGATTACCACCCCGCCACCCGGACCGCCCGCGCGCCCGTCCGGGCCCGGAGCAGCGCGTTCGACGGCTGGGCCCGCGCCTTCGGCGGCCTGGGCGCCACGGCGCGTGCGGCGGCCGCGCGCCGCGCGACCACGGCCCCGCCGGGGCCCTCGGCGCGGCCGGGGGCGGCGTTCCCCGGCCGCGTCCACCCCGGCCCCACCGCCCCACCCGCCACCGCTCCCGGGCGGACCACCAGGTGGCCGGACCCGGCCCCGTTGCGGCCATCGCCCTGCACGGCGGCCACCAGGGCACTTACGCTGAAGCGCATGGGACACAGGCACCCCACCAAGCTCGACATCGAGATGCGCCACCCGCGCGCCCGATGGCTGCTGCGCGCCGAGTTGGCGTACTGCCGGGAGTGCACGGACGAGGGCGAACAGGAGGCCCTGGCCGACCTCGACGCCGGCGGCATGTTCGACTCCTTGTGGCAGGAGTGGGTCCGCCAGACCGTCCGCCGCTGCCGCGACAAGCGCCACCCGCCGTCCTACCCGGCGGTCGCCTCGGAGCTCATCACCCCCGACGAGCAGCACTACCTCAACGCAGGAACCCGAGAGTGCCTCACGGTATGCGTGGTCCGCGGGCGCCACGGCAACCGAGTGGAGAGCGAACACGTTCTTGAGACCCTCGCAGACCTCCCCCGAGACGACCGGGCCCGGGTCCTGGACGACATCCTCGACGGGTTGGCGGAGGGGGTGGCGGTTGCTTAGATAGGGGCGGCGATCGCGGTCACCGCCACGCTTGCGAGGTGTCCCGTCAGCGCCGTCCCACACTGGCCACCGAGGGAGGGACCGTGTGACCTGTGGTTGCCACGGACCGGCGGCCGCCATAGCTGGCGATGGTACGGCGTGCGATCACGTTCTGTGAGCGGATCGTTACGCAAATCTCTCGCGCGGACGGAAAACAGGTAAAGAAATGATAACGCGCCACGTCGCCCCAGGTCACAAAGTGCCCGCCCCACGCACGTGGGGGTGACCCGGCGATGACGCAGCGCGGCCTTCTACGTCGCCAGCCCGCCCCACGCACGTGGGGGTGACCCGCGGATGACCTCGGCGTCCTGGGTGTCCGTCTGGCCCGCCCCACGCACGTGGGGGTGACCCGATCGGGAGCAGCACGCTCATGGCGAGGGTCTGGCCCGCCCCACGCACGTGGGGGTGACCCGCGCCGCACCGCCCCGCGCAGCAACGAGCAGCTGCCCGCCCCACGCACGTGGGGGTGACCCGTCCTACGTCTCCTGCAGGGCTTCCTCGATCTGGCCCGCCCCACGCACGTGGGGGTGACCCGTCGCCGGCGTGGCGGGCGAGCATGTGCGCCTCCGCCCGCCCCACGCACGTGGGGGTGACCCGGACACACCGTGGCCGTGACGGCGGAGCTCGCGGCCCGCCCCACGCACGTGGGGGTGACCCGTAGTCGGGGTAGTGGTCGTGGTGGATGTAGCCGCCCGCCCCACGCACGTGGGGGTGACCCGCTTGCTCCCGCGCCCGAATAGGCGGGCGAGTTGCCCGCCCCACGCACGTGGGGGTGACCCGTCGGGCATGGGCGCGCCCGACGCCTTGGCGTCGCCCGCCCCACGCACGTGGGGGTGACCCGGAGCGCTACGACGACGTCGCCGACCCCGTGTAGCCCGCCCCACGCACGTGGGGGTGACCCGGTCTCTCACGTCAGCGCTCCAGTCAGCGTTGGGCCCGCCCCACGCACGTGGGGGTGACCCGGCACGACCCGGCGCGGCTACGCCGCCCGGCAGGCCCGCCCCACGCACGTGGGGGTGACCCGGTCAACTGCTGCAAGTTGTTGCCCGCGTTGTGGCCCGCCCCACGCACGTGGGGGTGACCCGTTGTGCGGGATTTTCATGGGGGGCCTGGGGGAGCCCGCCCCACGCACGTGGGGGTGACCCGGGGCATGTCGCCCGTTCGGGCCCACTCTTGGAGCCCGCCCCACGCACGTGGGGGTGACCCGTCCGCGGCGGCGCGCCTCGTCCTCGGTCATCTGCCCGCCCCACGCACGTGGGGGTGACCCGATCCGGTTGTGGATCACCACTCGGGATCTCGTGCCCGCCCCACGCACGTGGGGGTGACCCGCCGTACCTCAGGGAGACGGCGCCCCTGATCGTGCCCGCCCCACGCACGTGGGGGTGACCCTGCCCCGGCGGTTTCCTGATCGAGGTGCGTGACGCCCGCCCCACGCACGTGGGGGTGACCCTCAGCCACCC
>NZ_QEIO01000416.1 GCF_003336425.1 Marinitenerispora sediminis | reverse complement strand
GACGTCATCACGTCTGGTAATGGTTCGGCTGTCGGTGGCAACCAGTTGGTTGTCGATGGTGATGTGCCGGTGAATCTGTCGGGTAACGCGATCGCGGCGGTTCTGGGTGTCGCGGGTGCGGCGGTCGAGGATGCCGATGCTGTGGTGCTGGAGGACGGCGGGGACGTCGTTACTTCGGGTAACGGTTCGCTGGTCGGTGGGAACCAGGCGGTGGTGGACCTGGATGTGCCGGTCAATGTGACGGGGAACGCGGTCGGTGCGGTTGGTGGTGTGGCGGGCGCGGCGGCGCAGGACAC
>NZ_QEIO01000415.1 GCF_003336425.1 Marinitenerispora sediminis | reverse complement strand
GCGGCCCGGTCGTCGTCGAACCGGGTGGCCGAACCCATACCGCCGGGCTCCTCGCCGCTGCCCTCCCAGCGCGGGCCGGGCGGGACGTACGCGCGGACGTCGTGCGCGGGCCACTCCCCGGCCTCGGGCCGGGGACCGCCGATGTCGACGTGCGCCATGTTGACGCTGACGGCGGGGTCGGCCCGCCACTCGCGTAGCGCCTCGTCCGCGCGTACGTCCCGCCCGGCCCGCGCTGGGAGGGCAGCGGCGAGGAGCCCGGCGGTATGGGTTCGGCCACCCGGTTCGACGACGACCGGGCCGC
>NZ_QEIO01000414.1 GCF_003336425.1 Marinitenerispora sediminis | reverse complement strand
GCAGAGCAGACCGGAGGAACGCATGGGCGTGCGCCTGATCGTCGAGGTCATGGATCACTGGTCCGACTTCGGCTTGACGTCTGGCGAGCGCTCCGACCTCGTTGTCATCGCGGAAAACGCCAACGACGCCACCCGCGAGACCTACGGCAGCATCCACGCGCCCTACATCCTGCACCGAGCTGGCGACAAATCGGCCGGTGCCTGGAAGAACGCCATCGGCAAGCTGATGAAGAAGGGAGTTCTCGAACACGTCGTCCGCGACGGCCGGGTGATGTCCGGCGGCTGGGGCCAAACGGCTCAATAC
>NZ_QEIO01000413.1 GCF_003336425.1 Marinitenerispora sediminis | reverse complement strand
GTGTCGAGGACGCTGGGGAGGTCGAGGAGGACGCCGGTGAGGTGGGGGTGGCGGTCGAGGAGGGCGGCGAGGAGGGCGCCGTTGCCGCCGCCGATGTCGGTGATGGTGCGGGTGGTGGTGAGGTCGAGGGTGTCGGCGAGGGTGTGCGCGGCGGTGCTGCCGGCCGCCATGGCGGCGTCGAAGAGTTGGCGCCGCTGGGGGTGGGCGGTGGTGTGGCGGTAGAAGTCGCTGCCGTGGGCGTGGTCGTAGGCGGTGGTGCCGGTGCGCAGGGTGTGGTCGAGGTGGTCCCAGGCGCGGCGCAGGGG
>NZ_QEIO01000412.1 GCF_003336425.1 Marinitenerispora sediminis | reverse complement strand
GGGCCGGGCCGTCCGAGCCGATCCGATCGTAGGGCGTCGCACCGGGGGCCGGTCCGGTCGCGCGGGCGGGCAGCGCCTACCGTGGTCAGGGACAGAACGGACAAACAGGCTGTAGGGGGACGTGTGTGACGCCGGGTCGCTCGGGGTGCTTCCCGTCCCACATGGATCACACGGGACAAACGACCAGATAAGTGGAGAACCGTGTTATCTTGCCTGATGTCACGAGTTCCAGCGCCAAGCCCCGGCTGGCTGGACGGCAACCCTCCTGACGCGGTGGGGTGCTCCGGGTGAAGACACGGCCGTCG
>NZ_QEIO01000411.1 GCF_003336425.1 Marinitenerispora sediminis | reverse complement strand
GGGGACCCCCGTCCTGGTGCGGGTGCGGAACAGGATGGCGTTGACGGTTCTGCGGTGGTCGGCCCACCGCTGGCCTTTGCGGAGGTGGGCGGGCATGAGCGGGGCGGGCAGGTCCCCCTCGGCGTCGGTGAGGTCATGGCGCCGGACCACGTCGACACGCGGTACCAGAGCACCGGCTCACCCCGCAGACCTTTCAAGAAACACGACCTAGATCGTTGATGGGATTTTGTTGAACCGGCTGCGGGCATGGCGAAGGGCGCCCACGATCGATGTGTGACCAACAACCTGGACGCCCTTCTCACCGCA
>NZ_QEIO01000410.1 GCF_003336425.1 Marinitenerispora sediminis | reverse complement strand
AGGAAGAGAGCCGGGCCGGACCGCTGCCGCGGGCGCCTGCCGCTCCCGGGCGCACCGCAGCGACGTGCACGGGTATCCCGGCCCGGGGTCCGGCCCGCGGATGTCGGGCCACGACGGCAAGGACACGCGGCCGGCGGCCCGGGCCGCCGGAGAACCCCGCGCGTCCCGCTCAGAGGGCCCGGGCCGCGGGAGCGGCTGTCCCGGGGCTCGCGGGCCGGACCCCGGGCCGGGATACCCGTGCACGTCGCTGCGGTGCGCCCGGGAGCGGCAGGCGCCCGCGGCAGCGGTCCGGCCCGGCTCTCTTCCT
>NZ_QEIO01000409.1 GCF_003336425.1 Marinitenerispora sediminis | reverse complement strand
CCCGAATACGGGCGCCCCTCCCCCACCTGGACAGCGTCGCGGGGTGCCCGCCGGCCCCCTGGATGGTTCTGGGTGAGATATTGGGTGCGGCGTAGCCGCACAATTGTGTTTTTTGAGTTGAAGTTGAGAAGTAATACATATGTCCACCTTTACGACATAGATTCCATAGAGTCGGTCTTCGCCCACGGGAACTCCGCCCACGTCCCCCGGCCCGTCCGTACGACGGCCGTCCGGCCCTCCGACACCTCGCCGCCGCCCGAATCAGCCGTATCCCCGCCTCCCTGCCGCGACTCCGGAAGCACCCAGGAC
>NZ_QEIO01000042.1 GCF_003336425.1 Marinitenerispora sediminis | reverse complement strand
GCACGCCCCGGGCGACAGGCGCTGCCGTCCCGGGCGCAGCTCCCCCGCCCGCACCGGGGCGCCCGGGACGGCAGCGCCTGTCGCCCGGGGCGTGCCGGCCGCGCTCTTGAGCAGGCCGGTCAGGCGCTCCGCCGCCTTCCCGGCGTCCTCCCTCCGGCCCTGGGCCTCGGCCTGGTAGAGGTCGCGCACTACGCCGTACACGTTCCGCAGGAGCACTGAGGCCCCTGGGCCGGGGGCGTTGAGGACGCCTTCCACGTCCGCCGCCGAGGCGCGCTCCCGGATCCGGCTGAAGTCGATGGCCTCCCGCACCCTGCGCAGGTGCTCGGCGGCTTCGCGCAGGTCGACGTTGCCGGGGGCGAGGTGGGCGAGGGCGCGTGCCTGGGCGGCGGCGCCCCTGATCGTGGCGGGATCCTCCCGCGCCACGTCCGCGCCGTAGCGGCGCACGTACTCGGCGTGGAACGCGGCGCGGTCCATGACCGTGTCGCCGTACAGGGTGAGTTGGGCGAGCCGTGCGGCGGTGAAGCCGATCCTGGCCGGATCGTCCGCGTCGGCGAGCAGCTTCCTGAGCTCGCCGACTTTCGCGGCCCGGTGCTCCTCGGCGTGCGGGGGCAGCCGCGGCGGCGTGGTCCCCTGGAAGCGGCGGGCGTGGGCGGCGGCCCCTTCGAGAACCGGGTCGCCGGGAAACATGGCCGAGGCCAGGCGTGCGGACAGTGCGGCGGTCAGGGTCCGGTCCTTCTCCGGGTCGGTGGCTCGGAGGAGGGCGTGCGCGACCAGTTCGCGTACGCCGGGGTTCGGTTCCTTCATGGATTCCGCCGTCCTTGCCGTGTCGTGAGCGCTGGCGCGCTCCATGATCACGGTCGGTCCGGCGCGGTGTCCATGACGGTCCGTCCGCATTCCCGTGGTTCCCGGTCGTGGCGGGCACCCCGTCTCTCGCGGCGGCGCGGCCGTCAGGCGCAGGCGGCCCGGGCACGGACGGCGGGGACCGCGCACCGGTCCGGATCACGGCGCGAGCCGGGTGGCGATCCCGTCGAGGATGAGCTCCAGGCCGCTGCGGAAGCCGGCGTCGAAGTCAGCGTCCTCCAGCCGGGCGTGCTCCGCCAGCACCGGGTAGCGGTCGGGCTGGCCGGCGAGGTACGACTGCGCGCGGCGGCGCAGTTCGCGCTCTTCGGCGGGGTCGCGCATCCGGGCCCGCCACACGTTCTCCGTGACGACGTAGCCGTGCACGTAGCTGGAGACCGCGCCGGCTGCCGCCACGAGTTCCGCTCCGGCGAACCCGGCCGCGGCCAGGGCGGCGTGGAAGCGCTCGGAGCGGGCGAGCGCGTTCGGGCCGAGCAGCGGGCGGGTGCCGACCAGCTCGGTCATCCACGGGTGGCGCCGCATCACCCTCCGGCTCTGCACGGCGTGGTGGGTGAGCTCCTCGCGCCAGGCCGGCGGGCGGTCCGCCGGCAGTTCGATCTCGCCCATGGCGGCGTCCAGGGCGAGGTCGAACAGGTCCTCCTTGGTCGCCACGTACTCGTACAGCGACATGGTTGCGGCGCCCAGCCGGGCGGCGAGCCGGCGCATCGAGAAGCCTTGGACGCCCTCGGCGTCGAGCAGCGCGACGGCGGCCTGGACGATCCGCTCCTCGGAGAGCCGGGGCCGGCGGCGCGGCCGGTCCCCGAGCCAGACGGCGGGGTGCGGGCGGGCCATGTCCGCCTCCTTCCGTGCAGTGTACGGAAAAACCGTACACCTAGCGTGGGCGCGTACCCAGGGACCGGACAGGGAGGAACCATGGCGGTGACGGAGCGGCAGTGGGTGCGGGACTACGCGATGCTGGCCCTGCGCGTGAACCGGCGGGTGGTCGGCACGGACGGCGGGACGGTGCTCATCTACCGGGGGCCGGACGAGTGGCGCAACGCGGCGGAGGCCGAGGAGCCGCCTGCGGCCGGCCGGCTCGCCGACGACGCCGAGCGGCTGCTGGACGAGCTCCCGTTCGCCCCGCCGCGGGCGCGCTACCTGGCCGCGCAGGTCCGCGCGCTGCGGGCGGTGGCGCGCCGGCTGGCCGGGGAGGAGCCGCCGCTGCGCCGCTACGCCCGCGAGTGCCTGGGCGTGGAGGTCGAGTGGGTGCCGGAGGAGCTGTTCGAGGCGGCGCACGCGCGGCTGGACGCGGCGCTGCCCGGGGCCGCCGGCACACTGGCGGAGCGGCTGCACGCCTGGCAGGCGCGGCACCGCCTCGCGCCGGGCGCGGCGGGGCGGCTGCCGGAGCTGGTGGGCCGGGCGGTGGCCGAGACCCGCGCCCGCACCAGCGCCATCGTCCCCCTGCCGGCGGACGAGGTCGTCGACTGCGAGGTGCTGCCGCGGGCGCACTTCCTCGCGGCGGGGCACCACCGCGGCGGCAGGCGCTCGACGATCTTCGTCAACGGCGGCCTGCCGTTCAACCTGGCCGACCTGCTGTACGTGGTGGCCCACGAGGGGCATCCCGGCCACATCGCCGAGTCCCTGCTGAAGGAGATCCACCTCCTCGACGGGCAGGGCCGCACCGACCACTGGGTGCGGTTCATGCTCTCGCCGTCCTTCGTGCTCAGCGAGGGGCTCGGCCTGCACGCCCAGGGCATCCTGTTCCCCGGCGACGAGGCCCAGTCCTGGCTGGCCCGCAACGTGCTCGCTGAGCAGGGGGTCCGGCCGGACGGCAGCGACTTCGCGGAGATCCACGCGGCGAGGAACGCGCTGTGGGGCGTGTGGGCCAACGCCGCCCTCCTGGCGGCCCGCGGCCGTCCGGAGCGGGAGGTCGCCGGCTACCTGTCCCGGTGGGGCCTGCTCGACGAGGCCGAGGTCGGTGCGGCGCTCACCTCGGTGGGCGCCCCGGGCATGAGCCTGTACGTCTTCGGCTACTACCACGGGTGGCGGCTGCTGGGCCCCTGGCTGGACGCCCCCGACCGCTCCGCCCGGGTGCGCCGGCTGCTCACCGAGCAGCTGCTCCCCGCCGACCTGCGGGAGGACGGCGCGCACTGAGCGGCGTCCGGGCCGGATCCCAGACGCCGCGGGCCCGCCCGCGCGGCTCCACGCGGGCTGGCCGCCGGCGGCGACGCCCCGCGCGGCCGCCGCCGGCGGCGGCCTGGCGGTCGCGACCGGTCAGGCCGGTCGCGCCGACTCCGCCGGGACCGGGCCGCCCGCCCGCCGGATCCGGGCGTCCCGGCGCTGCGCCCGGCCCCGGGACCTGGTGCGCTGCAGCCACCATTCGGCGACGAGCAGGTTCACCACCCAGCTCAGCCACGCGGACACTCCGAGCGCCTGGGCGAACACCGCCGGGTCGGGGCTGCCCCCGGTCAGCGCCTCCGGCGTGAACACCGCCATGCACACCACCATCCAGAGCCGGTTGGCGACGATGGAGAAGCTCAGCGCGAAGCTGCGCACCATCCACTCCCGGTGCGCGGCGAACCGCCGCTGCCGCGCCGCCCGGTACCCGGCGGCCGTGGTGAGCAGCCACAGCACCGCCAGCAGCGTGTTGGCCGCCTGCTGTGTCGGGCCCAGGGCGCCGAAGGGGGCGACGAACAGGACCGCCACCCCGGCGGGCAGCACGCCGCCGAACACGTAGACGCGCCCGCTCCACCGGTGCACGGCCGGGTGGCGGCGGCGCAGCCACGGCCAGACCTGCAGGCAGGCGGTCAGCAGCGCGACGGTGCCCAGGAAGATGTGCGCCACCAGCATCGGGTAGTACAGCGGGCGGCCGTCCGGTACCGGGATCCGCGAGCGGCTCGGGTCCAGCCCCAGGTAGGGCGGCAGCGCGAACGCGAGGAAGACGACGGTGACCACCGCGAGCGGGGCCACCCACGGACGGCGCACGACGGACATCGCGCGGTCGAGGGGGCGGGAGGGCATGTGCCGGCGTCCTTCGGGTGGGGGGAACGGAGCGTCCCCATCCTGGGCCGCGCGGTGGCACCCGGTCAGGAGTGCGCTCCCGCCTGCCCGGGTGGTGTCCGCACCTCCGCGCGGCGGCACCCGGCCGTCCGCGCCGACTCGGCCGGTCCCGGGTAGGCGTACGATCACCCGAGGACCGCGACCCCCTCTGGAGCGATGATGACCGTACCGGGTGACTCCCGCGCCGCCGGTTCCCCCGCCGACATGGCCGAGCTGCGCCGGACGATCGACGTCTGGAAGTCCGCGGGAGAACGGCGGTGGGCGGACGTCGCCGCGCTCGTCCCCCGCTTCGCCGAACTGGCGCGCGACCCCGCAGCCTCCGACGACGACGTCTTCGCCGCGGGCACGGGCATCACCGCTGTCCTGACCACGGCGGGGACCGTCCGGCCGCACGAGGGCACCGAGCGCGCGGACGGGACGGACAGCTACCGGGAGGCCGAGGCCTACTTCCGGACGCAACTCGACGTACAGGACGTCCAGGAGCGCCGGGCCACCGAGCGGGTGGAGCGGCCGCGCCAGCCCGGGTGGCAGCACCAGGTGCGGCGGGTCTCGCCGCTGGTGCTCCACTCGACCGCCGTCGTGCGGACCGCCGCCCACTACTACCTCGGGCAGGCCCTCGTCGGGCAGGGGAGGCTGGCCGAGGGCCGGGAGGCGCTGGAGGCGTCGCTCGGTGAGTCGACGCGGCTGCCGGGGCTGTGGGCTGGGGTGCGGGCGGGCCGCGGCACCGTGTCGGTGCGGGAGCGGCTGGCGCTCGGCGCGCTGGGGGCCCTGTACCGCAGCGGCGTCCGCGACCTGGTGAAGCACGCCCGTGAGCACCTGGTGGCCCTCCAGGCCCGACGGGAGTCCGACGCCGCGGTGGGCGTGCGCTCCGCACTGGGCGGCCGGCGGGCGCGGGCCCGTGCGCAGTCCGCCGACTCCGTCCGGCTGCCCTCCGGGGCGCGCCGGACCGTGCGGCGGCACCGGAACGGGTCCCGGCCCCGCTGAGATCCGGCGCCGGAGCGCCGGAGGAGTCCGGCGTGCACGCCGCCTCTCCCGGTGGCGCCCGGCCGGGCGCCGGCCGCGTCATGCGGGGCGGAGCCTGATGGCGCGCGATGGACGCCGATGCCTGCGGCGACGGTCCCCCCTCTGACCGCCGAGTGGCTGTCCCTCACCGCAGCGCCGCGACCTGCTGGGCAGCCTTGCGGCCGTCGTCCAGGCCGATCTGGGTGGCGCGGGGGCGCAGTCGTTGGTCGAGGAGTTCTCCGGCGACTTCGGTGAAGTCCGGGCCGTCGGTGATCCTCACGATGCGTAGACCCTGTCGTTCGAGCTCGTCGAGTTCCGCGTCCTCGGCCACGTTGGCGAGTGCTCCCGCTCGGGGGCCGATGAAGACGATGGCGTCGAGGTTCTTCTCCTCGGCCAGTGCGGCGGCGCTGGGGAGGCGGGGGGCGTCGCAGTAATGGGCGCCGTCGAACTGGACCGGTGGGAAGAAGCCGGGTACGGCGCAGGATGACGCGACGGCTGCGGCCAGACCAATGCCGTCGTTTCGCGTCCACAGCACAGTCTCGCCGGTTTCACAGCGCACGCTGGTGATGCGCAGGTCGCCCTCCGGCCAGGTGGAAAGCGGCAGTACGGACCCCAGCACGTGCACGGCCGTGTCCTGGTCCTGGTCGCGTGTGGCGGCCATGGCGAGGTGACCGATGGTGCGTGCTCGCTCGATGCTTGGTCCTTCGGGGGAGAGCATCAAGCGCATGATCTCCGGTGGAACCGCGCTGGTGCCGCCACTGGTGTCAGTGGTGGTGCCGGGGGTTGGTTCAGGTAGCGGTGCCAGTGGCGTGAGCAGGGCGCCGCTCTGTTCGGTGCGGGCGCGCTCGACCAGGTCGACTCCGCCCATGGCCATCGCCGCGACGTAGGCGCCGGCCGATGTGCCGACGGCGACCGAGCAGTCCGAGAGGGTGAATGCCGCGTGCTCGCTCAGGGCGGCGAGTACACCGGTCTCCCAGGCGATGCCGACCCAGCCGCCTCCGCCGAGGATCACTCCGGTGTTCATGTCCGACTCCTTGCGTGGGTGTGGTGTTGGTCGAGGGGGTGTACGCCGTGCCGACTATTGGGGCCTAGGGTGCTGTTTCGGTCCCGGGGTCGAAGGGCACGCCGGTGAGCTGTTCACTCGCCGTCCACAGCCGCCTGGCCTCATCGGTGTCGTTCGCTCCTCTGGGGAGCTTGGCGAGTCTGGGGGTGCCGGAGGTCTGGTCGCGGCCGGCCGGGCCGATGAACTGTCCGGAGCTGACGTGCGTACTGGTCGCTGCGTACAGGAGTGGCCAGGCGGCACCGTCGGCCGATCCCATGAGCAGGCGCGCGGCGACCGGGGTGACGATTCGGCTCAGTGTCCCGGTGCCGTGCTGCTGGAGTCCGGTCATCGCTGATCCCGGGTGGACGACGAGTGCTGCGAGGCGGCTGTGTGCGGTCCGGCGGGCGAGTTCGAGGGTGTAGACGATATTGGCGCGCTTGGACTTCGCGTAGGCGCCCATGGCGCGGTAGCTCTTCTCGCTCATCAGGTCGTCGAGTCTGCCCATCGGCCATCGTGCGGCGATGGCGCTGACGGTGACCACCCGCGGTGCGGGGGCGCGGTGTACGGCGGGCCAGACCTGGGCGTCGAAGGCGAAGTGGCCGAGGTGGTTGGTGCCGACCGTCATCTCGAAACCGTCGCGTGTCAGCCGCCGCTCGGGCAGGTTCATCACGCCGGCGTTGTTGAACAGCAGGTCGATCGTCTCGACGGTCTCGGCGATTCGCGTGGCGGCGTCACGGATGGAGGAGAGGTCGGCGAGGTCGAGTACCAGCGTGTCGGTCCGGGCCCCGGGTGCGGCAGCGCGCACGGTCTCGGCGGCCTGATCCAGTTTGGTCCGGCTGCGTCCCGCCAGGATGACGCGGGCGCCGTGCCGGGCCAGGACGCGCGCGGTCTCCAGTCCGATCCCGCTGCTCCCGCCGGTGATCAGCGCGGTGCGGCCGCTCTGGTCGGGGATGCTGTCAGGTGTCCAGTGGTTCATCTCTGTGCGTCTCCGCCGGTTCGTTGTGTGCTGTGCGCGGGTCATCCGGCACTCGGAAGGGTCGTGAGGCCGAGCTGGAGAAGCAGTCCGAGGATGTCCTCGGCGAAGGTGGCCTCGGCGATCTTGTGGTTCTTGATGCGGTACACGCCGACGCCCAGCCATCGGGCGTGCTTGCCGGTGGGAGCGGTGCCCATGAAGTCGCCGGTGTGGGTGCCGCTGTTGGTGAACAGCAGCACGGCGGTGTCGCCCTGCGCGACGACCTGGAGGACGTCCAGGCGCATGCCGGTGAAGGCGCCGGCGGCGTTGGCCGCCATAAAGCTCTTGTAGGCGTCGATGCCGTGGTACTCGCCCAGGCTGCCGCCGCGCCAGACCATGTCGCCGGCCCAGAGCTCGTCGATCGCGTCGAGGTTGCCTCCGTTGACGACTTCGTCGACGAAGCGGCTGACGACCGCGATGTTGGCTTCGGTGCTTGCGGCGGGGCTCATAGTGTTCTCGCTTTCAGGGGGTGCTGTGGCAGCCCCTCGCGTAAGCGGCAAGCTGCTGACATCGGTGCATGAAGCGGCCCGGAAGGCGCCGGATACCTGGTCCAGGAGGTCTTCTGCGGCGCGCCCCCAACATAAGGGACCGGTGGTCTGATGTCAAAAGACCGGCAGTTTGTAATATGAGGGCATGACGAACTTCCAGCGTGCCCGCAGTGAGGAGCAGCGCGAGATCCGGCGCCAGGCAGTACTGGACACCACCGCGGCCATGCTTGAGGAGATGCCGGCCGGTGCCGTCAGCCTCAATGAACTGAGCCGCCGGGTCGGGCTGGCGAAGTCCAACGTGCTGCGCTACTTCGAATCCCGCGAAGCGATCCTGCTGGAGCTGCTGGACCGCGCCTGGCAGCAGTGGATCGCCGACCTGCCCGCCCTCCTCGACGCCGGGATCGACCAGGCGGCGTCCGTGGAGCGGCGCACGGAGCAGTTCGCCGCCGCCGTCGCCCGCTCCCTCGCCGAGCGCCGGGTTCTGTGCGACCTGCTGAGCTCCCAGGCGGGCGTCCTGGAGCACAACGTCTCCGCCGAGGTGGCCGCCCGCTACAAGCGCGCGGCCGTGGCCAACGTCGGCGCCATCGCCACGCTGACCGGCCGCTACCTGCCCGAACTGGGCGAGGACGCCCCGCGGCTGACCGCAGCCGTGATCATGGCAATCGGTGCCGTATGGACGCACGCCCACCCCTCCGAGGCGATGGTCGCCGCCTACCAGGCCGACCCGTCACTCACCGCGTTCAAGCTGGACTTCGTCACCGCCCTACAAGACATGCTGGCCACCCTCACCGCAGGCACCATCGCCCGCGCCTCCCTTTGACCCGCTCCGCTGCCTGCGCGGCGCCCCAGACGGACCTCTTCACCCGCCGCGGTGCCGTCGTCGCACCCGCTGGCGCTCACGACGACCTCGCCCGGGACGTCGAGGAGGACGAGGCTCGTGCGAGCGGCCTCGACGACCTCGGCTCAGGTCTCCTGCTCGTTGCGCGCCGGTACCACGACGCTGACGGTCCTTTCCTCACGCAGCGTGCGCTCCGGGGCGAGCACCAGGTCGAGTCCGACATCCATGAGGCGTCTCCGCATGCCTGCCATGTCCACGAGTCGGCGGCGGCGCCAGCGTCCGGAGGGCGGGGCAGGGCCGGGATCGGCATCGGGCCGCCTACTCAGCATCGCGACAGAACGGGCGGTCGTGCCGGCGGCGAAGGCCGCGTCGGCGCCGCCGGGCGGCCCGGGGCCGGAGCTTCCGCGACACGCATGCCGTCCCGGGGGAGCTGGCGTGTGCGGCGCGCTCCGGGCCGCGTAGCCTCAATGGGCGTGAACCCGCATGCCACGCCGCCTTCGAAGGCGGCCTCCCGTACCACCCCGGCGTCCGGTCTGGCGCAGGGTCTGCGCCGCCGCCACATGACGATGATCGCCATCGGCGGCTCGGTCGGCGCCGGACTCTTCGTCGGCTCCGGTGCCGTGATCAACGCCGCCGGGCCGGCGGCCGTCGTCTCCTACCTCCTCGCCGGCGTCCTGGTGCTGTGCACTCTGCGCGCCTTGGGCGAGATGGTGGTCGCCCGTCCGGCCGCCGGCGCCTTCTCCGACTACGCCCGCCTGGCGCTGGGGCCCCGCGCCGGGTTCTGCATCGGCTGGCTGTACTGGTGGCTGTACAGCGTGCTGGTCGCGGCCGAGGCGGTGGCCGGCGCCGCGATCCTGGCGCAGTGGGTGCCCGCGCCCGGGTGGCTGCTCTCGCTGGGGCTGCTGCTGGTCATGACCGCGGCGAACCTGGTGTCGGTGCGGGTGTTCGGTGAGACGGAGTCGCTGTTCTCGCTGGTGAAGATCGCGACCATCGTGGTGTTCCTGGTCCTGGGCGGCCTGTTCGCGGTGGGCCTGTGGCCCGGCACGGACGGCATGAGCGTCGCGAACCTCTGGCAGCACGGCGGGTTCGCCCCCAACGGCTGGGTCGCGGTGGGCGCCGCCACGGTCGTGGTGCTGTTCTCGTTCGGCGGGGTGGAGATCGTCACGATCGCCGCCGGCGAGAGCGCCGAGCCCGAGGCGGGGGTGGCCCGCGCCACCACCAGCGTGCTGTGGCGCATCGCGCTGTTCTACGTGGCGTCCATCCTCGTCGTGGTGGCGGTGCTGCCGTGGAACTCCACCGACCTGGTGACGAGCCCGTTCGTGTCGGTGATGGAGGCGGTGGGGGTGCCGGCGGCGCCGCTCATCATGGAGATCGTGGTGCTCGTCGCGGTGCTGAGCGTGCTCAACGCCGCGATGTACACCTCCTCGCGCATGCTGCACGTGCTCACCCGGCAGGGGGACGCGCCCCGCGCGCTGGCGGCGGTCAACCGGCGCGGCGTGCCGACCCGGGCGATCCTGCTGGGCACCGTGGTGGGGTACCTGTCGGTGATCGGCAACTACCTGTGGCCCGACACGGTGTTCGCGTTCCTGGTCGCGTCGATCGGGGCGATCCTCCTCATCCTCTTCATCACCATCATGGTGTCCCACCTGCGGATGGGGGCGCTGCTGCGCCGGGAGTCGCCGGAGCTTCTCACGTTCCGGATGTGGGGATTCCCGTACCTGTCGTGGCTGACGCTCGCCGGGCTGCTGGTCGTGCTGGTCGCGATGGCGTTCCTGCCGGAGCAGCGAATGCCGCTGCTGGCCACCCTGGCGAGCGTGGCCGCGGTCCTCGTGGGCTACGAGCTGCGCCGCCGCCTCGGCCGCACGCCGGTCAGCGACCAGGCGCTGGAGCCGGGCCGCGACCCCGGCGCGGGGTGAGCCGGCCCGCCGACCGGAGCGGAGGGGCGTCGGCCGTGGTCGGCGCCCCCGTCGCCGCTCAGGCGCGGAGCCGGGGCGGAGGGGCGTCGGCGGCCGGTTCCGCGGTACGCCGGCCCGCGGCGGGCCGGGACGCGGGCCGTGTGTCCTAGAGTGCTGGCCCATGGATATCGGAGTCGTCTTCTCCTCCCTCGCGGCCACCGCCGCCTTCGTCTACGGCCCTCAGACCCTCGATAAGGTCATCAAGATCAAGGAGCACCTGAACCACCTCAGCCACCAGGTTTCCCACGCCATCTCACGGGGGGACCAGCACGCCGCCGTGGCCGAGGAGCGGGCCGACGACACCTCCCAGCGCCTGGCCCGCGTCGAGCGGACCCACTCGGTGGTCAAGGCGGTGCGCACCCGCGGCTCCGCCCAGCACACGCTGCGGGCCCATCACCTGCGTGCGGCCCGCGCCGCGGGGCGGCAGCGCAACGGGCCGTCGGCCTGACCGAGGGGGGCCAGGCACCGCCCAGGGGCATCGCCAGAACCGGTGACGCGTGTCAGCGGCACCCGCCCTCGGGCGCAGACCCCGCGGTGTCCGACATGGCGGCTAGCATCCCGGCCATGACGATGATGTTCGATGTCTTCCTGCACGCGGGTCAGGGGACGAGGCTCGTGGGCGGGGTCATCAGCCGCAATGACGGGGAGATCCATCGCGGGCACCTTCCCGAGTTCGGGTTGCAGCTCATCCTGGACGCGTGGCGCAGCGCGTGGGTGGCCAACGCCCCCCTGTCCCCCGAGACGGAGGCCGAGTTCGCGGAGCTGTGGGGGCTCCTCCTCGGCCGCGACGTCCGTGTGGACTCCGCCGGCTACCTCCTGCGGGACGACACACTGGAGGTGCGCGAGCCGCGGGCCAGGGCCAGCGACGTCTACGCGGGCCAGGTAGTCGGAGGCGGAAAGGACGAGCGGAGCCGCTACCTCTCCCTCAAGCCCGATGCCGGCGAATTCGTCCGGCGGACGAGCGGCGTCATCGCGTCGTTCGACCTCACCGACGACGAAGCCTGGCCGGACGCCGACTTCGAGCTGGAGGTCACCGATGGGCGCTACCTCGCCCACCTCTCCGCCAACGCGTGGTTCGAGACCGCCTTCACTGGGGCCCTGCCGTACGCCTACTAGGCGGTTACTAGGCGGTGTTCTGCGGACGGGCGAGGCCGCGGAGCCGGACCCGGTTGGCGGCGAGTGGGGCGGTCGCGTCACCGCGGCCCTCGTGGGCTGCCTGGCCGCCACCGCCCGGCTCCGAGCAGGTTGAGTGCCTGTTCGGCGGTGGTGCGGCCCTGGTAGGCCTCCCGGACGAAGGCCAGCGGCCTACCACCCCGAAGAACAGCGTCCGCGGCGGTCCTCGTTCTGGTCGCCGCGATGTCGCGGGAGCGCGGGCGGGCGCGGATCGCGGTCAAGGAGCAGGCCTTGCCGCCGAGCAGCCGGTCGGGCGGCCGTGCGGGATCGGCCCCGCGCGGCAGCGCGGCGAACATGCGGTGGCGGGCGAGCACCATGGCGGAGTCGATGCCGGCGCCGAGGGGTTCGCCGACGGCGGCGCCGACACGCGGCCGCTCGGCGATGGCGTCCCCGCGCTCCCGTCCAGCGACCAGCGCGCTGCCGCCCGGCAACGGTCTTCCGGAGCCCGAAGTGCTCGGGCAGGTCCCAGCAGGTCCCATCCGGCGTCAGTGAGCCCCCGGCGTCGGACCCGTCACCCCACGCTTCCCGAGCACTGGCCCGCCCCGCAGCCCCTTCAAGAACAGGCTTGAGACCGGGTACCGAGGGCGGCCGCCGCGCCGAGGACGCACGAGGACCTGAACCGCCCGGCAGCGCGTTCGTCGTCATCTCTCCCGACGACGAGCCCCTTGACCGGGGTCCACCCCGGTCCGCGCCCGGCAGACCGAGCGTCGCGTCCGGCCGCACTCCGGCTGCCTTCGGTGCCGGAACAGAGCCGGGAGCTGCCGACCTTCCGGCCGGACGACTCAGGCCCCGGTCCGGGCGCGGTCCGCGGCCGTGTCGGCGCGGGCGGGAGCGTCGCCGGAGCCGCCCACGGCGCTCTGCCCGATGAAGGCACCCGCCACCACGATGACCGCGCCCGCCGTCTGCGCCGGGGTCAGGGCCTCCCCCAGCATCAGCCACGCCAGAACGATCCCGGTCACCACCTCCAGGTAGGCCACCGCGCCGGCCACCCCCGGCGAGAGGCGGCGGACGCCTGCCACCCCGGTCACGTAGGCCACGGCGGTGGAGACCAGCGCCAGCCATCCCACCGAGACCAGCGCCGAGGTGCTGACGCCCGCGAGCTCCACCTCGCCGGCGAGCAGCGGCCACGGCAGCGTCCAGGGCCGGGCGATGACGGTGATGATCGCGGCGGCGACCAGGGCGCCGTAGGAGATGACGGCGAGCGGGTCGACCTCGTCCCCGGCGGCGTCGGAGAGCAGGAAGTACCCGGCCTGGCAGACCGCCGCCCCCAGGGCGAGCGCCAGCCCGATCGGGTCGAGCCGTACCCCTGCCCACACCTCCACGAGGCAGGCGAGGCCGGCGAGCGCCAGCGCCACGCCCACGGCGGCGGCGCGCGGGATGCGCTGCCGGCGGACCAGCCGGATCCAGGCCAGCACGAGGATGGGGCCGAGGAACTCGATGAGCAGCGCCACGCCGACCGGGATCCGGGAGATCGCGGCGAAGTAGAACGCCTGCACGCCGGCCATGGGGAACGCGCCGTAGGCGAGCAGGAGCCAGGGGTGCGTGCGCAGGACGCGGCGGTGCCGGACCGCGAGCGGGAGCAGCAGCAGGGCGGCACCGGCCACCCGCAGCCAGGTGACCTGGAGCGGGTCCACGCCCGCGTCGATCAGCGGCCGGGCGAAGGGGCCCGAACCCCCGAAGGCGAGGGCGGAGGCGAGCGCGAAGCCGAGCCCGGAGGCGCGGTGCCGGGTGGCGGTCTCACCCACGGCGGGCCGCCGGGCCGGGGAGGACGTGCGAGGGAGGCGTGATCACCCGATGATCCTAGCCAGGGCGGCACCGGGCGGGTGCGCGGTCCAGGCACGGCGCGTCCGGCCTGCCGACCGGGGGGTGAGGGGCGAGGCCGACGGCGGCGGCTGCCTGCGGGACGGCACCGTGTCGCGGGCCCAGGGCCGGTGCTCGGCCTCCGACGACTGCGGCCCCGGGGGCGGGGCGGCGAGCGGCCGCCCACCGCGGCCCGCTCCGCCTCCGGTGCTAGAACCCGGGGCGACGAGGTCGGAACCGGCACCCCGGGACGCTGCGGGTCGCCCGGGGACCGGCTCACGCTCCTCGCCCTCGCTCGCGGGCGGGCCGCCGCCCCGGGTGCGGCACGCGCCGTCCCATGGAACTCCGGCCACCGCGGGTCAGGGGGTGCCGGCGGGCACGAACTCCTCCGCGGCGGCGCGGCCCTCGGCCTGCAGCCTGCGGACCACCGGCCGGACACGCTCCTCGTAGCGGGCGAGCGCGGCCGCGACCCCGTCACCGCGGCGCAGCTCCCCGGCCAGTGCCTCGGCGCCCGCCAGCGCCATCCCGGCCCCCTGGCCGGTGAGCAGCGACAGCGCCTGGCAGGCGTCACCCACCAGCGCCACCCGGCCGCGGCTCCAGGCCGGCATCTCGACCTGGGCCACCCGGTCGTAGTACACCTGGGCCGGCTCGGGGCAGCGCTCCAGGAGCCGGGGGACGATCCAGCCGAGCCCGCCGTACACCTGCCGCAACCGCGCGCGCGGATCGGCGGGCAGCGGCGCGCCGGCGGGGGCGCGGTGGGAGAACAGGGTGGCCACCCGGCCGCCGTCCAGGGGGTAGGCGCCGACCTGCACGCCCGGGGCGTCCAGCATGTGCAGCGCGTCGCCCAGGCTCCGCGCCGTTTCGGAGTCGTGGAGCACATAGGCGGCGGTGTGGAACCCGAGGTCGCGGATGAAGCGCTCCTCGGCGCCGAAGGCCAGGGCGCGGACCCGCGAGTGGATGCCGTCGGCGCCCACCAGGAGGTCCGCGACCTCGACGGTGCCGTCGGTCAGGGCGACCGCGAGGCCGTCGCCGTGCTCGGTGAACCCCTCGACGCCGGTGCCGTACCTGACCGGCGATCGGGAGGAGAGGGCACCGAGCAGGATGCCCTCCAGGTCGCCCCGCATGAGCGAGACCACCCGGTCGGCCGCGGGCCCCTCGTCGGTGAAGCGGTCCCGCACGCTCCCGTCGCCGTGGTGGTACACGAGTTCGGAGAGGGAGAAGGCGCGCGCCCGCAGCCGCGGGAGGAGCCTCATGCGCTCGACCGCCTCGTAGCCGGGGCCCCGGCAGTCGAGCATGTAGCCCGCGCCGTGCGGTCCCGGCGCCCGCTCCACGAGGACGACGTCGTGGCCGTCGCGCTCCAGCCACCACGCCAGGGCCAGCCCGGCGATCCCCGCTCCGCAGACGCAGACCCGCATCGCCGCTTCCCCTCCCGGACTGGCCGACACCCGACGTTGCGGACCCTAGGCGGCCGGGCCGCCCCGGGGCCACCGGTTTTTCGGTCGGCGCACCGGCCGCGGACCCCGCCCGGGCGGGCGCCCGCTCACTCCAGGTCGCGCGGCCCCACCTCGATGCGGAACCGCGGCGTTCCGTCCCAGCTCACCGGCAGCCCGGCCGCGGTGACGGCCTCGACGACCTCGCGTCCGACGGCTGCCGTGCCGTCGTCGGTACCGGCGATGTCGCCGAAGGCGAGGTGGAGTCCGCCGTAGTACATCCCGGCCTCGGTGTCCTGCATGTGGTAGAAGACGAAGCCGCGCGTGTCGGGTCCGGCGAGGTCGAGGATCTCGCCGGATCCGCAGGTCAGGCAGCAGGAGAAGTCGCCGCGGGCGACGATCCCGGCGTCGTCCAGCCGCTCGAACGCCCGGGCGAGCCGCTGCCAGCCGGGCAGGTCGGCCGGGGCCGGGTCGGGTTCGCCCTCCCACAGGGAGTCGACGATCTCCCGCGCCCAGCCGTCGTCGACCGGAGAGCCGTCCCCGAAGCGCTCGACCAGCAGGGCGGCGATGTTGTCGCGCGGCATGAAGCCGACCGCGACGTGCGTCGCGGCCAGCCGTGCCGCGCGCTCGCGCACGCCGGAGTCGAGCGGATGCCCGGTGCCGGTCGCGGCGGCCGAGGCGGTGCCCTCGTCAGAAGGTGGTGTCATGCCGGCATGATGACGGCGGGGTGTGACAGAGCGCCCGCCGCGTCGCAGCGCCGAGCGCGGGGCGTTGAACCACGGCGTGCCGGGAACAAGGTGCCCCCTGTGCTGCTGACCGCGCCAGGCAGCCGGTTCCCTCGGGTGGTGCTGGTCCTCCGGCGCCGGGAATCACGACGGGAGGGGCTCCCGGTAGGTCGTGCCGTCGTCGGCGTGACCCTGCCCCTGGGACATGGCTGGAGTGGTGGGGGCCGCAACGGACCGACTCGTCTCCGCCACTCAGCCACGGGACCGTGGTTCGCCCGGCGGCGGGGGCGCGGTTCGCCGCTCTCCGAGTACCACCCGTGGCCGATGGCGAGAACGATGGCGAGGTCGACCAGCGACACCAGCAGCGCGCGTATCAGCGCCATCCGTCCGTGGAGGAGGGGGCCGCTCCGGTGAGAGCGTAGGGCGGGGCGGCGAGACCGATGAGGCTGGCCGTGGCGAGGGCGGCGGTACGGACGGTGCTGGTACAGCAGCCGAGCAGGGTCAGGATGGTCACCGCGGCGGTGAACCCGACGAAGTCGTCATCCATTCCCTGGATGCCGTCATCGAGGAGCACTTCCCACCTGCTGCCGTCAATGGCGTCGGTGACGGCGGCGAAATCGTCACCCATGTTCACGGTGGCGAGCGCGATCAGGATGGCCGGCACGAGCGCAGCGCCGACGGACTGCCAGCGGGGCATCTTGGGGAGCTTCACCGTCCTGGGTGGCGTCCTCCGCTCCGAGGGCCCTTTGGACGGCGGGCGGTGCGGTGCCGTGGAAGCACGGGTCGGTGCGGTGGGGGCGAGGATCTCGGTCCTGCGCTGGGCGATGACGTCGGCCACAGACGGGGGAGCCACAAGTCCTCTGGCGGTACGCGCCGGCCCTCTTCGGCCGGGATCACATTGCCGGGCTTGAGGTCGCGGTGCACCAGCTCGCAGGCCTTACAGATGTCCGGTCCCAGTAGACAGGGCACTTTTATTGGCAGGGCCGCGGCCGGGCGCCTCTTCGAGGGCGACCCCCACCGGTTGTCGGTACCGCGGCGTGGGGACTCGGCCAACGCCGCTCACCCCGCGGGACGGGTTCCCCGCCCGGCGGCTCCGTCCGTCGCGCCGCCCGGCGCGTCCGGGCGGGCGGTCAGCCGCCAGCGGACCAGCATCAGCGGGGCGAGGGCGAGCAGCAGCGCCAGGGTGGCGAACCCGCCCGACAGCGCGGTTGCGGTGGCCACGCCCGCCACGAGCAGCGGGCCGCCGGCGTCGCCGAGTTCGCGGCCGAGTTCGGCCGACCCCATCACCTGGCCCATGCGCTCCTCGGGCGCGTCGGCGGCCAGGACGGCGAAGGCGACCGGGGTGATCAGGCCGGTCCCGGCGCCGATCGCCACCGCGGCCAGCAGGACACCCGCGAGGCCGGGGATCAGCGCGGCGGCCAGTCCGGCCGCGGTGACGAGCAGGCCGGTCGCCAGCCCGGCGGGCGCGCTGATCCGGCCGGCGTCGAGCGCACGCCCGGCCAGGGGCTGCACGAGCGCCCCGCAGGCGGCCAGCACCGACACGGCGGCGCCGGTCGCCACCGTGCCCAGTCCGGCCGCGGCGCCCGAGACCGGGAGGAAGCCCACTCCGACGGACAGCGCCGCGGTGGCCGCGGCCAGCGCGACCGTGGGGCGGAGGAACCACCCCTGGCCGAGCCGGCGCGCGAGGTCCAGCACTGTCTGGCGGGTCCGCGGCAGCGGCGGCACGGCCGGGACGACGGCCGCCGCCCAGACCGCCACAGCGAACGCGAGCACCGCCATGACCGCGAAGAGCGCGGCCATCCCGCCGAGCGCCATCAGCAGGCCGCCCAGCAGCGGGCCGAGCGTGTAGCCGAGGCTCTTGTGGAACCCGTAGGAGCCGAACGCCCGGCCGCGACCGCCCCGCGGGGACAGCCGGGCCACCAGCGTGCTCGCCGCCGGGGAGAACGCCGACGCCGCAGCGCCCTGGCCGAGCCGGGCCAGCCACAGCGCGGCGCCGGGGGCACCGGCGGCGGAGACCAGGAGGAACGCCGCGGAGGCCGCCGCGAAGCCGAGCAGGCCGCCCAGCAGCACCGGGCGGGCCCCGACACGGTCGGCGAGCGCGCCGAAGAGCGGTTTCAGCAGCACCTCGGCGCCGTCGTAGACGGCGAGCAGCGCGCCGAGCACCAGCAGGGAGGCGAACCGGTCCTGGGTGAACTCCCCGAGGTTCGCGGCGATGCCGTGCGCGCCGAAGGCGGTGGTGAAGCCGGCCGCGTACAGCGGCCAGACCCGCCATCGGGCGGCCGTACCGGGCGCGGCGGCGGGGGCGGAGGCCATGGGGTTCCTTCCGGACGGGGGCGCGGCGGTCAGGTCTCGTGCAGGGCCCGGATGACGCGTTCCGCGTAGTCGTCGTAGGCCGCGGTGCACGCGCGCAGCCGCTCGGCGGCGCGGAGGGCCTCCGGCACGCCGAACACGTCGCGGGTCTGGAGGTCGCGGTGCCAGCGGCGCAGCCGCTCCAGGCTCTGCTCCTCCTCCTCCAGCTCGGCGAGGGTGAACTTCCCGGTGCGGATCTCCTTGGCGATCTCGTCCAGGTAGCGCCCGCAGTCGGTCAGGAACTCCGCCCAGTCGTCGCGGCGGGCCGCGTCGAACAGCGCCCGGAACCGCTCAGCGTCGGCCGGGGTGCGGCCGGCCGCCCGCAGCTCGATGGTCTCGCCTCCGCCGCGCCCGGCGAGCTCGGCGGCCCGGCGCACCCCCTCCGCGAAAACCGGGACGTCCGGCACCGCCCAGGTGCCCTGGCCGAGGGAGACCGCCCCCACCCGCCGCAGCTCGCGCCACACCGCCACGCGGTGCCGCGAGGGCTGCTGCGGCAGCCGGACCAGCAGCAGCACCCAGCGGTCGGCCGCACCGTCCCGATCGTTCGTCACACACGTGAATGTAGCAGGCGTTACAGAAGTGCGCGTGACGCCGCGGCGAAGCGCATGTCGCGGGCCGGTGGCGCGGCGTAGTCTTCGAACCATGTCCGACACCGAACTGGCGTTCTTCGAGAGCCTGCCCCGCAGCCGGGGCGCCGCCTCCGCGCTGCTTCGCGACGAAGTGGGGCGCGTCCTGCTGGTCAAGCCCACCTACAAGCCGATGTGGGGGCTGCCCGGCGGCACGATCGAGCAGCTGGAGTCGCCGCTCACGGCGTGCCGGCGCGAGTGCGCCGAGGAGTTGGGCTTCGTCCCGCGCCTCACCGCGCTGGTGGGCGTGGACTGGGTCCCGCCGCGGTTCAGCCCGGACCACCGGCCGGCCACGGCGTTCGTCTTCGCCGGGACCCTCGCCCCCGGCGAGTTCGAGAGCATCCGGCTGCCGGAGGACGAGCTCAGCGACGCACGGCTCGTCGAGCCGGCCGACCTCGCGGAGTACCTGCCCGAGGCGGCCGCCCGGCGGATCTCCGCCTGCCTCAAGGCGGAGCACACCGTGTACCTGGAGCACGGCCGGCCGCTGGACTGGACGTGACCGCGGGCGGCGAGCAGTCCCGCGCTGCCTGCCGGAGGGAGAGCGGAGCCGGCGCTCCGCTCCCGGCAGGCAGCGCGACGGCCCGTACGGCCTCGTGCCGACTGGGCGGGCTCCGCCCGGAAGCGGGGCGCCCGGGTCGAGCAGCACGGCCACCCGGACACTGCGTGCTAGACAGTGCCTGCCGTGCCGGCCGTGGAAGAGCGCCGTCGGCCGGCACGGCGCCACGGCCGACCTGTCGACGCTCGGGCCGCGGCCGCCGGACGCCCGGCGGTGTCACCTGCGCCCGTCGACCCGCGCGACGGCCTCGCCGTAGACCATCGGAGCGGCGTCGCACTGGGCGACGAAGTCGGACGGGAAACCCGCCTCGAACGCCGCCGCCGTCCCCAGCCGTTCGACGGCCTCGCCGGGCAGTACGAGGTCGGCGGCGCCGAGGTTGTCCCGGAGCTGCTCGACACCGCGCGCCCCGATGATCGGCGCCACGGCCGGCGACTGGGCGCGGGTCCACGCGATCGCCACCTGGGCCGCGGTGGCGCCCAGCTCGCCGGCGACCTCGGCGACCGCCCGCGCGACGGCGTGCTGGTGTTCGGTGACGGACTCCGGCGCGATCCGGGCGCCGGCACCGGGAGGACCGCCCCGCGAGTACTTTCCCGAGAGCACTCCCCCGGCGAGCGGCCCCCAGGTCGCGACCGTCAGCCCGAACGCCTCGGCCATCGGGAGCAGCTCCCGTTCGACGTCGCGCCGCAGCAGGTTGTAGGGGACCTGCACCGCCGCGAACGGCGACCAGTCCCGCCACTGCGCCAGCGTGTTCGCGCGGGCGACGACCCACGCGGGCGCGTCGGAGATCCCCACGTACAGGACCTTGCCCGCCCGCACCTGGTCGTCCAGCGCGCGCATCGTCTCCTCCACCGGTGTGTGCCGGTCCCACACGTGCACCCAGTACACGTCCAGGTAGTCGGTGCGCAGCCGGCGCAGGCTCTGTTCCAGGGACCGGACGAGGTTCTTGCGGTGGTTGCCGGCCGCGTTGAGGTCGCTGACGTCGCGGGAGAGCGTGTACTTGGAGCCGAGGACGAACCGGTCCCGGCGGCCGTCCAGGAGCGTGCCCAGGAGTTCCTCGCTCCGCCCGTACGCCGACGCCGTGTCGATCACGTTGCCGCCGGCGTCGGCGTAGGCGTCGAGGACGCGGCGGCTCTCGGCCACGTCGTCGAAACCCATCGCGCCGAGGAAGAGCTCCGAGACGCGGAGCCCGGTCGGGCCGAGCAGGCGGTATCGCATCGAACTCCTCCGGGTCCGGCCGTGCCGCGCACGGTGCCGCTGGGCATCCTAGGGGCCCCGGCAGCCGCGCGGGAGCCCCGGCCTCGACCGGACCGCCCCCACGCCTTCCGCCGTCCGCCCGGGCCGTCCACGGCCCGGGCGGACGGCGGAAGGGGCTCTGAGCTGGGAACTAGGTCATCGACTCCAGCGTGCGGCCCTTCGTCTCCTTGATGAACCGCCACACGAACACGAAGGACAGCACCGCGAACGCCGTGTACAGCAGGTAGGCGCCCGACAGGTTCCAGTCCCGCAGGCTCGGGAACGTCACGGTGACCAGCCAGTTGGCGATCCACTGCGTCGCGGTCGCCACCGCCATGGCCGCCGCGCGCACCCGCAGCGGGAACATCTCGCCGAGCAGCACCCATGTCACCACGCCCCAGGACAGGGCGAAGAACAGCACGAACGCGCTCGCTGAGACCAGCGCCACCGTCGCCCACACGAACGGCAGCTCGGCCTGCTCGCCCACCACGTCGGCGTGGCCGAACGCATAAGCGGTGACCCCCAGGGCGAGTGCCATGCCCGCGGACCCGGTGAGCAGAAGCGGCTTGCGGCCGATCCGGTCGACCAGGCCGATCGCGATGAAGGTGCCGACGATGTTCACGATGGAGGTGAACAGGCTGAGCAGCAGCGAGTTGCTCTCGGCCACCCCGACGGACTGCCAGAGCGAGGAGGAGTAGTAGAAGATGACGTTGATCCCGACCAGCTGCTGGAAGGCCGACAGCGCCATGCCGATCCACACGATCGGCAGCAGCCCGAACCGGCCGACGCGCAGGTCGCCCAGCCGCGGGCGGACCTCCGAGCCCAGCGCCCGGCGGATCTCCTCGATCCGGCCATCCACGTCGCCGCCCTCGACGTCGGCGAGGACGGCCCGCGCGCGGTCCACCCGCCCCACCCGGACCAGGTAGCGAGGCGACTCCGGGATGATCAGCGACAGCAGGAAGTAGACGACGGCGGGCAGCACCGCGACACCGAGCATCCACTGCCACGCCTGGAACGGCCCGATCGCCCCCAGGGCGCTGCCGCCGGCCGACGCGGCCAGGGCGTAGTTGACCAGCTGGGACATCGCGATGCCCAGGACGATCGCGAGCTGCTGCAGCGAGGCGAGCCGCCCCCGGTAGGCGGGCGGAGCCACCTCCGCGATGTAGGTCGGCGCGATCACCGAGGCGATGCCGATGGCGACGCCGCCCACGATCCGCCACAGCGCGAGGTCCCAGATGGCGAACGGCAGCGCCGAACCGATGGCGCTCACCGCGAACAGGACCGCGGCGACCTGCATCACCCGGATCCGCCCGAACCGCTCGGCCATGCCCCCGGCGACGGCGGCGCCGGCGGCCGACCCCAGCAGCGCGGCCGAGACCGTCAGTCCGGTCTCGGCCGCACCCACCGCGAAGTGCTCCTGGATGGCGGCGACGGCGCCGTTGATGACGGCGCTGTCGTAGCCGAACAGGAAGCCCCCCATCGCCGCGGCGCCGGCGATCATGGCGACGTGCACGATGTTCAGTTCGCCGCTCGTTCGGGCCCTTTCGGTGCCTTCTGTTGACACGCTCACTCCTAGCTGGGCCGCCCGGGCCTCGCGCCCGGAACGGCCCCACGTCGTCGTGCTCTCCTCGAGATCAACACCTCGGGTGACCTGCGGATGCCGTCCCCCGGGTGAGATCTGCCGGACACTCCCGGCGCCGGCCCGACCGGGCGCGTGGCACCCGCCGGCCCGCGGTACCCGGGGGCGCTCGCACCGCCGTACCCAGTCAGCGGCCGGACGCACGTTGCGGGGCCGCCCGATCGGGTAGGGAGGCACCGCGACCGGGCGCCGCACGAGAGGAGACGTGATGCCGGAACTGCTCGATTTGCACGGCCAGGCGGTGGCGGAGTTCGATCGGCGCGTGGCCGCCGTCCAGCTGACCGAGTGGGCGAACCCCACGCCGTGCGCGAGCTGGGACGTGCACGACCTCGTCAACCATCTCGTCACCGAGCAGCTGTGGGTGCCGCACCTGCTCGGCGGCGGGACGATCGCGGAGGCGGCCGGCAGGTTCGACGGCGACCGGCTTGGCGAGGAGCCGTACGCCACCTGGCAGATCGCCGCCCGCGAGGCGCGCACCGCGTGGCTGCAGCCGGGAGCGCCGGAGCGCACGGTGCACCTGTCCTTCGGCGACGTCCCCGCCGCCGTCTACCTGGAGCAGATGACCTTCGACCTGACGGTGCACGCGTGGGACCTCGCCCGCGGCATCGGCGCCGACGAGAAGCTGGACCGCGAGCTGGTCGAAGCCATGCTCGCCTGGGCGCAGCGCCAGGATTTCTTCGGCGGCGGTGGGCTGTTCGACGATCCCGTCCCCGTGCCTGACGACGCCGATCCGCAGGTCCGGCTGCTGGCCCGCACCGGCCGGCGGGCCTGACCCCGCCGCCGCCAGGTCCGCGGTGGCGGGCGCCTGGGGAAGGGCGGTGTCGCGACGGGGCCGCACCGGGCGGATGTTACGGAGCCGCCCACCGGGATAGCGGTGGGGGGACGGCCGCGCCGGCGCGGCACGGTACCGCGCCGGCCGCGGGACGACCGCAGGACCATAAGGGGGACTCGGACAGTGTTACGGGCCATCGGGTACTTCCTCTCCTCGGAGGAGCACGGACCGCGCGAGCTGATCCAGCAGGCCCGGCTCGCCGAGGAGGCGGGCTTCGAGGCGCTGTGGATCTCCGACCACTTCCATCCCTGGCTGGACGTGCAGGGGCACAGCCCCTTCGTGTGGTCGGTCGTCGGCGCGATCGGCGAGGCGACCTCGCTGCCGGTCACCACCGCGGTCACCTGCCCCACCGTGCGCCTCCACCCGGCGATCGTGGCGCAGGCCGCCGCGACCTCGGCAGCGCTGGCGCGGGGCGGCTTCACGCTGGGGGTCGGCACCGGCGAGGCGCTCAACGAACACGTGCTGGGCGACCGGTGGCCGCCCGCCGCCGAACGGCGCGAGATGCTGGAGGAGGCCGTCGAGGTGATGCGCCGGCTGTGGACCGGCCGGCAGGTCAGCCACCGCGGGAAGCACTACACGGTGGACACCGCGCGGCTCTACACGCTGCCGGACAGCCCGCCGAAGGTGTTCGTGTCGGCGTTCGGGGAGAAGGCCGCCGAGCTCGCCGGCCGGGTGGGCGACGGGCTGGTCACCATGGGCCCGGACCGGGACACCATCGCGACTTTCCGGGAGAACGGCGGCGACGGCAAGCCGATCCAGGGCGGCCTCAAGGTCTGCTGGGGCCCCGACGCCGCGGAGGCGCGGCGCTACGCGGCCCGGCAGTGGCCCAACGACGCGCTCCCCGGCGAGGCGTCGCAGCTGCTGCCGCTGCCCCGGCACTTCCAGCAGCTGACCGACGAGCTGATCACGCCCGAGTACCTCGGTACGCAGATGCCGTGCGGGCCCGACGCCGACGCCTACCTGCGCGCCATCGGCGAGTACGTCGACGCCGGCGTCGAGGAGGTCTACGTCGGGCAGGTCGGCCACGACCAGCGCGGGTTCTTCGACTTCTTCTCCCGGGAGGTCCTCCCCGAACTCCGGCGCCGCCGGGAACCGGTGGGTGCCGTGCCGGGGCAGGCGGGCCGGTGAGCGCACCGGCGGCCGGTCCGGTGCCAGGGGGCGCGCTCGGCGAGTGCGCCCCCCTGCGCGTCAGCCGCCTGCCGACGGCCGGGCGGGGCGCGTCTCGCCGAACCGTCCCGGGCGCGCGGCGGAGGATCCCCGGTGCCCCGGCAAGGAGCCGGCGCCGGTACCCGGCGCCACCGCGATGCCGAGCGGCATCTCCGGGTGGAGCCGGAACTCCCCTCCGTTCGTCCGGCCCCTCCCCGCCCCGGTGCGCGGGGAGGGCCACCGCCGGGTACGGGCACCCGCTCCGGCGGACGCGGGGCGCATCCCGCGGTGACGCGGGTCGGCCCCTCCGGCCAGCGGACCGGCCGCCCGCTGGAGGAAGTCCGGCTCCGGGAGAAGAGTCGGCCGGGGGCGTCATCGGGCGCCGCGGCTTCCGCGATGCCGCGTCGTCGCCGTAGCAGGTCCGGACGATGAGGGCCTTCTCGGCGCGTCGGCGGAGGGGCGCGGGACCCGGGTCCGGTGCCGGCGCGGTGCCGCAGCGGCCCCGGGGGGCGTCCGCGTGCCGGGACGCCCGCCCGGTCAGGCCGGCCGGCGGGCCCAGAACAGCCGGTGGCCTCCGGCGCCTTCGGGAACGAACTCCTCGGCCACCACCTGGAAGCCCGCCGCGGCGAGCCAGCGTCGCGAGGTGCCGGCGTCCGGGTGGCTCCACCACATCGGGGCCGGCCCGCCGAGCCAGTTCTGCTCCGTCCCGGTCCAGTCGGTCTCCCCGGTGACGGCCAGCAGCCAGCCGCCCGGCCGCAGCCACCGGCACATGCGGCGGAGCACCTCCGGCTGCTCCTGCCGCGGCAGGTGGATGAGCACGTAGAGGCACACGACGGCGTCGAAGCTGCCGGCGGCGAACCCCGTGCGGGTCAGGTCGGCGCGGACGAAGCGCGCACCGGGCACCAGCCGCCGGGCGCGGGCGACCTGGACGCCGCTGACGTCCACCCCTGTGACCGCGTGCCCGTGCGCGCTGAGGTCGGCCGCCACCGGGATCCCGTTGCCGCACCCCGCGTCCAGCACCCGCGCCCGCGCGGGTAGCCGGGCACGCAGCTCGGCGGCCCAGGCGAGGTGCCGGGCGGGGGTGTCGCCGTCGCCCCGGTAGCGCTCGGACAGCACGTCATAGCCGCGCCGCACCAGGGCGCGGTGGTCAACATCCTCGGGCATGGCGGCAGCATGGCAGCCCGGCCCGGCCGGCCGCCACCGGGTTTCGGCGCCCGGCGGCGGCCGGCGGGTCAGCCGCCCGCCGGCGGCGTGCCCGGGGCACGCCGGGACAGGGCGACGACGCACACCGCGGCGAGGGCCGCGAGACCGGCCAGCCCGCCGCACACGGCGCGGAGGGCGGCGGTGTAGGGCTCGCCCGCGAGGCCGCCGGCGGTCAGCGCGGCGAGTACCGCGCCGACCGCGGCGATCCCGATCGTCTCGCTGGTGATCCGGACGGTGTTGAACATGCCTGCTGCGGTGCCGGCCTGGTCCGACCGGACGCTGCTGATCGCCAGCCCGTCCAGCAGGCCGTTGGTCAGGCCGGCGCCCGCGCCGATCAGCAGGCACGGCAGCAGCAGCCGCAGCGGCGTGCTGTCCGGGCCGATGGTCGTCAGCAGCAGCGCTCCGGTTCCGCTCAGCGCCACGGAGCCGGCCACGACCAGCACCGCCGGCAGGCGTTTGGCCAGCTCCGCGCCCGCCGACGGCAGCAGGACCGTGGGAACGGTGAGCATGAGCAGCCACAGGCCGGCGCGCCCGGCGTCCAGCCCCACGACCGTGATGAGGTAGGAGGGCAGGTACACCAGGAGCGGGACCAGCACGGCCATGATCGCGCCCGCCGCCACCGCGAACGAGAGGAAGCGGCGGTTCGCCAGCAGGCCGAGCTCGAACATCGGGTCGGCTCGGCGGCGCTCCACGACGGTGAAGACGACACCGAGGGCGGCCGCCGCGATGCAGCCGCCGACGGTCACCGGGCTGCCGAACCCCCGCTCCGGCCCCTCCACCAGGGTGGAGATCAGCAGCAGCAGCGCCGAGGTGAACAGCACCGCGCCGGGCCAGTCGACCCGCCGCCCCCTCGCGCCGCGCGACGGGGGCAGGAACGGGACCAGCGCCAGGACCAGCCCGGCGACCACGGCCGGCGCGGCGAACACGGCACGCCACCCGAGCAGGTCGACCAGCAGCCCCGCGACGGTCGGCCCGAACGCGGTCCCGGCGCCCAGCACGGTGCCGAGCAGTCCGAACGCGCGGGTCCGGGCCGGGCCGTCGAACGTCTCGGCGAGGACCGCCGAACCGCCGGTGACCGCTGCCGCGGCCCCGATCCCCGCGAGCGCCCGCAGGCCGTTGAGGGCGGCGATGTCACCAGCGATGCCGCACAGGGCGCTGGCGGTGAGGAACAGGCCGACCCCGGCGGCGAAGATCCGCCGCCGGCCGACCACGTCGGCCAGCGAGCCCGCGAACACCAGGAAGCCGGCGAAGCAGGCGTTGTAGGCGTTGACCACCCACTGGGCGGCGGCGAGATCGGCACCGAGGTCCGCCCGGATGTCCGGCAGGGCCAGAGCGGCGCCGGTGATGGTCAACGGAAAGGTGAGAGTGGACAGCAGGACGGCGACCAGGACGAGTGTCTTCCGGCCGCCGAGCGAGATGGTCTGCACGATGTGCTTGCTCCGCGGATCGCATGGGAGCCGGGCAGCACGAACGACCGCACCGGCATCTGACGCTGATGCGGCGAAGCGGACTCAGTGGAGGGTCACGCCGCCGCTAGGGGCGGCGGATTCTGTCCGAGGCGGGCATGCCGGTCAGCATAACGCGGACTCCGGGCCGGTCCGCACACGCGTCCAGGCGTCCGCGGCCTACCGCCGGTGAGTCGGCGACGGCGCCTCCGACGCGATCCTGGCGACCGCGCGGGTCCGCGACGACTCCCGTCATCACCGGCGGGCGACACCGGCGACTCCACCGTGTCCACCCACGTCCTGAACGCCATCCGAGCCCCCGGCGCCGAGACGACGGAGAGCACCGCCGCCGAGGTGCCGCCGCGAACGCGCGGCAGCTTCCCGGCGGCGGGCCCGGCCGTCATGCGGCGCGCCCCGGAGGGACGGCGGGTGTCAGCAGGGGATCATCGACCCCACGGGGCCCCAGTCCCCGGTGGCGTGGTAGCTGCGCGCGCCGGGGGTCACGTAGATGGTGGTGTCGTAATTGTCGTACATGTAGCCGCGCATCCCCCGGCTCTGGTTGTTGATCCACGACCCACGGCCCCAGTGCCCGGGAATGTACATGACCTTGCCGCAGTCCCACATGTCGATGCGGGTCCCCGTGTAGTGAGTCCCCTGGTAGGCACAGAAGTAACCGGTGTACCAGGCGGCGTTGAGGCACCGGTCGGCGGCTGCGGCCCGGCCTCCTTCGGAGGTGAAGTCGCGCGGCTGCGCCTCTCCGGGCAGGGCGACCAGCACCGCCCCGGCGCCGTCGAGGTCGATCTGGTTCAGGGCGACCTGGGTTCCTCCCAGCTCCGCAAGGTAGGTGTCGACCTCGGACTGCAGCGCGGTGGCCTGCGCCCGGGTCAGGTCGGCGGCTTCGGCCTGCCACGCGAACGGCTGCGCCGCCGGGGCCGCGGCGTGAGCCGCCCCCGTGGTCGTCGCGAAGGCGGCCAGCAGGCCGACCGCGATGGTGAGCGTGTGTCTGCGCATGGATGCCCCTTCGCCCGAGCGCTGTTGTGCGGCCACCCTAGGGAACGCGGACGGCCCGTGGGTTGGCGATGCGCGCCAACCGCTGCGCACCGGGCGCCAACCCGCGGCCGACCGCCCAAGCGGAACCGAGGCGACGCGCCGCACCGGGACGGCGGACGCTGCCCGGCGGGGCTGGCACCGGGCAGCCTCCCCGGGCTACCGCAGGCACGCCGCGAGCGGGCCCCGACGTGTGCACGGTGCGGCCGCGCTCTGGCCAGGCGGCCGCGGACGGGGAGGGGGCGCGTCGCGGGCTCAGCCCGGTCGCCGTGCCCGGCGCAGGCGCGGCCGGTCCGGCCGCACGACCATGGCGGCGCCCGCGGCGGCCAGCAGGCCGCCGAACGCGAACAGGCCGTAGCTCTTCACGTCGTCGAGCCGCTTCTGCTCCTCGTAGCTGCGGACCACCTCCCCGCCCTGCCAGAACGAGGTGGCGCGGCAGCTCTCCCCGGGCTCGATGAAGACCGCGTCGCGGCCGCTCCTCCCGCACTGCACCGCGTCCAGCGTCACGAAGCCGCCGACGAGGAGGAGCGCTCCGGTGAGGGCGACGAGCAGCCCCCGGGCGCGGACGACGCTCCGATCGACCGGATCCCCGCCGCGGCCCGCGTTTCCCGGCCCGGTGTCCCGCTGTCCGTGCATACCGGTAGAGACGGCGCCCGCGGCCGACCGGTTCCCTTCCATGCCGGAGGTCACCGCACGCCCAGCCGGACGCGGTAGGTCCACCACCAGGCCCGCGGTTCGGGCAGCCGCCGGGCGGCGACCTCGCGCAGCCGGGTCAGGCCGATCTCCTCCTCGGTCGTGCCGGCCGCCAGCAGCGCGACGACGCCGCCCTGGCTCAGCGCCAACCCCAGCAGCCGCTCGGCGTCACCGGTGTCCCGCTTGTGCAGGGCGATCTCGACGGTGTGCCGGAACAGGCCGCTCTCCCGCATGCGGCCCAGGTGGCCGGCCTTGGCCGCGTGCGGCGGGCGTACCCCGCGCCGCACCTCCACATCCCGGTAGGCGGCCTCGAACGCGGCGTAGGCGGTGTCGGTCTCGGCGTCCACGCAGGGCGGCCAGTCGCAGTCGAAGGCGGCGAAGACCCCGCCGGGCCGCAGGAGGCGCGCGACCTCGGGCAGTCCGGCGAACCGCCGTTCGGCGAGCGCCCGCATGTCGGCGGACGGCTCCACGGCGGTGACGCGGGCCGCGCGTCCGGACCACAGCAGGGCGGACAGCCCGGTGCCGGCTCCCAGGTCGACCACCTCCGGGGCCGACACGTCCGCCCACTGGGTGAGCACGTCCGGCAGCTCCGGCGGCGGCTCCGGACGCATCCGGTCGTAGTGGTCGGCGAACCCGGTGAACCGGGCGACGGCGTCCGGTGCGTTCACGGCGGCCCCCTCATGTCTCGGTGCCACGCTAGTGGCGTTCCGACGGCTCGGTCCAGGCCGCCCCTGCGCAGCGGGCCCGGCCGGGCCCGCGGGTACGTCCGGCGAGGACCTACGCTGGCGCCTGTGACCGCTTCCGCTCCCACCGCGACCGTCCCCCGGGTCCTGCGCCGCAGGTATCCGCGCCGCGACTGGCAGCGGATCACCGCCCGGGCCCTCGGGTGCCCAGCTCTGGTGCGCCGGCAGCCGCAGGCGGACACTGTACGTCCGGCTCGGCACCGATGGCGCCGCGCTCGCGGCGCGCTGCTCACCCCGGGGTGAGCAGCGGCACCGGCTCGCCGAGCCGGACGCCGCTGCGGTGGATCCAGTACCGGCGCAGCACGTCGAGGACCACGGACACCTGCACGGCCGTCACGCCGGGGATGCCCGCCAGGTCATCGGAGAGGAAGTCGGCGAGCTGGTCCTCGTCGCGGAACGCCCCGTGGTGGATCACGGAGGAGGCGCCCGCCACCACGGACACGTAGCGGGCGGAGCGGTGCCGGGCCAGGGCCGTGCCGACGTCGGCGATCGACCCGGCGGCGGCGCTGACCGACAGCACCGCCTCCAGCCGCATGCCGAGCAGGGCCGGCTCCACCTCGACCCGGGGACGGACCACGCCGCGCTCCAGCAGCGACTGGATCAGTCGGTAGGCCGTGGACTGGCTGGCGCCGAGCGCCCGGGCGAGGTCGCCGGAGTTGAGCCGGGCGTCGGCGTGCAGCAGGCGCGCCGCCCGCGTCTCCTGGTCCGACAGCGGCCCTGGTCGGGCGGCGGTCGGCGGCGGGTCGGACCGGGGGGCGAGCGCGGCGACCTGCTCGGCGGAGAGCCGGTCCAGCCGCCAGGAGTCGGCGCGGGTCACGGCGCGCAGCACCAGGTCGGACTGGGTCGCCGCGACACCGGGCACGGACGGGATGTCCCGGGTGAGCAGGTCGCGCACGTGCTCGCGGCTGGGCGGGTGCGCGACGCAGTAGACGTCGGCGCGTCCGCTGGTGATGGCCACCAGCTGGATCTCGGGCCGGGCGGCCAGGCGGCGCGCGACGTCCTGCGCCTGGCCCGGCGCGGTGCTGATCCACACGTGGCGGGGGTGGGCGTCGGAGAACGCCGACCAGGCGAGCTGGCCGATGACGCGGACCAGGCGCTCGGCAAGGAGGCGGTGCATCCGGCGCTTGACGGTGCTGGGAGAGGTGTCCAGCACGTCGGCCAGGACGTTGACGGGCGCGCGGGGCGCGTGCTGCAGTGCCGCGATCAGGTCGCGGTCGAGGTCGTCCAGGTTCGGGGTTTCCGGCACGTTGAGAGCATAGTCATTACAAACGCGTTTCCATGTGAATACTTGCGTCATTCCCGGCATTGGTATTGACAATAACCGTCGTCATCCCGGAAATTCGTACGACCGGGCAGCTCACGGAGGCAGCCGCGCGGTGTTCTCGAGGAATCCAGTGACCGGTAGCAGCAAGGAGCCGTGGTGACCACGCGCGAATCCGCCCGCCCCAAGCGCTCGATGGCGCTCCTCCTCGGCGGTCTCAACGCCATCGAGCGGGTCGGCAACAAGTTGCCCCATCCGTTCTGGCTGTTCACCATCATGGCCGGCATCGTCATCGCGCTCAGCGTCCTGCTCAGCGCGCTGGGCGTGTACGCCGTCTCCCCCGCCGACGGCGAGCGCATCGGGGTCCGCAGCCTGCTCTCCGCCGAGGGCCTGCAGACGATCGTCGGCGACGCCATCACGAACTTCGCGACCTTCCCGCCGCTCGCCCTCATCATCGCCGTCATGCTGGGCGTCTCGGTCGCCGAGCGCAGCGGGCTGCTCAACGCCCTGCTGCGCGGGAGCGTCACCCGCGTCCCGGCGTCCTGGCTGACCTTCGTCCTCGCCCTCACCGGCGTGACCGGCAGCGTCGCCTCCGACGCCGCCTACGTGGTGCTGATCCCGCTGGGCGCCCTCGTCTTCAAGGCCGCCGGCCGCAGCCCCATCCTCGGCCTGGTCGTCGCCTTCACCTCGATCTCCGCGGGATACGACGCCTCGCTGCTCATCACCCCGACCGACGCCATCCTGGCCGGACTGACCACCAGCGCGGCGCACCTCATCGACCCCGATTACGTGGTCACCCCGCTGTCCAACTACTTCTTCTCCGCGGCTTCCACGGTCTTCCTCGCCGCCGTCATCACGGTGATCACCGAGTTCGTGCTCTCCCGGCGCACCGCCGGCATGGAGGTGGACGGCGAGGGGGCCGACGCCGAACTCGGCGACATGGCCCTGTCCGCCGCCGAACGCCGCGGCCTGCGCAACGCCGGCCTCGTGCTGCTCGCCGCCGCGGCGGTCCTCGCCGCGGCGCTCGTCCCCTCCGGCTCGCCGTTCCGGGGCGAGGACGGCACGGTCCTGAGCTCCCCCGTCATCACCGGCGTCGCCTACGTCCTGGGCATCCTGTTCCTCCTCACCGGGGCCGTCTACGGCCGCGCGGTCGGCACCATCCCCGCCCTGCGCGACATCCCGCCCGCGATGGCGACCGGCGTCCGCGACCTCGCCCCGGTGATCGTGCTGTTCTTCGCGGCCTCCCAGTTCCTCGCCTACTTCAAGTGGACGGGCCTGGGCGAGGTCATGGCCATCCGCGGCGCCGACGTGCTGGGGTCCGCCGGGGTCCACCCGGTCGTGCTGTTCCTCGGGTTCCTCGCCGTGGTGGCGGTGATGAACCTGCTCATCACCAGCGGCTCCGCCATGTGGACGCTCGTCGGGCCGATCTTCGTGCCGATGTTCATGCTGCTCGGCATCGCCCCCGAGACCACCCAGGCCCTCTACCGCATCGCCGACTCCACCACCAACGTCATCAGCCCGATGAGCCCCTACTTCGTGATGGCCCTCGGGTTCCTCCAGCGCTACCGCAAGGACGCCGGCATCGGCACGCTGATGTCGCTGACCCTCCCGCTCTCCGTCGCGATGCTGGTGGCCTGGACGCTCTTCTTCCTCGCCTGGTGGGCCCTCGGCATCCCGCTCGGTCCGGGGGTGCCGGTGCGCTGACCCGCGCCGCCCGCCCCGCGGCGGGCGGCGCCGACGACAACCCGCGGCGGAGCAGAGAGGCGGAGACGAGTGACGGAACCGAACGACATGGCGGCACGGCTGGCCGAGTTGGCCCGGCGCGACCTGCCGGAGGTGCTGGCGGACCTGCGCCACCTGGTGGAACTGGAGACGCCGAGCGACGACAAGGCGCTGCTGGACGCCGGACTGGACGGCATCGAGCTGTGGCTGGCGGACCGCCTCGGCCCGGCCGCCGCCCGGCTGCGCCACTCCGGCGGCGAGCACGGCGACGTGCTGGAGCTGACCTACCCAGGGGCGGCGGGCGGCGCCGGCCCGACCGTGCTGCTGGTCTGCCACTACGACACGGTGTGGCCGCGCGGCACCCTCGCCGACTGGCCGGTGCGGATCGACGGCGACCACTTCACCGGTCCCGGCTGCTTCGACATGAAGGCCGGGCTCGTGCAGGGCGTCTGGGCGCTGCGTGCCCTGCGGGAGCTCGGCATCGCGCACCCGGGGGTACGGCTGCTGCTCAACGGCGACGAGGAGATCGGCAGCCCGGCGTCCCGGCCGCACATCGAGCGGGCCAGCGCGGACGTCGCCGCCACGCTCATCCTGGAGCCCAGCCGCGACGGCATGCTCAAGACCCGCCGCAAGGGCATGGGGCTGTTCGACGTCACCGCGCACGGCGTCGAGTCGCACGCCGGCCTCGACCCGGCGGCCGGCGCCAGCGCGGTCCACGCGCTGGCCGAACTGGTCCCGGCCCTCACCGCCCTCGCCGCGCCGGAGCGCGGCACCACGGTGAACGTCGGCGTGATCGCGGGCGGCACCGCCCGCAACGTCGTCGCCGGCCGCGCCTGGTGCCAGGTGGACGTCCGCGTGCAGGACCCGGCGGAGATGCCGCGCGTCGACGCCGGACTGGCCGCCCTCGCCCCCAGCGATCCGCGGGTCAAGGTGGAGATCGACGGCGGCTGGAACCGGCCGCCCCTCAACCCCAACCCCGGCAGCGAGCGCCTGCTGGCCCTGGCCCGGGAGGCCGCCGCGGACCTGGGGGCCGACCTCGGTGACGTCGCGGTGGGCGGCGCCAGCGACGGCAACCTCGTCGCCGCGCTCGGCCGCCCCGTCCTGGACGGCCTCGGCGCGGTGGGCGCCGGGCCGCACTCCCGCGACGAGCACGTCCGGATCAGCGGCACCCCGCACCAGATCGCGCTGGTGGCAGGACTGCTGGCCCGGCTCGCCGCCTGACCCGGCCCGAGCCCCGGCGGGGGCCGCGCGGACGGCGCGGCGCGGACGGCGCCCGCACAGAGCTGGTCCGGGCGCCGGCTGCCGCCCCGCCCGGGGAGACGCACCGCGGTCCCGGCGCGGCCGGCCTCTGAGAGGGCGGCCGCGCCCTCCGGACAGTCCCGAAGCCGACCGTCCCGCCGGCGGCCCCCGCACCAGCGGGTGGAGCCGCCGGCGCCCCGCCGGTGAGCCGTTGCGCGCCTGGCTCCTCGCACTCCGCCTGCGCGATGCGGGGCGCTGCGGTCCACAGGCGGCCCTCCGCGCCGGGGCCCGCGGTGTCAGGCGGGCTCGTCCGCGAGGTAGGGCGGCGCCGGCTCGTACTGGATGTGGCGGCGCACCTGCCGGGCGTGGTCGCGGCCGTGGAGCCGTCCGACCAGCCACAGCGCCATGTCGATCCCGGCGGAGACCCCCTGGCTGCTGACCACGTTGCCGTCCACCACGTAGCGGGCGTCCCGCACGACCGTGACGTCGCCCTCGGACTCCAGCTCGTCCTCCCAGGACCAGTGCGTGGCCAGGCGGCGACCGCGCCCCGGCCCGGCCGCGTGCAGCAGGGCCGCGCCGGTACACACGCTGGCCACCCACCCGGCCGTCGCGGCGACCTCCGCGATCCACCCCGTGACCACGGGGTTGAACCGCTCGCGCTCGCGCGCGCCCCGGCCGCCGGGGACCAGCAGCACGTCCAGCGGCGGGTGGTCGTCCAGAGTGCGGTCGGGCAGCACCCGCATCCCCTTGCCGCAGCGGACCGGTCCGGGCCGCTCGGCGACGAGGACGGCGGTGTCGGCGCCGCCGCGCAGCATGGCCGAGGTCGTGAACACCTCCCACGGGCCAGCGAAGTCCAGCTCCTCCGCCTGCTCGAAGACGAGGATGCCGTAGGTGGTCATGGGGTCTCCCTCACTTCTCGGAAACGGTCGCGGTAGTCGGTCGGCGCGACCCCGAGCCGGCGGTGGAACGTCCGCCGCAGTGTCTCGGCGGTGCCGAAGCCGAGCCGCCGTGCCAGCGCCTCGACCGGCTCGTCGCCCTCCACCAGGGCGCGGCGCGCCGCCTCGACGCGGACCCGTTCGACGTAGGCCGCGGGCGGGGTGCCCAACTCGGCGGTGAACCGGCGCTGCAGGTGCCGGGTGCTCAGCCCGGCCACGCCGGCGAGGTCGCCGATGGCGTGCCGGGCTCCGGGATCGGCGTGCACGGCCGCCACGGCGGCCCGGACCGGGTCGGTGGCCGGCTGCCGGGACCACAGGGGCACGCTGAACTGCGACTGGCCGCCGGGGCGCCGCAGGAACATCACCAACTCCTGGGCCACCGCGTGCGCGACCTTACGGCCGTGGTCGTCCTCCACCAGGGCGAGGGCCAGGTCCATGCCGGCGGTCACGCCCGCCGACGTCCACACGCGCCCGTCCCGGATGAAGACCGGGTCGCATTCGACGGTGAGTCCGGGGTGCTCCCGCGCCAGCTGCTCCTCCCGCCGCCAGTGCGTGGTGACCCGGCGCCCCTCCAGGAGCCCCGCCGCCGCGAGGAGGAACGCGCCGCTGCACACCGACGTCACGCGCCGGGCGGCCGACCCGGCCGCCGCGATCCACTCCACCAGCGCCCGGTCGCGGCGGGCCTCGTCCACGCCGCGCCCGCCGGCGACGACCACCGTGTCGATCCCCGTCGGCGCGAGGTCGCCGATGCCGTGGGCGGCGTGGACGGGCAGCCCGCTGTGCGCCCGGACCGGGCCCGCCCGGGGCGCCACGACCCGGCAGTCGTACCCGCCCACGAGCCGATGCGCGTGGTGGAACACCTCGTGCGGCCCGACCAGGTCGATCGGCTGGAGCCCCTCGTAGACCACGAAGACGATGCGGCGCATGTCTTTCAGGCTCCCCGCGTGCCAGTCATGGCGTCAACGACACGCAGCCCACAGTTCGCGCCATGTCCGACGGCCGCACCGGGCGTGCGGACCGCCGGGCCGGCGGAGTCCCCACGCGGTGGGGGCCGCCGAGGAGCCCGCCGCCCCTATATCTCCCGCTTCGGGCCCGTACGGACCACGCGCCGCGCCGCCGGCGCTACTGTCGGCACGCGGCAGGACGCCCCCCAGGCCGGCGGAGCCCACCGGGCGGCGCCGTGCCCGCTTTCCCGCCTGCTGCCGGCGACTGGAGGCCGGATGCGGTACAGGGGAGCACTTCCCAGGCGCCTCGCGGACGCGGTCACCACCTGCGCGGTCGGGATGCGCTGCTCTCCCCGATGGGGGCGGCTGGGGAGCCGGCACCCCACGGTGGTCACCTCCGCGGGACGGTGCTCGGGGCGTACCGTCAGCACGCCGGCCGCCGACCGGCGCGCCGGGGACACCGTCACGATCAGCGTCAGCCTGCCCGAGCGCAAGAGCGCACGAGGTGGTGGCGCGACGTCACCGGGCAGGGCGGTCCCATCTCACCGCACCTGGACGGAGCCGACCGCGCCGGGCACGCGGTGGCCCGGGCCGGCGGCCGGGGCCGCGTCACGGTCAGCGCGCGCCTCGACGACCGCGCCCGCGCCGCGGACGGTCGTTGACGCGCGGGCGCCGCCGCCGGCGGTTCCCGGCCGCCCGCGACTACTGTCCCGCCACTTCCGCCGCCGCCAGCAGGTCGCGGGCGCGTGCGGCCGCGTCGGCCGCCAGCCGGTCCAGGTCCGCCGGGTCCACCCCGGGCGCTTCCGGCACCGCGAGCGGACGGCGGGCCGGCGGCGATCCGGTCAACGGTGCGGGGAGCGGCGGGAGCGCACGGGCATAGGCGAGGCGGGCCGGCTCCCCCTCCCCCGCGGCGGGGGCCGCCCGCACCGGTCGCACCGCCGGTCCCGAGCGTTCGACGCCGGCGCCGCGGCGCTCCAGTTCCGCCAGGAGTTCCCGCTCGCCGCGCCCCCGCAGCAGGAGCAGCACGAAGGGGTCCTCGTCGAGCAGCCGCGCGGCCTGGTAGCACAGCGCGGCTGCGTGCCGGCACGGCAGGTCCCACTCCGGGCAGTCGCACTCCGGATCGAGGTCGCCCACCGCCGGGAGCAGCGGCACGCCCGCGTCGGCCGCGGCCGCCACGAGGTCGTGCGGCATGTCCCGTTCCAGCAGCGCCGCGACGTGCCCGGCCCGCGCCGCCACCTCGTCCAGGAACCGGTGCCAGTCGGTGTCCGACAGCTCCGCGACCGCCACGACCGTCCGGTACTCGGCGCCGTGCTCGTCGTGCACCGCCGCGGCCAGCCGGCCCGGGCTGACGGTGATGGCGCCCACGCGGCCGCTCGTGGCGTAGCGGCGGCCCCGCCCCAGCGGCGCCGGGTCCAGCGCCGTCTCCTCCAGCGCGGCGATCCAGGCGTCGCCCCACCAGGAGCGCGCCCGGCCGCTGCGGCGCCGGCCGGCGGGGAACGCGGGGAACCCGCGGACCCGGTCGTCTCGCAGGTCCGTCATCGCTGCTCCCCTTCCGTCGCGGATGGTGCTTCGGTGTCGTCGGGTTCGGGTTCGGGTTCGGGTTCGCCGGGGGCCGCGCGCAGTTCCACCAGCGCCGCCAGTTCGGCGTCGGAGAGCTCGCTGAGCGCCGCCTCACCGGAGCGGAGCACAGCGTCGGCCAGCTCGCGCTTACCGGCCAGCATCGCCGCGATCCGGTCCTCGACCGTGCCCTCGGCGATCAGCCGGTGCACCTGCACCGGCCGGGTCTGCCCGATGCGGTACGCCCGGTCGGTGGCCTGGTCCTCCACGGCCGGGTTCCACCACCGGTCGTAGTGGACGACGTGGTCGGCGCGGGTCAGGTTGAGGCCGGTGCCGGCGGCGCGCAGCGACAGCAGCAGGACGGGGGCCTCGCCGGCCTGGAACCGGCGCACGAGCTCGTCGCGCCGCGGTACCGGGGTGCCGCCGTGCAGCAGCAGGCACGGCAGCCCCCGCTCGGTGAGGTGCCGCTCCAGCAGCTTCGCCATCGCCACATACTGGGTGAAGACGAGCACCGAGCCGCCGGCCGCGGTGATGGTGTCCAGCAGCTCGTCGAGCAGGTCCAGCTTGCCGGAGCGGCCCGCCAGCCGGCCGCTGTCCTCCCGCAGGTACTGGGCCGGGTGGTCGCAGATCTGCTTCAGCGCGGTGAGCAGCCCGAACACGAGACCGCGCCGCGCCATCCCGTCGGCGGTGCGGATCCGCTCCATGGTGTCGCGCACCACCGCCTCGTACAGCCCGGCCTGCTCCAGGGTCAGCGTGACCGGCCGGTCGGTCTCGGTCTTGGGCGGCAGCTCCGGGGCGACGCCGGGGTCGGTCTTGCGGCGGCGCAGCAGGAACGGCCGGACCAGCCGGGACAGGCGCTCGGCGGCCACCGGATCGCGGCCGGCCTCGATCGGGGCCGCCCACCGGGCGCGGAACGCCGGCAGGGTGCCGAGCAGGCCGGGCGTGGTCCAGTCGAGGATGGCCCACAGCTCCGACAGGTTGTTCTCGATCGGGGTCCCGGAGAGCGCGACCCGGGCGTCGGCGCCGACCGTGCGCAGCGCCCTCGCCGTTCCGGACGCCGGGTTCTTGACGTGCTGGGCCTCGTCGGCGACGAGCAGCCCCCAGCGGAGCGCGCCCAGCCGCGCGGCATCGCGCCGCATCGTTCCGTACGTGGTCAGCACGAACCCGTCCGTGACGCCGTCGAGGTCGCGCCGGGCTCCGTGGTAGGTCCGCACCGCCACGCCGGGGGCGAACCGCTCGATCTCGCGCCGCCAGTTGCCGAGCAGGGAGGCGGGGCAGACCACCAGGGTGGCGCCGGCGGTGCCCGCGGCGCGCTGGTGCAGGTGCAGGGCGATCAGCGTGATGGTCTTGCCGAGCCCCATGTCGTCGGCCAGGCAGCAGCCCAGCCCCAGCGAGGTCATGCGGACCAGCCACCGCAGGCCGCGCAGCTGGTAGCCGCGCAGGTCGGCGGCCAGGCCGGCGGGCGGTCCGACCTGCTCCCGGCCGCCGTCGGGGTCGGCGAGCCGGTCCCGCAGCTCCGCGAGCCAGCCGCTCGGAGCCACGGTGACGCGCTCCCCGGCGACCTCCGCCGTCCCGGTGAGCGCGGCGTCCAGCGCGGCCAGCCCGGTGAGGGAGCGCGGGCGCCGGTCGCGGGCCCGTCCGGCCAGGTCCGGTGGGACCAGCGTCCACCGGCCGCGCAGATGGACCACGGGGCGGTGGGCCGCCGCGAGGCGGTCCACCTCAGCGTCGGTGAGCGGGGTGCCGTCCAGGGCCATCCGCCAGTCCAGCCGCAGGTCGCCGGCGCCGCCGAGGAAGGCCCGGGTGCCCGCGGGCGGCGGCCCGTCCGCCCCGAGCGTCGCCGTGGCCGTCAGCGCGGGGGCCAGGTCGCGCGGCCAGTGCACGTCGACACCGGCGGCCGCCAGCCGTGCGGCGGCGCCCGCGAGCAGGTCGGCGACCTCGGCGTCCGACAGCGCGCAGGCGTCGGGCAGCGGGCGGTGCAGCAGCCGCTCCAGGGGCGGCCACACCCCGGCGGCATGGCGGACGGCGCGGATCGTGTCGATGCGGGGCTGCGGGCCGAACTCCGCACCGATGCCCTCGGCCAGTGCTTCGGCGTCGATGACCAGGGCCGGATCGGCGACGCCGTGCACCTGGACGACGGCGCGGAACTCGGGCCCGTCGCCGTCCGCGGCGAGCGCGTCGGTGCCGCCGGGCAGCTCCAGCCGCAGGGAGACGCGCGGGCCGCTGACCGCGCCGGCCGCCGCCTCGGCCGCCCACTCCCGCAGTGCCGGCACCTGGCGGGGCTCGACCGACGCGAAGGGCCGGTCGGTCCCGGGGCGGCGCGGCAGGGTGTCGGCGACCGCGTCGCAGAACGCGCGCAGCAGCGGGGCCGCGGCCCGCAGCTCGGGCGGGGCGCGATCCGGCACGGGGACGGCCCGGGCCTCGGGCGGCATCGCGGCGGCGAGGGCGTG
>NZ_QEIO01000408.1 GCF_003336425.1 Marinitenerispora sediminis | reverse complement strand
AGCGGCGCAGCCGGGCCGGGCGGTGGCTGTAGTACTCGAACAGGAAGTCCTCGACCGGGTGGCGGACGCCGCGCTCGCGGCGGCGCAGGTGCCCCTCGGTCAGCGCGTCGACCCGCCGGTAGTGGGCGTCGCGCAGCGCCCGCCACTCGTCCTGCTCCAGGACGGCGGCACCGGTCTGGCGCACCTTCGTCCCCTCTCCTCCGCGCGGCCGAGGGGCGGCCGGTCAGTCCTGGCCGAACGACTCGACCCGCATGACACTGGCGACGGCCCGCACCATGTCCAGGCCGCGCAGGTCCTCCACGGTACGGGCCAG
>NZ_QEIO01000407.1 GCF_003336425.1 Marinitenerispora sediminis | reverse complement strand
GTGTTGTGCTCCACGTACACGGCCGGGACGTCGCGGCCGGGGCGGCGGCCGAGCCACCGCTCGGCGAGGTCGAGCTCGTGCGGGCGCTGGGCGACGACGAGGTCCACTGGCTGCTCGCGCAGCGTCTCCGGGGCGACCTCCACGGCGGTGTCGGGCCAGTCCCAGGTCTCGGCGCGCCCGCGGCCGTCGGCGCCGCGGTCGGGGCTCACCGGGAGGAGGCAGGTGTGCCCGCCGGCGAGGAAGGCGGTGGTCCAGGAGCCGTGCACGTGCCACATCAGGATCCGCAGCGTGCGGCGCGGGCCCGGGTCGGGGG
>NZ_QEIO01000406.1 GCF_003336425.1 Marinitenerispora sediminis | reverse complement strand
CGCCCCCGCGCCGGCGAGCCCGGCCGCCCACCACGGCGAGATGCCCAGGGCGAACGCCTCGTTGGCCGCGGCCACGGCGCCGAGCCCGACGGCGGCGTTGTACGCGCCGGAGATCGGCCCGTGCCTGAGAGTCCAGTCGACCGGACGGCGGGACTTCTTCTTCGCGCCCATCTCACTCCTCGTCGTCCTGGGCGCGAATGTCCCACTGCTCTTCGTTCGGGCGCTGGTGCAGGATCCGCTCCCGCTCCACCTCGTGGCTGCTGTTGAACAGGTCCTCCAGTTCCTCAGCGACCTGCGAGGCGTCGGTCAGGCAG
>NZ_QEIO01000405.1 GCF_003336425.1 Marinitenerispora sediminis | reverse complement strand
CCGCTGGCCCGCCCCCGCTCGTCGCGGCGCGCCCGGGCGGCACTCCGCCGCCGGATCTCGCGCTCACGGTCGGCGATCCGCTCGCGCGCCACGGCGCCGACAAGGTCCGGATGCATCATGTCGTCCCACTCCTCGTGCCCCGGGGCCAGCTGGTCCGGTCCCGGTGCACCCCACACTCGCCGTAAGACCCCCGGCGGCACATCGGGCGATCGCCTTATCCGGCGCCGTGGCGCGCGAGCGGATCGCCGACCGTGAGCGCGAGATCCGGCGGCGGAGTGCCGCCCGGGCGCGCCGCGACGAGCGGGGGCGGGCCAGCGG
>NZ_QEIO01000404.1 GCF_003336425.1 Marinitenerispora sediminis | reverse complement strand
CCCGCACCCCGAACCGGAGCCCCCCGGCCCGGGACCGCTGCCGCCGGCCGAGCCGGAGCGCCAGCCGGAGCCGGCGTAGCCGCGCCCGCTGGCGGAGCCGTGCCCGCGCGGGAGCGGCGTCACGTCACCGCGCGGAGCCCGCCGAAGGGGCGGTCGCGGAGCTGGTCGGCGGCGCGGGCCGTCGCCCCGTCCGCGGGCAGGAAGACGACGAGCTGCTGCGCGTCCGCGGACAGTTCGAGCGTCTCGCGGTGGAACCGCAGTTCCTGGCCGGCTGGGTGGTTGAGGCGGAGTACGCCGCGCTTGGGCACCACATGCCGGTGGAAG
>NZ_QEIO01000403.1 GCF_003336425.1 Marinitenerispora sediminis | reverse complement strand
TCCTTAGAGGACACCGTGGTCAATCAGTACGATGAAGGCGAAGAGCCGGATGCTGTACAAGAATGGTTGGATAATAACCCGGATGTAGTCAAAGACATTGACTAACCTCTAGAAACAGCGAAGGCGCCGCGGCCAGTTTTCAGAACTAGCCGCGGCGCCTCTTTTCTCTCGCCAGACTTACCAGCACCATCCACGACGTCATCTCAGTCGCGGTAGGCCTCCGGTCCACGGTTGAGCCAAGCATAAACTCCGCCAACCAAGAGTCCGCCCCCAATGAAGTTACCGATCCACACTAGGCTCCAATTGAGCGCCACATTGCCCGCAG
>NZ_QEIO01000402.1 GCF_003336425.1 Marinitenerispora sediminis | reverse complement strand
GGGGGAGCTGACTCGTTCGACGGGATCGGCGCCCCCGCGCCGGAGCGGGCCGGCGGCATGGCGGCCGTTCCGGGCGGCTGCGGGACGCTGGGAGGCGGGACCGGCTCCCCCGCACGGGCGCACGCGATCGTGCCGTGCAGTGCCGCCGCGGCCGCCGAACCGCGCGCGCACCGGCCGTCCGAACCCGGGAAACGGGATTGAGGACGTCCGGAACGGCGTCCCGTGCGAACTCCGCGGCCGCCGGGCGCCGGCTCCGCGGCGGCCCGCGTCCCGGCCGCACGAGTAGCCCCAGTGGCGCGGGCTCCCGCACGGCCGCTCCGGGGAGGGA
>NZ_QEIO01000401.1 GCF_003336425.1 Marinitenerispora sediminis | reverse complement strand
TCGGGCTCGGTCTGGCCGCCAGGTTCGCCGGAACCGGCCCGTGGTGGGTGCTGGGCCTGTGGGGCGCGGTGAGCCTGCTGCTGCTCACGGCCGCGCCGCTGTGGCTGCGGAGGTTCCCCGCCGGCCCGCTGGAGGCGGTCCAGAAGTGGACGCTCGCGCGGCTGCCGGAACGCATGCGGCGCTGATCCGCCGGCCGGACGCGGCGCGGCCCCGGAGTCCGGGTGGACTCCGGGGCCGCGCCGCGTCAGACGTCCGGCGTCAGGCGCCGACGGCCGAGCGCAGCGCCTCGGCGCGGGTGGCCTGCTCCCAGGTGAACTCCGGCAGCTCGCGG
>NZ_QEIO01000400.1 GCF_003336425.1 Marinitenerispora sediminis | reverse complement strand
ACCGGACCGGCAGCGGAGCGCGCGCGAGGAGGCGGCCGGGCTGCGCTCGGACGCCACCGAGGCCGAGCGCGAGGCCGCCCGGATCGAGAAGGCCGCCGAGGACGCCCGCCACCAGGCCGAGCAGGACGCCGAGCGGGCCCGCGAGGCGGCGAAGGAGGCGACCCGCACCGCCGAACGCGACGCACGTGCCGCTCAGCGCGACCGGGCCGTGCGGCGGGAGACGGTCTCCCGCCACGACCGCGCCGTCACCGCGGCCGACGAGGCGGCCCGGCAGGCCCGCGACACCATGGAGCGCGACCAGCGCAACATGTGGCGCGACCAGCTCGACCTC
>NZ_QEIO01000399.1 GCF_003336425.1 Marinitenerispora sediminis | reverse complement strand
GAGGTCGAGCTGGTCGCGCCACATGTTGCGCTGGTCGCGCTCCATGGTGTCGCGGGCCTGCCGGGCCGCCTCGTCGGCCGCGGTGACGGCGCGGTCGTGACGGGAGACCGTCTCCCGCCGGATGTTCGCGTCACGCTGCTCGGTGCGTGCGTCGCGTTCGGCGGTGCGGGCGGCCTCCTTCGCCGCCTCGCGGGCCCGCTCGGCGTCCTGCTCGGCCTGGTGGCGGGCGTCTTCGGCGGCCTTCTCGATCCGGGCGGCCTCGCGCTCGGCCTCGGTGGCGTCCGAGCGCAGCCCGGCCGCCTCCTCGCGCGCGCTCCGCTGCCGGTCCGGT